>JBLFWU010000017.1:0-49113 GCA_047610985.1 Nitrospinales bacterium | reverse complement strand
CAAGCAAAACCAAAAGCGCAAAAGATACCCGTACGAAAAGACAATCTCAAGCCTATGTTTCCCGAGGAGTTGCGGAAGGTAAAGTTTGTTTTGCGGAAAATGGTTATTAAGGGTTCGACCCTTTACAGCAAACGCAGATTTTCCAGATTGTTTAAAAAATATATGCGGAAGCGCATTTCGTTAGGGCAGGTATATGCCATCGCACAAACAATTACAAACATGTACAGGAATGACGGATATATTTTAAGCAAAGCTGTTGTTCCTCCCCAACAAATTGACAGAGGGATCATTCGCATCGATGTCATTGAAGGTTTCGTAGACAAGGTCAATGTTCAGGGAGATGTGATTGGCCCGAGAAGCTTGCTTAATAAATATCGCAGGAAGCTTTTAAAGTCCAAACCGCTACTTGCCAAAGATCTCGAGCGATATTTGCTTTTGGTAGATGATTTGCCTGGGGTGACAGTGAAGTCGGTTTTAACGCCTTCGGAAGATCAACTAGGAGCTACCGATCTGACTTTGGTTTTTGAAAACAAAAAATACGCGGGAAGTCTTGGAGTCGATAACCGTGGTTCAAAGTTCAACGGCCCCATCCAGTTTTCTGGCAATGCCAGCACGAATTCCCTACTAGGACTTTATGAGCGAATCGGCTTTCAAGGGGCAATTACAAAGCAAACCGATGAGTTGAGATTCTTTAGCGGGTTTTATGAACAGCCCATCTCTTCTGAAGGAACCAAAATTTATTTTTCTGGTTCAGCCAGTAAGTCTCAACCTGGCGCTGATCTTGAAATTTTTGAGGTGAAGGGGGATAGCACCACTTTCACATTGAGAGTGACACATCCTATTATCCGATCTCGTGCTGAAAACCTGAACACATATTTTGGTTTTATCCGCAGAGATTCCACTACAGAATTTCTGGGTGATACGAATTCGACAGACAAATTACGCATCGCCAACTTTGGCTTGTCTTACGATTTCGTCGACAGTTATCGCGGGGTCAACTTACTTAGCATTAACTGGAGTCAGGGATTAAACATTTTTGGTGCCAGCGAATCGGGCGCACTCCAGCTTTCGCGCCCTGAAGGCAGAGCCAGCTTTTCAAAAATTTCTGGCGAAGTGCTTCGACTGCAACAACTGACTCCTTCTTGGATGCTATTGGGCGCGGCTTCATGGCAATACTCCTTCGTAAAACTATTGGCATCCGAAGAGTTTGGAGTAGGCGGCTCACAATTCGGACGGGCTTTTGATCCTTCAGAAATTACAGGTGACCATGGCTTGGCGTTAAAACTTGAATTACAAAAAGCCTTTCAGATCAATAAAGCCTACATTCAAGACATCCAGGCATATACATTTTTCGATTATGGAACGGTATGGAGTCGAATCAAAACTTCAACCGGCTCCAGCAAACAAGACCTCAGTTCAGTTGGCATGGGGTTGAGATTCAATGTTACGGATTATATTTCCGGGTATGTGGAATTTGACAAGCCTCTAAATCGAGATGTCTCGGCAGAGGGCAACAAGAACACCCGAATGTTTTTCAGCTTGTCTACACATTTTTAAGGTTGCAGATGAACGTTTTTAAAATGAACCAGATGGCATTTGGCCCGGCAAAGACCGGAGAAAAACCAACAATGCCTTTTCCTCGAGAAAAATCAGCCCCTCGCCCGGGACGAGTATTCCAACTCTCCCGGAAACCAAGCAATTGGGCGATTTTTCTGGTTTCGTTTTTGACTTATCTGGTAGGCATTTTCCCTTCTATCGTTTTCGCACTTCCTACCGACCCAACGATTCAGTCTGGTTCAGTGATTATTGATGATACGTCCACCCCTGATACCATGAATATTTACCAGGGCACTACCAAGGCGATCATTGATTGGGGAAGTTTTAATATCGATACGATGGAGCTCGTCGACTTCCAGTTGTCACAAGGTGGAGTCACTTTGAACCGGGTAACGGGAAATGACCCTTCACAAATTTTAGGGAAAATGAAATCGAACGGAGATCTATGGTTGGTTAACCCCAATGGAGTTTTCTTTGGTAACAAGGCACAAGTGGACGTGCATGGTCTAGTGGCAACAACCAGCAATATTACCGATTCAAATTTTTTGAGTGAAAATTATAATTTCGATATCCCCTCAAGTTTCTCGAATTCAATAGTCAATCAAGGCACCATAACCGCTGCCGAAGGTGGACTGGTGGCCTTGGTGGCACCGGGTGTACAAAACATGGGAGTTATCAATGCCCGGCTGGGGAAAGTGAGCCTGGCTTCAGGCAAAACTTTTACCCTCGATCTTTATGGTGATCAATTGATCAACCTTGCAATCGACAGCAAAGTGGTAGACCAGGTAACAGGAATGAATGGAGAAACCCTATCGTCTCTGGTCACTAACAGTGGAAGTATTTTTGCTGATGGGGGTGTGGTTCGTCTGGATGTCAATGCCGCTCAAGATATCGTAGATCATGTGATCAATATGGATGGCGTGATTCAGGCACGGTCTGTTATGGAGAAAAATGGAAAAATAATTTTGATGGGTGGAGACGAAGGCGATGTCCATGTTTCAGGAAAGTTGGATGCTTCGGGTTATAACGCAGGAGAAACAGGAGGCGAAATTAATGTTCTGGGCCATCTGGTTGGACTTTACGGAACAGGCTTCATCGATATTTCCGGCGACTCGGGAGGCGGAACATTGTTGTTTGGCGGCGACTATCAAGGCAACGGAACCGTCCCCAATGCATTGAATACTTATATTGGACCCGACACACAGATATTTGCGGATGCAGTGAATTATGGAAATGGCGGAAGAATGATCTTCTGGGCAGATCGAAGGATGCACTTTCAGGGTATCGTCAAAGGCCGTGGCGGGAAATATTTTGGCGACGGCAGTTTTGTAGAAGTCTCGGGAAAAGAAGAACTGTTTTTTGATGGGTCAGTAGATACCACAGCGGTAAACGGAAAAACCGGTACCCTATTACTTGATCCAACAACGATTACTATTGTAGATAATAGTTCTAATGCGAATGGGGATGCGGCGAGTGCTGCAACTACCTTCCAAGAAAATATATTTTCTATAGGCCATCTCGAAGGGCTGTCAGTAACAACCAATCTTATTCTTCAAGCTGATGAAACAATCACTATCGATTTAAATGGAAATACTCTTAATTTTCAGCATGGCACTGGCAACTCAGTTACCTTCCGAACCACAAAAAATCTTATAAGCAAAGACAGTAACGGGATTATAACTTCTTCTGTCGGAGATATTAAATTCGTTGGCGGGACTGACACAATCTCGACTCAGGGAGGCAATATCATATTTGAGGCTAAGGGCGATCTCGTGATCGGAAATTTGACTTCGAATGGTGGGAATATCTCTTTAACAGGTAGAACTTTAAATTTGACAGGCAACATAAACAGTGGTGCAGGAGATGTAACCATTGGATCTGGTACAGATATATATTTAGGTGGAACTGCGTTAACAGGTTGTGGACTGACGACCGCGAATCTATGTGACATGTTTATAAGCCAAGTTGAATTGAATAAGATCAGTGGCAATAAGCTCACCATAGGTGGGACCCTAAACGGCGATATCTTCGTAAATGCAATTACTCTCACTTCTTTTAATGAGGGTGTTGTGCTCGATGTGAACACACATGTCTCGGGTTCAGACGGCGCCATTGTATTTCAGGCGGACTCTTCGTTTTCTTCACTGGAAGCAAAAGCCGTAAACGGAATTAATGTCAATGCCAATATCACCACGACCACAGGAGCTATTAGCTTAAACGGAGACTCAGATAGTGGTATCGATACCCTCGGCGCACAAGATAATATTACCTTTGCCAGCGGTATTTCTCTAAATAGCGCAACATCTATAAGCTTGAGCGCCATTACCGGTGGCATGACTGCGGCTGCCGGGTTGACGTTGATAGCACCAACCAGCATCACGACAACAGGCAATTTAACTGCCGCCGGAACCGTTGCCCTGACAGCAAGTTCTGGTATTAATTTAAATGGTGGTATTACCACGTCTGCAGGCAACTTGACCATAAACGCAAACTCTTCCGTATTAGCAATAGGAAGTGGCGTTACTCTAAGCTCAGTAGGTGCCTTGACACTTAGCGCCAGCAACACAACCTCCGCAGGAAACCTGGTTCTAACCTCTACCGGCTCAACTATAAGTATCGACAACGCTCTGGTTTCTCAAGGTGATGTAACGATGACTGCCAACAGCGGCTTAACTCTCAGCAACAGCACACTAACGGCGACAGGAAACATCAATCTACAAGGAGGAAGTTCTCTTTCTCTGGCAAGTGGAATGAGCATTTCTGGAGCAAACATAACTTTAGGCGGATCTACGATTTCAGCTAACAATGGTTCGCTCACTCTAAATTCCACAGGCAGTATCACCGCAAGTAATTCGCTGACTTCATTGACAACAGCTAGTTTGACTGCAAGCTCGGGAATTTCTCTTGCCGGTCTTTCGGCAAATGGCGCAGTGGACCTGAACTCAGGTACTGGTAGCACAACCATTTCCGGAGCCTTGTCCACAACCAATAACGCTTTGACTATCACGGCCAGTGATTTGAGCTTAACTGGATCGGTAAATACGGGCACCAGCGCAACCACCATAAACGTATCAAATAGCGGAAGTTTAGGATTGGGGTTTACTTCTGGGTTTGCCGGAATGAATGTCAGCAATGCTGAACTGGCTTTGATCACCGGCGATCTCAATCTGATCAATGGCAGCATAACCATTGCATCTGGAACATCACTGAACCTTGTTGGGAAACTGACTATCGGACAAAGTGGAGGGACTATAACGGGACAAGGGGCAATGACTTTGTCTGGCACAACAGGACTAGTCATCAATACCAGCACCATTTCATCTGCCGGAAACATTACATTAGCTTCATCCACTGGCAGCATTACGACGGCTGGAGCGATAACACTTGAATCTACTGGCGCTATTAACCTCAACAATAATTTCATAGCATCGGGTGCTATTGTTCTTAAATCAAATGGACTGACAATTGGAGGGACGACATTAAGCAGCGGTACCGCATCGACAACAATTCAAACAAATCTGGCTAATGCCACCATCCGCTTAGGAGCCTCCAACTGCGGTGGTACCTGTGGTTTGAGTTTGACTTCGACCGAGTTGGGGAAAATTATAGCCGGGAACCTGATCGTTGGCGATAACACCAATGGCAATGTCACGGTGGAGGGAATCGCTTCAACGGATACGGACCAGTTCACATCTGTAACTTTGAATGCAACATCCTCGGGATCATCGGTTATTTTTGAAAATTCCGATTCTACTTTTCAGGCTGTAACCGTAAATGCCGGAAATGGGGTCACTCTTTCTTCCAACCTGACTACTAACGGAACAACAAGCTTTAATTCAGATAGTGACGCAAACGGCAGTGGTGTTTTTACAATCTCAGCAGGCCAGACACTGAACACCAATAGCAATTCTCTGTCTGTTACCTCCAGCGGTATAGCATTAGGTGCCGGTAGCTCAATCAACTCAGGCACGGCTACATTGTTGGCATCTCAATCCGCTCAGACTATAGGGCTGGGTTCAGGTGCCGGCAGTTTTTCTTTGGGCAATACTGAACTCAGTCAGATCAATGCTACAGATCTGATAATAGGGAACAGCTCTAACGGAACCATCACAGTAGACAACGTAACTTCTTTTTCTGGGCCATTAACCTTGAACGCAACTGCAACAGGAAGCGCGGTTAACTTTTCCGGAACAGCTTCATCAGGGTTGGGCAACATAACCATTAACGCGGGCACAGGCGGCGTGGACTTTGGCGTTAATGTCACTACTACTGGTTCGTTGACTGCAACATCCGAGGGAACAATTGCGGGGATTGGTATATTAACTATCGCTGGCACGGCTAGCTTCAATACATCGGGAGCCGCCAACGCAACAGTGATTAGTAACAGCGCACTCACATTAGGAGCTTCCACGGTAGGAGGTGACCTCAATGTGACAGTCGAGGGAGACAATTCCTTGAACGTTAACGGCGCAATTCAAACTGGAGGCAATACGACCCTCAGAGCCGATGACGACATTATTTTTACAGCCGCAGGAGATATCACCACCTCTGGAAACATTGTTGTGGCCGCGGATAATGATTCAGATAACAACGGATCCGGCGGTGCACTGACAATGGTAGATGGCACTACCTTTAGCGCCAGCACAGGGACTATTGCATTATCCGCTGACGAAGACATCACTCTGGGTTTGCTCACAACCTCAAGCTCCGTTACTTTGAATTCAACAAACGGTGGCGTTCGTGATGCCGACTCAACTTCTTTGGATATCAGCGCAAGCTCTCTGATAGCCAACCTCGTAACAGGGTTTGGAACCGCCGCCAATGCCATTGAAACAAATATTACGTCGGTGGATATTGATAATTCTGGTTTGGGAGATATCAATATTTTCGAATTAGACGAAATAAATATAACTAATATTAACCATACTGGAACTGGGAATATCACCGTTTCTTTTATAGGAGCAGCCAACAACCAGCAAAACGCAATCGCATCTTCAGGATCCGTATTATTCACTCGGCGCGATACGGGAAACCTACCCGTTGGGGATAAAACATTAAGTCAGCGAGCTGATGAAACAACGGGACAATTATTTCCTCAACTAGAAATCTCCCAGTCAAGGTATTTAGACCTTGATCCGACAAGAGCCAAGAGTACAGAACTTCCTCCTCTTGATTTGTTTAGCGAAGCAAAAGAATTGGTAGAGATTGATGAAGAAACAGCGATCTATTTTGATGGTTTGGAAAATCTGGAAAATGTCTGGGAAGGTACCGGGGTTGAAAATAGCCAAATAGCTCAGAGAAAAAGATCATTAAGAAGAGTCCTTTCAAAACGACCTAAAACAACTTTCGAAAAGGAGCAAGTGGCTGATATTTCCTTTAGAAAGTCATCACAGAAATATTCAACCAACCTTGAGGCAAGCTCGGGAAGGGACAAAGTTTCATATCAATCTTCGCCTAGAACTCCCAAGAGGTCGCCAAAACCACTATTCAGCTTGAGTCAAATAGACTCTTTCAGCTTTGCGCCGTGATCTCTATTTCTTTGAATGTTCGTGATTAGCCAAATAATCGGCATCAATAATTGAAATTTTTCCGTGCTCTTGGTTTTCTATAAACTCTTTATTGATACTGTCATATTGCTTTCCCGTTTCAGGATGGCTGATCAACTCAAGTAAGCGCATTTCAACCGGATCTCGCCTTAGAAGTTTTAACGTGGCTTCATCGGGTTTTAAATCCGGTTCCAGGTTTTCCAGGGCAACCAAAGGCTCTTCACCTTCTGCCATACGCTGTTGGATCGTCTCCTCAATCGCTGCTTTTCTTTTCATATGCGGTTTGTGAGGATAGTCGGCTTGTGAAAAAATCATAAAATCGAGATTCAGCCAGTAATTATTGACAAAATCATCGAAGTCTACTTCAACTCCACTGCTCAAATGGATATCTCTAGACTGATCCGGTTTCTCCCGGATGAGACTGTTATAAACCTGAATGATATTGTGAACAGAATCGTACAAAACAGTCCAATGATAACTGTTTCCGGCTTCGTGAGTGCGGAAGGAATCCATTATTTTAACAAGAGTTACCAAAGCGTAATGCATATCCTCCATTTTCAAAAATGCGGACGACCAGGGAAACCGCTGACGATACCACTGATCAACATCTGCGGGGTATTCCTGTCTGTTGCTGTCGGCAGGCGGACGGTAATCATTATCGACAAAGTTGAGCATGTCATCGACCTCTTTGTAGGCCAAGTCTAATCCCGCCCGAACAACAGTGTATGGAAACAGCTTTCTTTGGTATTCCATATAGGTTTTCAAGTCTGGCAGCTTGTCTTCCAGCGCATGAGTGTGGTCTCGTTGACCAATATCTTTAGAAAAAATTAGCATATGTATTTTGAGTTAAATTATTTGGAAGGATCGAATCGCTGGGAGAACATTTTCATTATATTCATCTTTTCTTCATCACTCATAGATTCAACAGATTTACGAATTTCCTGCATTTGGTCGGGAGTCATTTTTCCCATGGCTTCTTTTGCAGCGTCCTGGAATCCGTCCATATTTCCCGCCGCACCTTTTACCCACGAGAAGTCATCAGTAGAAGAAGGATTGGGTGACTTGAAATCGATTTTCTCGCGAGAACGAAACTCAACATGATTGCCAATGATTTTCCCAAAAATCTGCTGTTCCTGCAAATTATCTAGGACATCCGATAAATTTGAACCGTGTTTTTTGCAGGCATCGTAAACCGGCTTGAACGGAAGACGAACTACTTTTTCGGGGAATCCGTTTTTATTAATTGAATGTTTGATACTCTCTTCTGCTTGGTTAGGTTCAGTCATATCTCTATATTTTTTCTTGACCAGATAATTAAGGATTAATATCTATTGTAGTATAATCTGCCAAACGGGATGAAATATTAATTTCCCAAAGAACCCCTCAAAAAACAAGCCGAAAATGCCTGCAAGTAAAAAGAGCGGTATATCAATGTCGAAAAAATCAGAAACTACCCTACGAATTGCTCTGGCGCAAATGAATTCTATGGTCGGCGATTTTGATTACAATGCCAATAAAATAAAAGGCCATTTAAAACAAGCCCGAAAAATGGGTGCTGATGTGATTCTTTTCCCAGAATTAGCGGTCACTGGCTACCCACCTGAAGACTTGTTACTGAAAGACAGTTTTTTGAAGCACAGTCACAAGGCCCTGGAAAAAATTGTATCTCATACCCGAGGGCTGACAGCCATTGTCGGCTTTGCAGAAAAGCACGGTAATACCATCTATAATTCTGCGGCCCTGCTTTGCGATGGCAAGCATGTTGGCACTTACCGCAAAATGCTTCTTCCAAATTACGGTGTATTCGATGAAAAAAGATATTTTCAGGAAGGCAGTACTCCCGTCCGGTTTGCATTAAAAGGAGCAACACTGGGTATCACGATTTGTGAGGATATTTGGGAGGAATCTGGGCCGGGAAAAACTCTGTGCGGAAGGGGGGGGGTAGACTTGCTGTTGAATATTTCTTCTTCTCCCTTCCACAAAGGTAAAGGCAAAGCACGAAAAAAAATGATCAAACAACGTGCACGCAGTTATTGCTCGCATATTGCTTATGTCAATCTGGTCGGCGGCCAGGATGAGTTGGTATTTGACGGACAAAGCATGATGGTCGCACCCGATGGGAAAATCGTCACACAGGGAAATTCTTTCGCAGAAGAATTGATTTTTTCCGATATTGCAATCAATCCTAAACCAAAGAAAAAACTATCTTCCAAAATCAATATTCGATCTTACCCCACACCGGCGGGGCTATCGAAACAGAAAAAATATCCCGTCCTTCCCTCTCATATTTGCCGTGACAAAACAGAGGTGGAAGAGATTTTTTCAGCACTGGTTTTAGGCACTCGTGACTATATTTCCAAGAACGGATTTTCCAAAGTAGTGCTAGGGTTGAGCGGCGGCATCGATTCGGCATTGACCGCAGTCATTGCTGCGCAAGCGCTAGGGCCAGAAAATGTAGTCGGGGTGTTGATGCCCTCCCCCTACTCTTCTGAAGGCAGCATTCAGGACTCTCTTGATCTGGCGAAGAATATAAACATTGCGACTTTGACGCTTCCCATAGAAAAAGCCATGAAGGCATACGATCACATCCTTGCAAAACCATTTAAAGGAATGGACTCTGGATTGGCAGAAGAAAACCTGCAGGCAAGAATACGCGGCAACTTACTCATGGCGCTTTCAAATAAAATGGGATGGATGGTTCTGGCGACGGGAAATAAAAGTGAATTCAGTGTAGGGTATTGCACTCTTTATGGCGATATGGCCGGAGGATTCGCCGTTATCAAGGATGTGCCAAAAGTATGGGTCTATAAAGTTTCGCGTTGGCTCAATGACGAAAAAGAAATTATCCCCGAGTCCATTATCACGAAAGAACCATCGGCAGAACTACGGCCCGATCAGAGAGATACCGATTCGTTGCCTGCCTACGACTTACTGGACCCGGTTTTGTTGAAATACATTGAAGAAGATAAGTCCGTCGAAGAAATAAAAGTTCCCGGCTTGTCGAAAGCGGATATAAAGCGAGTCGCAAAATTGGTGGATGCCAGCGAATACAAACGTCGGCAAGGCCCTCCGGGTGTCAAAATCACACCGAAAGCCTTTGGCAAAGACAGGCGCTTGCCCATAACTACCGGCCTTAGGAAAAAATAATCCCCCCTTTTCAACATAGCCTTTAACAATCTATGTTCAACCGTATTCATTTTTTTCTTAGTTTGTCTGCGAACGTTGCCTCCCTTGGTAGAGGGTGGTAGAATTAGTCTTCAATTAAAAATCATCTCATATCGAGTTATTATATTTAGAGGGGAAATAACTATGAAAAAAATTGGTGTCGTTCTTTCAGGGTGCGGTGTGTATGACGGATCGGAGATTCATGAGGCGGTCATCACTCTTTTGGCAATCGATCGTGCTGGTGCCAAGGCAGTATGCATGGCCCCCGATATTGATCAAATACATGTGATCAATCATCACAATGGGCAGGAAATGCCAACGGAAAAACGCAACGTACTGATAGAGTCGGCGCGTATTGCCCGTGGAGAAATTCGAGATATCAATGCGATCAAAGCCGATGATATTGATGCGCTGGTGCTCCCCGGTGGTTTCGGTGCAGTCAAGAACCTCTCAAACTTTGCAGAAAAAGGCGATGAATGCGATGTGAACCCCGAAGTCATGAGGTTAGTGAAAGAGTTTGCTGCCAAGAAAAAACCACAAGCAGCTTTATGCATCGCTCCGGCTATGATGGCAAAAATCTACCAAAGTGAAACGGCCAAACCCACTTTAACGATTGGTAACGATAAAGAAGGCATTAGCATGATTGAAGCTATGGGAAGTCAGCATCAGGAATGTGCCGCAACTGATTTCGTTTTTGATGAAGAAAATAAAATTATTTCAACCCCCGCCTATATGGTGGGCCAAAGCATTTCTGAAGTAGCCGAAGGAATTGAAAAAACCATCAATAAACTTGTCAGCATGATCTAAATTCCCCCTATCCTACTTAGATTTCGCTATTTCTGTAAATGGGGCGGTTTTTCGCCCTGTCACCCCCTCTAAAAGCCTTCTTTTCCTCTTATAATTAAAGGATTTCCGCCATTTTCCCGTAAAGAATAATTGGACCCTTGTATATAATATTGTAACGATATGGTTTTTCAGACCACATATTGAATAAAACAAATGAGCGCATTTAAGAAAAAATTATTGATCACGGGTGGTGCCGGTTTTATTGGCAGTAATTTTATTAACTATATCCACCGCAGTTATCCCGATTATAAAATTTTGCTCCTCGATGCACTGACATACGCTGGCAATCTCGATAATATTTCCCCTGCTCTAAAATCTAACTGCCATTTTGAATTTTTCCACGGCAACATCACCCATCCGGACATTGTCGGCAAACTAGTCGCCGAGGCAGATATTGTCGTTCACTTTGCCGCAGAGTCACATGTAACTCGATCTATTTATGATAACGCGATCTTTTTCGAGACTGATGTTATCGGCACCCAGGTCGTTGCAAATGCAGCGGTGAATAATCCTGTAGAATTGTTTGTACATATTTCATCTTCGGAGGTTTATGGAACGGCTTTAGCCGATCCGATGGATGAAGAGCATCCATTGAATCCGATGAGCCCCTATGCAGCAGCGAAAGCCGGTGCCGACCGATTGATTTATTCCTATATTAAAACTTACGATTTGCCAGCGGTGATTGTTCGACCTTTTAACAACTACGGTCCCTGTCAACACCTGGAAAAGGCTATCCCCAATTTCATTGTCAGTGCGTTGCAGGATAAACCACTCACTATTCATGGTGATGGCAACAGCTCGCGTGACTGGTTATTTGTCGAAGATACTTGCCGAGCATTGGATAAGGTTCTACATGTAGACAAGAAAAAGGTTATAGGCCAGACAATAAACCTGGGAACAGGCAGCGATACCTGCGTGCTTGATATCGGACGCAAAGTTTTAGAAAAGCTGGGGAAGCCGGAAAGCATGCTCAATTACATTAAGGATCGTCCCGGCCAAGTTTCGCGTCATATTTCCTCGATAGATAAATCCCAGGAATTACTAGATTGGCAGGCAGAAACAAGTTTGGATGCGGGGTTGGAAAAAACCATTGAGTTTTACAAGAACAACCGCCAATGGTGGGAACGATTTATCTGGATGAAAGAACTTTGGGGATCTTAAACTCGGGAATTAAACCTATGCGCGTGACTATTCTTCAGCCCTCCTATTTACCCTGGCTGGGATTTTTCGAGCAAATGTACCGATCGGATCAATTCGTCTTATACGATGACGTGCAGTTCACCCGAAGAGATTGGAGAAATAGAAACCGGGTTCGGGTTCTGGAGGGTTCCGTCTGGTTGACGGTACCGGTAATTCAAAAAAACAAATATGAGCAAAGTCTTCTTGAAACAAAAATCGATAATTCTACTCCATGGAAACGAAAACATTTGGAAACCATTAGATGTCATTATTCCAAAACACCTCATTTCGACTTACACTTCCCATGGTGCGAGAAAGTATTTAACAGCGAATGGAGTTTTTTATTAGACCTTTCGTTGGAGACAATCCAATATCTAAAAGAGCAGTTAAAAATAAGTACGCCTCTTCTTCGTTCTTCTGAACTGGGCGAGCCTGGCAATAAGACCGAAAGACTGATTTCAATTTGCAAACAACTTGGAGCAACACAATATCTGAGTGGAGAATCGGCTAGAAACTACATTTCGGAGAAAGATTTTTCTGACCAGGGCATTGAATTAGAGTATCAGGATTATCAACACCCAGAGTACCCACAACGCTACGAGGGATTTGTTCCATTCTTATCAACGATAGATTTATTATTTAACTGCGGCGACAAAAGTTTGGGGTTTTTAAAACAAACGGACTGCGCTTAAAAGTTTTATTATTATGAATTTCAAATTTATTCAAAAAATTCTACCGCGCTTGTATTCGCTGCTGCCGTTTTACTTCGCCCCTCGAAATTCTCTGCCGCCAATCCAAGCATTTTTCGAAGTAACCTATCGTTGCAACCTCCGTTGCGATATGTGCCACTATCTTGAAATAATAGATGATACTGAAACCAATAAAACTTACAAAAATGAGCTTTCTGCTGATGAAGTAAAAAAGGCCATTGCAAAACTTCCGCGTTTTTCACTGATCACTTTTACCGGTGGCGAAGCGTTTATGAAAAGCGATTTCATGGAGATTCTTGAATTCGCTGTTAAGAGTCATAAGGTTCATATCATCACAAACGGAACTACTTTAAGTGAAAAAGTAGTCGAAGACTTGATGAATTTACGACTCAAGTCGGTTTGGGGCTGTGGATTATTTTATATGGGTGTCTCTATTGAAGGCGCAGAAGAGCTTCACGATACTATCACCACAATTCCCGGTTCTTTTAAGAAAACCACACAGGGACTTGAAAGACTGGTTACACGCAAACAGGAGTTAAAATCTAAGTTTCCGCTCATCCATCTCACTTGCGTGATCAATCGGGGAAATACAATGGATCTTGTCCCGCTATATGAGTATGCGAATAAACTTGGAGTGAATGTTTGCAATTTTGTGGTGAGCAGTCCAGCAACCTACTGGCATGGAAAAGATTATGATCAGGACAACCACCTAGATCGCCCAACGGCACCGGTCGAAGAAATTGAACCGAAAAAATTGAGCCGCCAATTATCACAACTTGAAACACTGAGTCAGGACTTTAAAACGAAACTAAGGTTTTCGCCGAACTACATTACGGTAAAAGAAATTGTCCGTTACTACTCCAACAAAAGTTCCTACAAAGATTACCGCTGTTTCATTCCGTGGACAAAAGTGGCTTTTTCTGCCTACGGCGATGTATTTAGCTGTCCTCATTATAGAGTTGGGAATATAAATGACGGTAACGAGCTTACTTCATGGAACTCAGATCGCATTAAGGGGTTCCGTGAAAAATTGAAATCCGAAGGAATATTTCCCGGTTGTCTGGGCTGCTGCCAATCCGAATACATTGGCCCAACTGCCCCCGAAGGGGAAACGGTAAGAGTTCGCGAGACCGAGATGGCGTGTTCTCGCCAACAATAACTTTTTCTTCTCAGAGGGTGTGGGTTTCAAAAATAGAACTAATCAATCATCATGAATGATATGGGCAAGAAAATAGAAATTTCAATTGTTGTTCCTGTTTTCAATGAGGTATCTCTTATTGAAGAGTTAGTTTCAAGGCTCATGGTCGTCTGCGACAACCTGAATGAGCCTTACGAAATTGTGATTGTGGATGATGGCAGCTCTGACGGCTCGTATGAAAGATTAAAACAGATTCAGGCCAAAGAAAGCGCATTGCGTATTGTGAAACTTACCCGGAATTTCGGACAACAGGCTGCGGTGCTTGCCGGATTCAGAATTAGTAAAGGTGATATCATCGTTCAGCTGGATTCAGACTTGCAAAATCCCCCTGAAGAAATCCCAAAACTTCTTAATGCCATGTCCGATGATATTGACATGGTTACCACGGTTCATCGCAAACGGCGGGATGGCATGTTGCGAGTCCTCGGCTCGCAATGCTTGCTAAAGATCGGGCAAGCTCTTTTTGGGGATTCGGTAAAGTTGAATTTGAGTTCGTTCCGTGCAATTCGTCGTAGCGTAGTAAAAAAGATTGAAACTTGTAAGGATCGGTCCCGCTATATGGCAGTATTGATGAGTTGGATGGGATTACCCAGCATTGAAATTGAAGTGGAACATCACGAAAGAACAAGGGGAAACACCAAATACAATATTCTTAATTTGCTGAAATTATCATGGGATCTGATAACAGGTTACTCCAGCTTTCCGCTACATATGGTAACCTATATGGGACTGTTTGGTGCTTTCCTTGGATTTTTAATGATGGCCTTCTTACTATTTCAAAGAATTGTAAATGGAATTTTGATTGAGGGCTTTGTGGTTTTACTCGCGGTGTTTGCATTTTTTGCCGGTATACAGTTATTGTCCATTGGGTTTTTGGGAGAATATCTAGGGCGGGTGCACCATCAGATTCAGGAACGTCCTGACTATATTATTGAAAAGGTTATCGAATAATGCGCGTCAAACCCCTCACATCGCTAATCATCGAACCGACCAATACCTGCAACCTGCGTTGCACTTTTTGTTTTGTGACAGAAGGCATGACGCGGGATGAAGGGTTCATGGATTTAAAGCTATTTAAAAAGGTCATAGATGACACTCCCGACCTTGAACATCTCTGCATGCATAACTGGGGAGAGCCTTTACTGCACAAAGAAATTTTTGAGATGTTCGATTACGCACATAAAGCTGGCATTAAACATATTGTCATGAACACTAACGGAACTTTGTTGACAGATAAGATGATCAACAAAATCATTAAAAGCCCACTAAACGTTATTCGATTTTCCATAGATGGTTCTGCAGAGACTTTTAAGAGAATTCGCGGTGTCGAACTTCAAAAAATAAAAGAGAACATTCTCCGATTAAAAAAAGCTAAGGAAGAAAAACGACCTGAACTGAGTATGGGCGTTGTATTTACAGTCGAGGAAGATACTCAAGAGGATGTTGAAGAATATATCCAACACTGGGAGACCATTGTCGATCATGTTCGCACACAACCAAAGCTCATTCAAAGTCCGCGCAGCGAACCCTGCCCCGAACCTTTCGGCAAGGATTATGGAAAATTGGTTGTCCTGTGGGATGGCACTGTAATTCCCTGCTGTGTAGATTATAACGCGACTCTTAAACTAGGGAACGCCAACACCGAGCGGGTCAGCGATTTGTGGGACAATTCAGAAATTAAAGCTTTACGCGAACAACACGAAAAGGGAGACTACCCAAAAGTGTGTGTGAATTGCAATGAATGCGAAACATCGACAACCGAAAAGCGTTTCTTTTTTGATGAGATTCAGGAAGCGATCTAGTTGTATCTAAAATGACAACCCTACTCAAAGAAAAAGTATTAGAAGAAAACCGGCGCGTTCACGCACTTGAAAACCAGTTGTATCTATCCCGCCACCCAGAGCAAACCAACTTTTTCCAGAACTTTGTTGCGGAAAAAACTTTAGACCAAATCTGTTGTGATTTGGACGCAAATGCAAAAGTCCTTGATCTCGGGTGCGGCACCGGGTATCTCTTTTTAAGGTTTTTACGAAGAGGATTCGATGTGACAGGTCTAGATCTTTCCAATGAGATGATCCAAGTATTAAGGAAATCTGTTTCAGAAAGCGAAAAAAGTCGCGCTCACTTGACAGTTGGTGATGTGGAAGAATTTTTAGAAAGAAACCAGGAAAATTTTGATCTCGTAGTTTTTTCTGCAGTGTTACACCATCTTTTTGACTATGACATGGTTTTGAAAAAAACCTGTCAAAGGCTCAAGGCAGGAACAAAAATTATGATATTTTTTGAGCCCTTAAAACAATCAGTAGCTTCTTCAATTGCTTATGCTTTGCATCGTGGTCTTTCGTGGATAGACGAAAAGTCTTATCGTTTAGAAATGAGGATCCGAGACATACCTCTACTGGAAGACGAATACCATCATTCCGACTACCAACGGCAATTTGGGGGCATTGACCCGAGGAATATTGAAAAAGTTTTGAGGGAAGAAAACTGTTCAATTTTGAATACAGAAAAATATTGCGCACGTCGATTTGGAATAAATGCCTGGTTGGCAAATCGAATCCTGAAGACCCAGAATACATTCAATATTTTAGCAGTTCGGAATTAACCCGATAAATTTTATTTGAATGGACCTAAGAAATTCCCAGATGTTGCAAAAGTGTTTTAGAAAATTCACTTTCTCCGGCGTCATTCATATCTAAAAAGGCCACTCCAATATCGAAATACGAATCAAAACTTTCTACCCTTGCCACCTGCGCATTGACGGTTAGCGAATCCGCTTGATCTTTAATCGAAAGTGCAATCTGAACCTGCGAACCAATTTTAAAAGCTATAGGGCTTTCAAAAAGAATTCCGGAGGAGCTAACATTTTTCCCTTGAGCATTCAGTTCCTTTGGGTTCAAGTTTTCAGCAACAGACTTGACCTGCACTTCCTCTGAAATACCTATCCTTAGATAATGCCGCTTCTCTAAGTCATGAATGAAGATTCTGTTTCTGCCACTCTCTTTTGCCTGATAGAGCGCCACATCTGCAGCGTGTATCAGATTCTGAGCTTCTTTCCCATCTGCAGGATAAGAAGCAATGCCGCCGCTTAAGGTAACATTAAAAATTTTACCTTCAAATTCAAGCACTGCTTCTTCAACTTTCTTGCGAATTCTTTCGGCAATCACCAGAGCATTCATCTTCTCTGTTTCGGGAAGAATTAGGACCAACTCCTCGCCACCATAGCGACAAGCCGTATCTTCGGTGCGCTTCATATTTCGAAGAATATCAGCCACAACCTTCAGGGTTAAATCACCTGCCTGGTGACCATATGTGTCGTTAAGTTTTTTGAAGTTATCCAGATCAATAAAGAAAACGGAAAAACATCCATTGTATCTTTGTACCCGGTTCATTTCTCCCTGCAGGGCCTCATCAAAATAACGCCGGTTAAAAAGTCCGGTTAAGCCATCTGAATGAGATTGCTTTTTTGTTTCCTCGAGCATCTTCAATTCAATGATAGCGGGAGTATTGATATTTTTTTCTACATCACTGAAATAGTAGCAGACCGCCGTCATCAAGCTTATGGCATGCCCCAGTTTAGCTTCTAATTTTTCTTTATGCTCAACGATTCGTTTCCAGTTTTTCTTTGCATCTTCAGGGCTGAATTCTAGCTGCGTCAAAACGTTAAGGAGAATGTTATAAACTTGTTCTCCCTCTTTTTTCTCCAATGAAGCAATGGAATTAAAAATATTCAAACTCCCATCTTCATTGGAGCTCAGAGATTCGATTATTTTTTCCCTTAAGTCGCTCATAGAAAATCCACTAGATAAAATGGGGTCATAACGGTAAGACGGCTGATCCTATCATTTATAATAGGAAAATCAATAGATGCGGCGAGGTTGGATTGCCTATTGATAATTACTATTGCTGTTGATCTTTAATGACAAGTAAATCGTGCTTTGATTTTTATACAATTTCAAGAACTTCTATTCCGGACAAAGCGGTGGACTTCTGCAATGCGTCTTCCCCTCTAGGTGTGAGCCTGTTTCCTGCAACATTCAAAAACTTCAGACCTGAAAGCGTCTTCGAATTGGAAAGGTGAATTGCACCTTCATCACCAATAGCATTCAAAACCAGTACCAGCCGTATCAAGCTGGATAGGTTCTTAGATTCTGAAATAGCCTTGGCACCCGGCGCGTGAATCCAGTTTTCGTTTTCGATGGAAAGGGTTTCCAGCTGCAACAAAGTGGTTGAACGCGCTAGAGCTTGGGCACCTTTGTCCGAAAGATTGTTATTGTTCAATCTTAGAAATTTCAGCGCAGAACAGTTTTTCGAATTGGCCAGTGCAGCAGCACCCTCATGATTCAGTTTGTTTTCTCCAAGATCAAGGCTCTCCATCCATTTCATATTGATGGAGTCTGCTAGAGCTTGGGCGCCTTCGGCACGAACGTCATTGTTGTTCAGATCCAGAGCGCGAAGTTCGGTTATGGTTTTGGATTGGGAAAGCGAAATCGCGCTGTCAGTTGTCAAACCATTATTATGCATCACCAGTTTTTCAAGGTTGGAAAATAAAGGCGATTCCGCCATCGCATAAACGCCCTCATCCCCCACATGATTATTATTAAGAATCAAAGTTTTTAAATTGGGAAATACCATAGAGCGGCAAAGTGCTTCTATGCCGACTTCGGTTAATCCATTATCAGACAAATTTAATGTCGTCAAAGATTCAAGAGGTGGGACTTTTGCCAGAGACTTCAAGCCTTCATCGCCGATACCTGTATCCCGAAGATTTAATTCAACGCATTGTCGACCTAAAGATGAATCTGCAAGGGATTTAAGACCCAAACCTTCGAGACGATTATAGGATAGGTCAAGCCGGCTCAATTTTTTTATTCCCGCCGCCAAGGAGAGTACTTTTGCGCCAAGCGAACCTAATTCATTACTAGAAAGGTCAAGGCTTACAAGGTGAGTCAAAGACAAAGATTTGGATAGAAAAAATATTGCCTCATCATCGAGATTATTATTGGCAAGAGTAAGCGTTTCGAGATTGGCAAACGAATCGGAAGCGCAAAGAGGTTGCAGGCCTGCCGAGTTGAGCCCTGTCTGATTCAGGTCGAGGTACTTCAGATTCTTGATTGGGCTAAAACCAGAGATTGCTTTAAAATCTTCCACTTTCAGCTTACAGCCATGGAGCTTTAAACTTTCTTTATCGGCGCTGATTTTTTCTTGGATTAAGGTTCCTAAATCCGGATTATCTGTGTTCTTTTCAAAATGCCGAAGATAATCCAGACTGTTTTCAATGTCTTTCGCTTCTGCCATAATTCTTCCTTGGTAAGAGAACTCGAATTATAACACTATTAGCAAGTACCGCTTCCTATTTGAATTATAAATACAGGTGGGATATTAATTGAAGTGAACGGATACGGCTTTGGAGACGCCTTTTTCTTCCATGGTGATTCCATAGAGGGCATTGGCGAAGGTCATGGTCTTCTGGTTGTGGGTGATGATAATAAACTGAGTGTTGTCAGCCATCTCTTTTAGCATTTCCTGAAATCGGACCACATTGGCTTCATCAAGTGGAGCATCCACTTCGTCAAGCAAGCAAAAAGGGCTTGGGCGAACCTTAAATACGGCAAACATCAGGGCGATGGCCGTCATCGTTTTTTCACCACCGGAAAGAAGCGACAGCGTTTGCAGGCTTTTTCCTATCGGGTTGGCGGTGATTTCTATTCCTGAATCAAGAGGATTGGCTTCATCCATTAAGGACAACTCTGCCTTGCCTCCTTGGAACAGACGAGCGAACACTTCTTTGAAGTTCTCATTAACCTGCTCAAACGTTTCCAGAAACCGTTGCTGGGTTGTGCAATTAATTTTTTCGATCGTTGAATGCAGCAACTCAATGGACTCCGCCAAATCGTCCTGCTGTTCTTTGAGAAAGGTGTAACGTTCGTTAGTTTTTTCGAATTCGGACAAAGCCGCCAAATTCACTTCGCCCAACCGTGCCAATTTCTCCTTAAGATCTTTAACCGTTCCTTCGACCTCATGCTCGTCAATATTTTCATCATAAGCTACCGACAACTCTTCACGAGTAGCATTGAAATCTTCGTAAGCTCGCTCTTCAATGTGAGCATTTTGCAATCTTGTTTCGGAACGCTTGATTTCTATCTGCGATAAAGTTTCTGTGATTTCCTGAAGCTTTCGAGACAATTCGCGGATATCCTGATCCATTTGTTTCTGCGCGTCTTCATTTGCCCTCAGGCTTTCTTCCTCTTGCACTGCATTTTCGCTGAGGATATCTTTTTCTTTGGACTGCTTTAATACATTCTCTTCCAAGACAGAAACATCGTTATCGATTTCAACAATTCGGTTCTGGTTCGAGACTCTGTCCGTTTCCCGCTTTTCAATTTGTTGCTGTAAATTTTTTTGTTGTAGCTCCAGTCTCTTGATCTCTGTCAGGGTATTTTCTCGTCGCCCAATCAAGGAAGTGATTAAAACCTTCAATCCGCTGATTTCTCCGGATTTTTCTTCCAGGACCGTTCTACTTTGTTCCAATTCTGTTCGCTGTTGTACTAACGACTCCTCTTCCGCCTGATTTTTTTGCTCCATTTCAAGTAATAGCACCTTCAGGGACGAATTCTCATTTTCCAGTTCCTGTAACTCTTGCGACAGGGACATCGTCTCAGCATCCAAAGTCGAAGCACGACTTTCCAGCCTTTGCATTTCCTGACGCAATTGTTCAAGGTCGCGATGACTGTTGTTGTTCGCTAATTCTGTTTGATGAACATCTTCACTTATTTGTTTGAGACTGGTCTCCAGTTCAATTTGCTCCCTTTTCCCGGACTCAACTGCCAATTGTGATTCTTCTAACTCTGCCTTTAACTTTTTCACACTTTCAGAAAGGTTCTCTATTTCCCTATTCCTCGCCAACAACCGTGAAGATTCACTCTTGGCAGAGCCCCCAGTGACGAACCCATTCGCATCGATCATTTCACCGTTCAAGGTTACAACTGTTCCCTGAAATTCAGGGTTCTGATGAAGATGCATGGCTACATCCATATCCTGAACCAGAACTACATTACGCAACAACAACTCAATAACAGGACGATAATCTTCACTACATTCGATAAAATTCAAAGCCTTGCCAACAACGCCCTCTGTACCATTCAATTTCAGAGGAATGCTGGGAGTGGATTTTGGATTCAAGGGAACAAACAACCCTCGCCCAGACTCATTACTTTTAAGATAACCTATGGCTTCCATCGAATCAGAATAGGAATTAACGATAACACTTTGCAGCTTATCGCCCAATGCAGTTTCTATTGCCGTTTCATATTCTGCGGGAGTCTGCAGGACATCTACAAGTACTTCTCGAATCCCGGGAATCCTTTCGCCATTTTGTTGGCTCATGAGAGACTTGATGCCTTCGTTAAATCCTTCGAACTGAGATCGAAGTTTTTCCAAAGAACCTAACAACGAAGATTTATTGAAATAGCCTTCTTTTCTTTCGCTGTGGGCATCGACCTGAACTTGTGCCTGATTCGAGCCTTCGAGAACTTTTTGTTTTAAATTTTCCTGTTGTTCTTTTAGTTGTTGTAATTCATCAATACGATTCAGATGCCCTGATTCTCGTTCTTGAAACATGGACTGGTTGCTGAGGATTTGATTTTGAGTTTCTTCTTTTTCTTTTGCCAGGTTTTGCTTACGCACCTCAATGCCCTGGCTTTTTGTTTCAATTTTGGTGAGCTTATTTTTTGAACCCGCGGATTGCTGAAACAATTCGAAGACCTTTCTTTCACTCGACTGAACCTGGTCTTGATTTTTTTGAACAGCATCGCGCTTCTGCTCGCTTTGTTCTTTTATTTGCTCCAGAGCAATTTCCTGGTCGTTGATTTCCTGAGATGTCTCGCTGAGCGTTTTTCGCTGCTCTACCTCTTGATGGGACAAACTTTCGAGCTCCTCATTCATCCTGGAGATTTCGCCAGCGGCAGACCCAATATCTTCTTTAGCTTCGGCTTGTTGTTCTTTTTTGAAAGCAATTGTTTGTTCGCCATTACTAATTTGCGTGGTCAGCTTATGAATATCTTCACGAATTTCATTCAATAGATTCAGAGATTCCTCTATTTCAATATTAAGCTGAGCGATCTGGTTTTCGAAAGTGGCGTGGCGGGCACTCCATTCTGTTTTCTTTTCTGTTTGTTCTTCGAGTTCTTTTTCTACCGTCTGAAGTTGCCCCTTGAGCCGGCGGATCTTTACTGCATAAAGTTTCAAAGACAACTCTTTGATTTCTGTTTTAAAATTTTTGTACCGCTCCGCTTTTGCGGCTTGCCGTTTCAAAGACTCGACCTGCCTGTGCAGCTCCTGAACAATATCTGCAATGCGTTCCAGGTTCTGCCTCGAACTGTCGAGTTTTCTTACTGCATCATTTTTACGGCTTTTGAATTTAAGGATACCTGCTGCTTCCTCAATCAAAATCCGTCTCTCTTCTGGTTTTGAAGTAATGATATCCTGAATATGTCCTTGCTCGATAATTGTAAGAACCTTCGGGCTGATTCCGGCGTCGAGCAGAAAATCTGTGATATCTTTCAGGCGGCAAGGTATCTGATTGATGTAAAATTCACTTTCACCTGAACGGTGATAACATCTTGTGACCTTAACCTCTTCGGCCATATTGGGAACCCCGGCGATGCGGATTCCCGCCGCTACATTGCCAAGAGTGATGGAAATTTCGGCTCGGTTAACAGGTTTGCGGCTACCACTGCCATTAAAAATAAGATCGGTGATGCGGGTGCTACGCAGAGTTTTCGATCTTTGCTCTCCTATCGCCCAGCGAATGGCATCGGACACATTACTTTTGCCACAACCGTTGGGGCCAACAATTGCTGTGAATCCATTTTTGAATTCCAGATTAGTCGGATCAGCAAAAGATTTAAAACCTTCTAATTCGAGATTTTTCAGGTACATTTAACGCTAAACCCCTGTAAAAATGATGTGTTAGAAACTCTGGGTAACTTTCACGAAGATTATCCCAATCCTTAGGTGTTGTAAAGGGAAATCATACAATGCTTGGTATACTAGGTTTTTTAGGGCACAATATGTTGTGGTTTAAGAGTTTTTGTGTAAATCATTGATTTTGCGCCACTACCCTGTACTTTGGTGAATATTGGTTGAAAACCGTCATCTTATATCCAAGGAATAATTGGAGATTAGTTTAATATGAAGCTCTATTCTTACAACAAATGTGGAACCTGTCGGAAAGCCATCAAAGATCTTGAAGCGAAAAACATAGATTTTGAAGTGATTGATATCACTGAAAAACCGCCCAGCAAAAAAGTCCTCAAATCTGCTATCAAAGTAAAAGGCCTGCAAAAATTGTTTAATACAAGCGGTGTCCAGTATCGGGAATTAAAAATAAAGGATAAACTTAAATCTATGACGGAATCTGAGGCTATTGACCTACTTGCCTCTAACGGTCGTCTGATAAAAAGACCCATCGCCGTTGATATAGATAAAATAACCGTGGGATTTGATGCGGATGAATACAAACAGGTCTGGGGAAAATAGTCACTTACCAAGATGGATATTTTTTTAATTACAACCAAGTTAAAAAGTGAGTACCCCCTCACTCAACGGGTGATTCAAGCCTATCCGCAAAAGGCAGCGGTTCTGGTTATCCTTTACTCCAAAAACAACAAGACTCATGTGTTGATGACTAAAAGAGCTTTACACTTGAGGTCGCATGCAGGGGAAATTAGTTTTCCCGGCGGTATCTATGAGGAAGACAAAGACAGCGATCTTTTGGCAACCGCACTCAGAGAAACAGCCGAGGAAGTCGGAGCAAATATAGAAGCCTCGAAGGTAATTGCCGAGCTTCCCATTGTGAAAACGCGGTTGGGATTCGAGATTACGCCTTTCGTTTGCGTAATATCCGAAACTCTGGAATTTGATCCTGAAGAAGATGAGGTGGCCGAGGTTCTGGAAATTCCATTCACTTCCCTACTAGCTACACAACAACGGGATGTGGGGTTCAGTCCGGAACAGGATATGGTCATGTATTGGTTCAAGCACCATCGAATTTGGGGGGCCTCCGCAAAAATTTTGCTGAAAATTCAGCATTTAAGCGTGTACTGAATTTTAATATTTAATTTATATAGGCATTGAATGGAAACATTAAAAGTGCTTTTTCTTGCGGCGAATTGGAGAGTTTCTCTTGTCAGAGCATTTCAAGATGCCAAGGCGCAATGCGAAACGCCTTTTCAACTGATTGCGGTAGATAGCGATACCTTGGCTCCAGCATTACAGGTTGCCGACCGGTCTCACTCCCTGCCTTTATTTTCTGACAGTAGTTGCTTGGAGTTGCTTCTGACAATTTGCAGAACTCAGGCGATTGATGTAATCATCCCTTTGACCAATAAAGCGATAGATTTTCTGAACACACACCGCGAAGAGTTGAGTGGGGGGAAACGTCGACTATTTATTCAGGAAAGCTCTACGATAGAAATCTGTCACGACAAATGGAACCTGTGGAAGTTCATGGAACTTGAAGGCTTTAAAAGCCCTAAGACTTTTTTGCTGGCAGAATCTGATCCGCCAGACATCTTCCCACTCATCGCCAAGGAAAGAAGCGGTGAAGGCGGAAAAAACCAGAGCATCATAGAAGGTCAACGAGATCTGGATTATTGCATGGATAGATATCCACATCATATTTACCAAGAGCTAATCCAAGGCAGAGAGTTCAGTGTCGACGTATTTGCAGATATTAAAGGAGTCCCACAGCTGATCGCCCCACGGGAGAGATTGTCTGTGCGTGGCGGCGAGGTTATGACGAGCCGAATAGACATGAACGAATCTATTATAGAATCAGTGGAAGCCTTGAGCCGCAGATTGGCATTGACCGGTCCCTGCACCATTCAAGGGATTCTCGATGGAAGCGGCACCTTTTTCTTTACCGATTTGAACCTTCGTTTTGGAAGCGGCTCGGTTCATACCATCGCTGCGGGAGGAAATATCCCTCTGATGATTTATCAGGAGATGGTGGGCCAGAGCTTTTCCGAATCCTCCATTCAAGATCAGTCAGTTATGACGCGTTATCCCGAAAGCATTTTCCATCATTCCTGATATACTATTGATAACTCTTATTAACCACACCACCATCGCACTATTTTGACCACTACTCTTAGTTCCAAAGATCGACTCATTTTTGCTCTTGATGTGCCAGACAAAAGTGAAGCGCAACGCCTGGTAAAGCTGCTGCAGGATTCTGTAGGCTGCTTCAAAGTCGGACTTGAGTTATTCGTTCGAGAAGGCCCTGATATTTTAAAATTAATAAAGGATCATTCTTCAGCGGAAATTTTTCTCGATCTAAAAATTCATGACATCCCAGCAACGGTTCGCGGTGCTTTAAGATCTGCGGCAAAGTTGGGCGTAAAATATATCACTATCCATTCCACAGAAGGTGAAGCGATACTTGAGGCCTCGAAAGAAGTTAAAGACTCGGGTCTCGAAGTGCTGGCGGTCACCCTACTGACAAGCATGGGCGAGACACAACTGCACGATTTGGGTTCCAATCTTAAAGTAGGCGATGTCGTTTTAGACAGAGCATTTCGCGCCCGACAGTCAGGGTGCGCCGGGATCATTTGCTCTGGAGAAGAAATCGCATCAGTAAAACAAAAATGTGGAGATACATTTAAAGTGGTGGTTCCCGGCATTCGGCCGGAATGGAGCCAAATTGCTGCCGACGACCAGAAGCGTATAGCCACACCCGGGAAGGCTATCCAAGCAGGGGCCGACTTGATAGTTGTTGGTCGCCCTATCCGTGATGCCGTTGATCCTGAAAAAGCCGCTCGTAAAATTGTCGCAGAAATAGAAGAGAGTATTGAACAATAGTGAAACACTTCACCTGAAACAGGAAAAAGCACTTGCTCATTTTTAATTTCATTTATTTATTAAGTCTGGTTTGCTGGTTGGGAAGCATCATATTCTTTTCTTTCTTCGTGGCACCGGTGGTGTTCAAGACTTTGGATCGTGAAAAGGCGGGGGAAATAGTTGGCATTATTTTTCCTCGTTACTACAAACTCGGTTATGTTTGCGGTGCCCTGATTCTGCTTAGCTTTTTGATGAATGGCGAAGTTGGGCTAAAATGGTGTGCCTGGGGCATTATGGTTCTCGGATCCGGATTGGCAGGCTTGGTGATAAACCCGAAAGCAAAAAAAATAAAAGAACAATTAAAATCTTCTCCAGAGAATGAAATTTTAACTCTTGAAGCAAAATTTAAAACTATGCATTCTTTATCTGTAAAATTAAATGCCCTCGTTCTTTTTTCCGGATTGTGGTTGCTTGGGTTAACAGCTTTAAATTTCCAGATCTAATACATTATGAACATTTTAGGAATCTCCGCTTTCTACCATGACTCAGCCGCCTGCCTCGTTCGCGATGGTGAAATAATCGCCGCTGCACAGGAAGAAAGGTTTACCCGAATAAAACACGACCCCGCGTTCCCCCACAATGCCGTTGAGTTTTGTTTAAAGAAGGGCGGTATCCAAGTATCCGACCTGGACTATGTCGGCTTTTATGACAAGCCATTTATCAAGTTCGAGCGAATCCTTGAAACTTATTTGGGGATAGCCCCAAAAGGAATAAAACAATACCTATCTGCCATCCCCATCTGGCTGAAAGATAAATTATGGACCCGAAACAACATCAGAAAAAATCTGGGTTACGGGGGGACTGTTTTGTTTTCTGAACACCACGAGTCACATGCCGCCAGCGCATTCTTCCCGTCACCTTTTCAAGAAGCCGCCATTCTCACTATGGACGGTGTTGGTGAATGGGCCACCAGCAGTCTGGCTTTAGGCAAAGACAACAAAATCGAATTACTTCAGGAGTTGCACTTCCCGCATTCTCTAGGATTACTTTATTCTGCCTTCACCTACTACCTGGGATTCAAAGTAAACAGCGGTGAATATAAAGTCATGGGATTAGCTCCCTACGGTGAACCCAAATATTGCGATTTGATTCGCAAACATTTAATCGACCTTAAAGACGATGGTTCCTTTCGCATGAATATGGATTATTTCGATTATCTAGGCGGAATGACCATGACCAATGATAAATTCGCGGCGGTGTTCGATCACCCAACCCGAAAGTCAGAGTCACAGCTTGGCCAAAAAGAAATGGATATCGCTGCCTCCCTGCAAGAGGTGACAGAAGAAATAATGCTGAAAATGGCTCGTCACATCCGTCAAAGCACAGGCATGAAAAACCTGTGTCTGGCAGGCGGAGTCGCCCTGAATTGTGTAGGTAATGGAAAAATATTGAAAGAGAAAATTTTTGACAACATATGGATTCAACCCGCTGCGGGTGATGCGGGAGGAGCATTAGGAGTCGCTCTTTGCATCTGGCACCAAGTGCTGGGTAATGAAAGAAAGACCAACGGCAAAGACTCCATGAAAGGTTCTTATTTAGGCCCCCAATTTAAAGAAAGTGAAATCAAAAGCTATCTCGATAGCCAGGAAATACCTTACCGGCATTTAAATGAAACCGACTTATCCAAAACGGTCGCAGATGATTTAAAAGCTGGCAAAGTAATCGGCTGGTTTCAGGGGGCCATGGAATTTGGGCCTCGATCGCTGGGAGGTAGAAGCATCCTCGGCGATCCACGCAATCCAAAAATGCAATCCACCATGAATTTAAAAATAAAATATCGCGAATCGTTTCGCCCCTTCGCTCCTTCGGTCTTGGCAGAAAAAGTTGCTGATTGGTTCGAAATGGATTCAGAAAGTCCTTACATGTTAATGGTCGCCGGAGTGCGGGAAGATAAAAGGATTTCTATGACCGACGAACAGAAAAAACTTTTTGGAATAGACTTATTAAATATTCCCAGGTCTCAAATTCCCGCTATCACTCACGTTGACTATTCCGCTCGCATTCAAACGGTGCATAAGGATACCAATAAAAGATTTCACGATTTGATCAGCGAATTTGAAAAAGCAACTCAATGTGCCGTATTGATCAACACCTCCTTCAATGTTCGCGGAGAACCTATTGTGTGCACACCTGAACAGGCCTACCGTTGTTTTATGCGCACCGAAATGGATACCCTGGTTCTCGAAAACTTCGTCCTCAACAAAAAAGATCAGACCCCCCTGCAAGATGATGACGACTGGAAAAAAGAATTCGAACTCGACTAGCGACGAACCGCAGTAAGTTTATTCTTTATGCAGCGAAAAATAACCTTTAAGATTCCGGATCAATTTTTTCGATTGGAGAGGGTCTCGTAACTGTGCCTACCTACGCTAAAACAAAATTCCTATTCATCGCTTTGGCAGTTCTAGCTATCTACAGCTATGGCTGGAAAGTGACCGAAATCAACATAGGGGAATTGTTTCGCGATTTTCATTTAGTAAAACCGCTTGTCAAAGAACTTGCGCATCCCGACTTGTTTTCCCGGCAAAAACAAAGCCAGACAACAGAGATAGAGTTTTTCCTGACGACAAGTTCATCTGGCAACAAAGCCTCAGACCATCCCGGTGAAAAGTCTGAACTGGTTTTATCTCAAAGTTCAGGGCAAATTGGAGACCGCCTAACGGTAGCAGGACTGCGCTTAAAACCAAGTTCCACGGGCACACTATACTGGGTAAATGAAATCGAACAGGAATTTCCACTCGGAAACTTTGTAACCGATGCAACTGGCAACTTTCAAAAAGACGTTACGGTGCCTCAAAGTGCTCGCGGAAATCGGCAAACGGTTAAGGCGGTTGTGACTTGGCCCGAGGGCTCGTTGCAGGTCAGCGAAACTTTGCATCTAACAATTGACAAGATGGTAGAAACCTTGTTTCTGGCTTTGATGGCAACGACCTTTGCCATTTTAATTGCAATTCCATTAAGCCTCCTCGCTTCAAGAAACCTAATGACGGGGAACTTGCTCGGAACCATTATTTATTACAGCGTAAGGACAACACTTAATTTGTTGAGGTCTATCGAACCTTTAGTAATGGCCATCCTCTTTGTGGTTTGGGTAGGCATTGGTCCTTTCGCGGGGGTTCTGGCATTAGGGGTGCATTCGATCGCCGCATTAGGAAAACTTTTTTCCGAACAAATTGAGAGCATCGATACAGGTCCTGTTGAAGCGATTACCGCTGTCGGCGCGAAACCTATTCAAGTAGTGATGTTCGGCGTTTTGCCGCAAGTGATTTTGCCTTTTCTAGCACTTAGTTTTTATCGCTGGGATATCAATGTGCGGATGTCGACGATTATCGGTTTCGTGGGTGGAGGAGGGATCGGTTTTCTACTGCAACAATGGATCAATCTTTTGCACTACAATGAAGCGGGTACAGCATTGCTAGCCATTGCAATAGTTGTCATCACCCTCGATACCTTGAGTGCAAAAATCCGCGAACGCATCCACTAAACCTAGAGCAATTCACTTCCGTAGGAAAGCAAATGTGTTTGCGCTACTGGTTTCAATTTATTTACCCACACTGAGTGGGGGGGCGAGGTGATTGAAAATCTTTATGAATTGCTTTCCTGATTCAGGAGTTTTTCGGACTTGTTTCGTCAATAGAATATCTTCTGAGGTATAAGGATGTCCATAGTAGGCAAGGTTAGCATCACTATCGCTGGTAATGATGGTACCTTTCAAAGAGACACCACCAAACAGTCCTTTGCTTCTGGAATAGGAGTAAATTTCTCCTTGCATGAAGATATCAGCAGAAGCTTCGGCATGGCGCCCTACGGGACCAGCGGAAATGGCAATATCTCCCCCAAGCGTGAATTGTTCATTCAATAGCCCTTCAAGCCCTCTTTGCGACATGACGAGAAGAATCAAGTCAACCGCTTGCGCTCCGAACTGAAATCCAAAACTTCCGCCAGTGGTGTATAGAAAAGCGGGTGGACCCCATTCTCCGGTTTCTTCAGCGCGGACAGATGCAATTCCTTTCCCATAACGGGCACCCACAAAAAAACCTGCTTTCAACATGGTGGGAAACACAATTATTGCCTTGGCTTTGGATATTAGATTCATGGGAATCTGCTGGTCTGGAGATTTTTGAATTTCTTCCAAAACCAATTGTGACGTGCGGAGTATTTTCCTTTGCTTGCTACCATCTGCCCAAGCTCCGCTCACAAAAAACAGAGTGAAAATAATACCAAAATAAATTAGTTTCATTAGACCTCCAAGTTAGTTTCCTAAATGTACTATAAGGAATTCATCCCTCTAATTCAACCTCCCGAAAAAATCACAAATCAAAATAAGCTTTGCTCTTTTCAATTTACCGCTTTACCATGCCCGGTAATGACCAATGAAAACGTAGAAAAAATTTTAGGAGTCAATGGGTTATTTTCTGAACAGTTGGAAGGCTTTGAACATCGGCCCCAGCAAATCGAAATGGCACAGGCTGTAGAAACGGCTTTCGGCGACGCAAAGCATCTCATTGTCGAGGCGGGAACGGGAACAGGAAAAAGCCTCGCCTACCTTGTTCCGGCTATTCTTTGGGCAGTAAAGAACAATAAAAAAGTTGTTATCTCTACTTACACTAAAACTCTGCAACAACAGATTCTCAATCACGACATTCCCTTTCTCCGGGAAAAACTGGGTATTCCTTTTCGCTATGCTCTTTGCATGGGCAATGAAAACTATCTTTCCTTACGCCGACTGAAACGTTCTGCCCAGGCAGGACTTTTTAACAAAGCCGATGAGGAGGCTCAGTGGAACGGGGTGTTCGACTGGGCAGTAAACACGGAAACCGGTTATCGCAATGACCTTCCATTTGAAGTCATGCCCCAAGTATGGGAAGAGGTTGGCAGGCAGAAAGACCTTTGTCTTGGAAAAAATTGCGAGACTCATTCATCCTGTTTTTATTTTAAAGCGCGAAAGAAATGGTTTGGCGCACATTTGTTGATCGTAAATCATCATTTGTTTTTTGCTAATGTCGCAAATTCTGGGGCCGTACTACCGAGTTTTGATGCGGTGGTATTTGACGAAGCACAAAATTTGGAAGAAGCTGCTACCCAGTTTCTCGGCTTGGAAGTTTCAAATTCGAATCTTTTTTATTTTCTAGATCGACTACATAATCCGCGAACAAAAAAAGGATTATTAACGCGGCTGGATCATGCTTTGGTTCCACATGTGAGAAAGCTGGCAATGACCGTCCGCCAAGCCATCGAATCTTTTTTCACTCATTTATTGGAAGAGTATGGCAGAGAGGATCGTGTTCTGCGTTTTTACAAGCCGCCTGTTCTTGATAATGGAATTTATGTACCTATGGAAGCCCTGCGGGAAAGCTTAAAATCGCTGGAAGCAGGATTACATTCAGAAGAAGACCGGATCGATGCAGCAGCAGCAGCCGAAAGATGTTTTGAGTCTAATAATGCATTGTCCGCAATACTCAATCAAAACTTTAACGGATATGTTTACTGGATTGAGATTGCAAAACGAAAAAGATTCCCACGAGTTACTTTACGCGGTGTCCCCATTCATGTGGGAGATGAATTGCAGGCGCAGGTGTTCAACAAACTTGATCGCATTATCATGACCTCCGCCACATTGACCACCAGCAAAAAATTTGATTTTATTAAAGAGCGTTTGGGATTTCAGCCCAATGAAGAATTGCTTCTCGATGCGCCATTTGATTACCCCAATCAGGCCTTATTATATGTTCCAAGTGACCTTCCAGAGCCGGGGGATAAAAATGCACCTTATGTTGAGGAGATTTCAAAGCGATGTCGGGAGCTGGTTCTGGCATCCGGCGGAAAAACTTTTATCCTGTTCACCAGCTACGCCTTGCTCAATCAGGTCTATGAAAAACTAGACGAGTGGGGCCTGCCTTTCCCATTGATTCGGCAAGGTGAAGTACCGACAAACCTGATGATAAAAAAGTTTAAAGAAAAACCATCGGTAATTTTTGGCACCAACTCTTTCTGGCAGGGGGTAGATGTTCCCGGGGACGCATTACAGAGTGTTATCATCACCAAACTCCCTTTCGATGTACCCAAAGAACCCTTAACAGAAGCCAGAATCGAAGAACTTCGGCGTCAGCACATAGATCCCTTTTCTCATTATCAAATTCCTCGCGCTATAATCCAGTTAAAGCAGGGGTTTGGAAGGTTGATCCGAAAAAAAACCGACAGAGGTGTCGTGTCCCTTCTGGACTCGAGAATCAGCCGCAGAGGTTATGGGAAGAAATTCATCGCTTCACTACCATCCTGTCCCGTGGTTACAGAAATGGATGAAGTGAAAAAATTTTTCACCTGACAACCTATCACGTTGTTCTGTTTTTAAATTTCTGACAAACAAGATAAATTGCAAAAAAATTAGAACCTACGGCGGTGATAAGAATAAAAACATCTAACCTGCCAAATAACGCAAGGGCAAAAAGGAGATAAATGAAATCGCGGTTTGCTAATCGATCGGAGAATTTTTCATTGCAGGACTCCAAGGAAAGCTTCTTTGTCGCTTCAGCCTTCTGCACCAATATTGTTTTGCTTAATAAAATAAAATCGGTCAGGTTTCCAAACACAGCCAGAACCCCCAAATACTTAAAAATAGATTCACCTGTTGAAAAATACAGGCCCATTCCTATCGCAAAGAACACAGAGCAATGAACGATATTATCGGAAACAATATCCAGCTTTGCTCCCCACTCAGATGTCATAAACTTCAAGCGCGCAACTTCCCCATCGGTGCAGTCAACCCAGGCGGACACAAGTAGCAAAATGGAACCTGCGATTCCCATTTTGTGACCACCAGAAAAAAAGCATAGTGCCGCAGCTAGCCCTATAAACAGGCTTAGAAATGTAATCTGGTTAGGGGTAAACGACGTTTTAAGAAAAAGGGATGTGAGTTGGCGAGAGATGAAACGCGTTATTAAGCGATCCATAAAGCTATCATTATTGAGCCCGCTGGATTTTAAAAGTCTTTCTTCTGCCTCGTAAAACTCTTTTTCATTTCGCAACCACCCTAGTCGCTCTTCACTCTTCGACTTAAAAAGATAAACCTCTTTATTGTCGAAACATTGCATTAACTCTTCTGGGAAAGGTTGGGAATTATCAACGTTTACCTGAACCTTTTGACTTCCACATTCATTTAACAGGCTGGAGCCATCAAAGATAAGAAAAGAAGGTGCCCCTAAAATTGAAGCAGAAGATTCTTTGCTGATCCAGTCAAGTTCCAACTGCAATCTTTGATCTGCTTTAATTGACTCTAAAAACATCTCCCATTCATGAACAGGCTCTTCGACCCAGACGACCAGTTTTTCAACCCCTAACTTTTGCACGGTAAGAATATTTCGCAATAGAAAAGGAACGCCTGCAATTTTCTTCAAGTACCATCCAGACTCAGGGGGAGCAGGTAAAAAGAGCACTGCCGTATGTTTATTTTCAAAGCGGGGACTTGAGGAATTCTGATTCATAAATTAGCGAGGTACAGGTTCGAAGTTAGGCGTATAAACAAAATTGGCAAGAATGGATATTTTTTCACGCTGAATATTTTTAGGGAAGGGGTAAAAAGGTGCGGCTTCTTTAACTGCTTTAAGCGCTGCAACATCTAAAATTTCATATCCCGATTTGTCTACTAGATGCACCCCCATAAGGTTTCCATCTTTGGAGATACGAAACTTTAATGAGAGATCGCCACTAATACCTCTTTGCGCCGCATCGGAAGGGTAAATCCAAACTCGTTCGATTTGATGCTTGATGCGAGCAAAATAAGAAGCATATTTCACTTCCGTTGTATCCAGAGATACCAACTCATCGTCATCGGAGTCTTCAACCGAATCAGTATCCAAAGAAGCAAATTGCTCCGCATCGAACCCGTCTAATAGAGCTAGCGTACTCCCCGCTCCGGACCGTTGCCTGGATGAAGGTTTGGTTTTTTGCATTTTTTTTTCCGGGGTTATTGATCTAAAGGTGCCGATGGCTGACTCAGGCAAGGGTTGCTTTCTAGGTTTCAGACGTGACTGTTTTCGAAACTGCTTTTTCGGCGCAATTTTTTTTGCCTTCGTTTGGTTTGATCCGGTTTTTGAAAGGACCCCCTTAGACTTTGGCACTACGGTCTTCTTTCTTTTGTAAATTTTTTCAGGAGTTTTTTTCTTGTTGGAATGAGATCGGCTGTCATATTTAGCCAAAAGTTCATTTCCTTTTGGCTTTTCTGATTTTGCGGGAGGTTTCGGCGCATCAATAATTTTGCCAGGTTTTGTGTCCAAAGCTTTTTTAGATTCAAAATACTTTACTTGAATCGGAGGTGGACCTTTAATTTCTTCCTTTTGAACTGGCACCAGCATATGGGCAAAGACAAAACAAATATGAAGACCCAGAGAAAGCAGAAGAAATCCGGCCAGCTGGGTTCTATTCAACAAACTATTTTCAAACCAATTTTTATTATTCTTGCGCAAGCTTTAAACCTAAAAAAGGACACCCTATTGTCAGGGCAACTTATAGAGCTATTATAGCGTAGTTTTTTCAGCACATTTTCTCTGATACCATTGGTAAGCCTGCGCTAATTCAGGGGCATTTGCATTAGGCGAAATATAATTGCCGTTTGAATCAAAGGGTTCATAACCCATTTCCAGTGTTTTATATATGCGATTTAAATAGGCAGGGAAATTCTCGTACATGGGAATTTCTTCTTTTAAACAGGGCATGGCCGTCTCGCGAAATTTGATTAACTCTTTGCCAAAGGGATGAATTTTTTCCAGCCCTCCCTGATTGTCTGCGAAATGAGTCAACGACTCAAAATCTTCCCAATCTTCCAAGGCATCAACATCTGAAACAAAAGATGGATCGTCATGCAAAGTTGTGGTTATAGAAATGTTGAGCAAATTGGAAATACTCTTATGGAAGTTTTTTCTCGACATCCCAAATTGATATTTATCGCCAGGGCGGATTTGTTTAACCTGAGAGCGAAATCTGAAAAAATGGTCAACCAAGTACGGCAAAGCCTTAAAAATCCGAATCGGATTTTTAAGAGCCATTTTCACTCCGGCATCAATAATTTTCCCGTCTTTCCTTGAAGAGTGAAGATAGTCTATGATCTCAGATTCCATTCTCGAAAAATTAATAGGATATAAATTAGGTTCCTTTAAATCATGCAGGTCCTTTTCATTTTCATTGAGGATTCGGTAATGATAATTTCTTTTAACGAATTCACTGTCCGGTTTTTCATTAAACTCTGGGAACATTTTTTGACGTGAATTCAACCAAAGAACAATATCGTGACTCTTATTCCTCTGGAACCCCAAAACCTTTTCAAGGTCGTACAGAAAAGGCAGATCGCCAGGCTGGAATAAAACCAATTCGTTGGATGCAAGCGCAAGCCTTTCCCTACCCAGGCTCAAGGTATGCACCAAATTTAGCTGTCGATCATCTTCTTTTACAAATTGGATGTTTTTCCCACAGGTACCAACGGTTTGCAGAAAACGATCCATAACTTGTTGCACTTCATCCGAACCTACTACAACGATTTCTTTAAGACTCGAACATAACAAATTTCCAAGGGCATAGCACATCACTGGAATGCCATGAATTAAAAATAAAAACTTCAGCCGATCGATTTCATCGTCTCTAGAGCGAAGGATGAGATGGCTTATGCCATTTTTTTCCGCTTCTATTTCGTTTTTTGCTTTGGCAATGCTTAAATTGTCAGCGGCCATACGAAAATCATATTTGCTATGGCTGAAGCTGATAATGCATTTTGTGATCTGGGTTTCGTTTTTTGCAGGGGTCATAAAAAGCAAAATGGCTTGGAGTTACAGGCTCGTTTCTAATAAAATGGAACAAAATTCTCGCCAAAATAGAAAAAGGCGTCTTTAATTTATAACGGAAGGGCGATACATTTCCCATATAAACTCTATCCTATAATAATGTCTAGAATTTCTCTATTAAACCTTTGAGAAAATTGACTTGATTTATATTTTTCAATAGACATACAATTAAGAGAACCTCAGGAAATTCACCTTGGCTATAAGCGAACCTTTATGAAATAAAGGGTTGGCGCACTTGTATATTTATCAATTATTCGAGACAGCTAAATAGGCTCTCAATAAAAATAAAGGATTTAGGAATGGGCGATAAGATCCACATCGTTGAATTGATCGAGCAGATACTGGATGAAACTTCAGAAAAGCCGCAATTACAGGAAAAGGTTCTGGATTTACGGGATGCACTGTTTCAGGCTCAGCAGATGGCAGAACAACATGCTCTAAAAATAAAAACTCTTGAAGAAGCAATCGAAAAGCTAAAGTCACCGGCTCACCGAATTGGAACCGTTTTAGGTCAGAGTGAAGATGAGCTATTCCGTATTGTATCAGGAGGCACTGAATATCAGGCAGCAGTCGCCCCTGAGTTGATGGAAGGTGAAGGGCTGAAGCTGGGAGATCAAGTGGCTCTTAATGAAGGGTTTGTTGCCATTGCAAAATTATCTATTCCCACTCAAGGCCCCCTGGCCAGAATATCTGGAAAGCTTCAGGGCGGACAGTGGCTAATTCAAGGAGCAACGGGAAATGCAGAAACAATTGTTCAGTCCCATGTCGATCTTGATGCTTCTTCTCTTAAAGAAGGCGAAGAAATTTTTCTAGATTCAAACCAAAGAGTTATTCTCGGCAAACTGCCTAAGCGCGAGTCGCGAACCTTAATCGAAGATGATTTTGAAAAGGTGGAATGGTCACAAGTTGGCGGGCAGGAAAAAGTCAAAGAAGAAGTCCGCAAAGTTTTAGAGTATCCCTTGTTGCACGGAGAAATTTTGCGAAAAATGGAATATCAAGTACCGAAAGGTTTCCTTTTTTATGGTCCTCCAGGTTGTGGCAAAACTCTCGTTGGCAGAGCTATTCTCTCGGAAGTACTCAGCAAACTTTCTGAGCAGGAAAATACCGAATTGCAGGGTCGGTTCATCCATGTAAAAGGGCCCGAAATTTTAAATATGTGGCTCGGGGAATCAGAGAGAAAAATACGAGAAATATTTAAGAAAGCCAGAGACTATAAAGAAAAAGGTCAGGTACCTTTTATATTCATTGATGAAGCAGAATCAATTTTGGGTACCCGGCAGGCATCGCGCGGATCAAACATCAGCAACACGGTTGTCCCCATGTTCTGCGCAGAAATGGATGGCATCCAGTCACTCCGCGACACTGTAGTCATTCTCGCGACAAACCGACCCGACCTGATAGACCCTGCCATCATCCGTCCCGGAAGAATCGACAGGAAAATTAAAGTCAGTCGACCTAATCGAGATGAGTGCAAACAGATACTACGTGTTTACCTTAAAGATGGACTCCCACGGGAACATGAAGATTTCGATAAAATGGCAGAACCCTTTCTGGACGGTCTTTTTGCCCGAAACCCGGAACAAGAAGTGCTGGTACTGACCTTGAGAAGTGGTAGCAACAAAAAAATGTATTGGAGCGATTTTATTTCCGGAGCCGCGATAGAAGGCATTATGAAACGCGCTAAAGAGAGCGCTATCGAACGGGCCATTGTTGGAGATAAATTATGCATAACGGTAGATGACCTGACTACGGCGCTGGAAACTGAGTTTAAAGAAGGTAGTCTGTTGCCAGCCGAATCTAATTTGGAAGATTGGCTGCAACTCTTAGATATGGAATCAAAAAATGTAGTGCGAGTTCGAAAACCTAATGAATCCGATACTGCTGCAGAAAATACGAGCCGCCGGTCTGTAATATGAAAGAAATCATCCCGCTTCTTGGCCTAGAGACGGAATATGGCATCATCCGTGAGGACATGGAAGATTCAGATCCCGTTGAAGAGTCCATGAAGCTTTTGAAAAGTTGTACTCAGAAAAGCGTATTCGGTAAATGGGCCTATGCCCAGGAAAACTCACATCAGGATATGCGCGGGTTCCGGGTAAGTTCTCTCGCTCAAGATGAGGAAGAAGATGCGTTTTGCGCGCAAGACAGAAAACGACCTTACTCTTATCTGGAGATGAAATGCGACCGAGTGCTTGCAAATGGTGCACGTTTTTATAACGACCACACTCACCCGGAATACAGCACACCTGAATGCAACTCCCTCTTTTCTCTTGTAGCCCATGATGTGGCGGGAGAAAGGATTGTGGCCGAAAGTACAAAACTTCGAAATCAGGCGATTGGAGAAAAAGCTGTTCAGGTTTTTAAAAACAATACCGATTACAGCGGTCACAGTTACGGGACACACGATAATTATCTAGTTCCGCGCGACATTCCCTTCGATCTTCTAGTGAAAGGACTGGTACCCTTTCAGGTAACGCGACAATTGTATGCCGGAGCAGGAAAGGTAGGATCGGAAAACCCTAAAACCAAGAGCTACAAAGGAATACAGTTAGCCCAGCGTTCCGATTTTATCGAAACGATATTAAGCATAGAAACCATGACCCAGCGTCCCATCATCAACACGCGCGATGAACCACACGCTAGTCGCAATCAATATCGACGGCTACATTTGATAATGGGGGATGCGAACATGTCCGCTTATGCGACTGCGCTAAAGGTAGGTACCACCCTACTGGTACTCAACCTGATTGCAAGCGGGGCTGAGATACCAGACATTGAGTTGGAAAATCCTGTTGAAGATGTGCTGCGAGTATCTCAGGATAAAAATGCGATTCTGAATAAAAATTCAGGCAATTCCATAGCAGCATTGGAAATCCAAGAAAGCTATCTTGAAGCCGTTGAACAAAATTATTCTGGGGGAAATAAAGAATCAGACTGGATCATTCAAGAGTGGAAAAGAACTCTTGATGAGTTTAAACACAATCCGGAAAAATTATCAGATAGAATTGACTGGGCTATTAAGGAAAAGCTTTTCACGGAATTCATGGAAACTGAAAATATGGATTGGGACGACCCCATGTTACAAAGCCTGGATCTGGAATATCACAATCTCGACCCCGAACGAGGCTTGTATCGAGGGCTGGAGCAGGAAAATGAGGTTTACTCCTTATTAACGGAAGAAGAAATCTCACGAGCTATTGAATTCCCCCCTGAGGGAACCCGTGCAAAAATTCGTGGCGAAGCAGTCCGCAAGGAAAGTGAAAAAATAAAAAGCATCCATTGGACTGGAGTTGAGTTTGAAAATGGAGATGTTCTGGATTTAACAGCCGTAATCAGTCCGGATGACGTTGAAAAAATTCATACAACAGGATAGAAATTTTTCTTTCAAGCAGGGAAATAATTCATGATGGGAAGTATTGAAGACACACAAGCAGGCGGCGACTTTTTCGCCCTGCTAGACAAGTCCGGCTATAACTTGCAGAGTTTTCTGGACAAACTACCGGTTAACGGAAAGTCATCCGTACCCCAGGGAACAACTGTTCTGGCCTTTCATTATGAAGATGGAGTTATTGTTGCTGGTGATCGAAGGATCATGGCAGGAAGTAACCTGATGTTTGAGAGATGCGAAAAGATTATTCCGGTCGATGACTATTCACTTATGGCTGTGGCAGGAGTACCAGCCATTGCGTTTGAGATATCACGAATACTATCGCAATATTTCGAGTACTATCGACGAACACAGATTCGGCCAATGAGCCTTGAAGGAAAGATCAGAACATTCTCAAAACTGCTCAAGGAGAACCTGACAGCTTCAACAAGTGGACTCACTCGTGTCAGCCCTATATTTGCTACCCACGATATTGAGTCAGGCAAACCTTCCATCTATTATTACGATATGTTGGGAGCCGAGTTTCAGGTTCTTTCTTTTACTGCTACGGGTGCAGGGGCGGGTCATATCCGCGATGTTCTTGAGCGAGAAAACCAGTGGGGCCCTAAACCTCTCGCTGAAAGATGTGAAAAAGATGCGGCTGTCATTGCAATGAAGTTATTACATGTTGCAGCTCAAATAGACAACAAACAGGAAAATGCGATTTCTAACGTCCAAATTTATCCTATCCTAGCTTCGGTAACAGAAAATGGTTATAAGTTCTGGAGCGAAGATCAATTGACCCGGCTGGAATCTATGTCCAAAGAGGAAAAATAGAAATGCTTGTAGAAAACAGTTATAAGTTCTGGAGTGAAGAACGATTGACTTGGATGAAATCTGTCCAGAGAGGAGAATTGGAAAATGTTTGAAGAGCCGTATCGCTGGATGGAGGCGGTATCAACCCGTCACAATTACGTTCAGGAAAAACTAAAAATGGGCCAGCCTGTTATGGCGGTTCCTTATAATGAAGGATTATTAATTTTCGGATTTGCTCCGCAGCCGGGGAAAATTTTCGAAGTTTATGATCGCATTGCTCTAGGCGGCGTGGGTCACCCAGCCGATGTAGAAAGACTGCGAATGAATCTGTTAGATATGGCCCACCTAGAGGGTTTCAATCGGTCAGCACAGGATGTCACCTCGGCTCGCTTGCTACAATTTGGTATTGCACCAGCACTCAAACAAAATTTCGAAGAGATTCAACGAGCTCCTTATATTATACGTATGCTGCTTGTAGAACTAGATAACGAGGGGAAACCCAATTTTTTCCGCATGAATTATGATGGCCATTGGGAAACCTTTAAAAATGGCACCGCCATTGCCGGGGAAGAAAAGGTGATGGACTGGTTACAAAAAGAAATTCAGAAACAACCTTTTGCAACCTATTCCCTCGATCAGGCATTACAGCAAGCCTGCAAATTATGGGATGAAAGCAGAAAACTGGTATCTGACGATGGAGCTAAAAAAGATATTCCTGAAACTTTGCAAGAAGCTTTTGATCAATGGTATCTTGAAGGAGCTGTGCTAACCGAAAAATCGACGCGTAAAGCAATTTATCGGCCTCTTAGTAAAGACGAGATTGAAAGACTAAAGTCCTCAGTAGTTTGATATTCTATACACAATAGAAGAACAAAACAGGAGCCAATGAGATGGAAATGAATGATCCCTTAAGAAGGGAAGAAAAAAAGGAATCCAGTCCAGATCGTGATAAGTCAGGGCCAGCAAGCCCCGACACATCTCGACCAGGAAGAGACAATTTACTCAAGCGCATGAAAAAAGTTGACCCTAAACAATCCGAAAAATATAAGCAACGAACTGGCCAATGAAATTTCAATCCAAACCCAATACATCTGCAGGAGAATTTTTTGAGTTGCTAGAAAATTCCGGTTATCGCTGGCATGCAAAATTAGAAGGTACTGCAAAGCAAAACGGATTCACGGTGCCACAGGGTACAACCGTTCTAGCATTCCATTTTAAAGGTGGCGTTCTCGTTGCCGGTGACCGTCGAGCCACTGCGGGCAACAGCATCATGTATGAGCTATGCGACAAGGTTATTCCCATTGACGACCACACCTTAATGGCGATTGCAGGCGTACCGGCAACGGCTTTTGAAATGGCTCGCGTTCTTTCCCATAATTTTGAGTACTATAGACGGTCTCAACTCCAATCCATGAGTACCGAAGGTAAAATTCGCGCCCTCTCCAAACTTTTAAAAGAAAATGTCGGCATGGCAGTTCAAGGTCTGGGTGTGGTCAGCCCCATCTTCGCGACCTACGACCCCGCTCTGAAAAAAGCCAGAATCCATTTCTACGATATGCTGGGAGCTGATTTTCAAATTCGCACCCACACCGCAACCGGATCGGGATCACAAATTATTCGCGGCATTCTCGAACACGAAGATCTATGGGGAGAAAAACCACTTGCAGAAAGAACTCGCGAACAGGCTATGACTCTGGCTATCCGACTTCTGCAAACCGCAGCATTGTTCGATTCTGCTACTGGCCAGGCGAGACCAGAGGATGACATTTATCCCACCCTCGCAACACTAACTGAGGAGGGATACCGATTTTCAGATGAAGATGAAACCGCGGAAATTTTCAAAACCTCCACGGCACGCGGTTAATAATAATCCATGAAAAAAAGAATTTTTGGAATCGAAACGGAATACGGTCTGTTGGTCAAAGACAATAATGACAATGACTTTCGTCTCGACCCCATGGAGATTGCCAACAAAATAAAGAATCATATCTTCTCTAAAAAACTTGGGGTTCTTGATCTGCATTACCGTGCCAACGACGAACCCCCTGGCAACGGCGGATTCCTTCTTAATGGAGGCAGGCTTTATATTGATATGGGACACTTGGAATACGCATCGCCTGAGTGCTCTAACCTTGTCGACCTAATCACCTTTGATCGCGCAGGCGACATGCTTATTCAGGACGCCGTGGAAGAGTTGGGTTGGGCCGATAATGTATCGTTCATAAAAAACAATGTTGACCTGGAAACCAACGCAACGTTCGGGTGCCATGAGAATTATCTCGTCGGGCGGGACTTCCCTTTCGATGAAGGCGAAAACCTGAAACTACTATCCTCATTTTTGACAACACGGCAAATATATTGCGGGGCCGGGCGCATTGGTTCCTGCGATCCACATTCGTTTCGCGATTGGGATGGTGTCTCGCCGCAGGAAGCAGTAGACGAACAAGTTGATTTTCAGATTTCACAACGTGTGGATCATATCCCCAACGAATTTCATCGATGGGTACAATACAACCGCGCCATCGTAAATACACGCGATGAGCCGTTATCCGACCCCAGCAAGTACCGGCGCATTCACCTTCTCGTTGGCGACTCCAATATGAGCGAGTTTGCTACAGCCATGAAAATGGGAACCACCACTCTGATACTTGAAATCATGCAACTGGGTGTGGCAAAAAAGGAATGGATTCTTGCCGATTCCGTTCAGTCCATGCGTTCCATTTCTCGCGATCAAGAATTCAAGTGGAATGTGACCCTGGCTTCTGGTACCTCTTCAACAGCGCTGGAATTACAACTGGATATGCTGGACACCTGTAAAAAACATCTCGCCGGGACAAATCAAGAAACAGACTGGATACTTGAAAATTGGGAATCCGTATTGACCGATCTGCCCAAAGGACCCGAAGCCGTATTAGGTCGCGTGGACTGGGCCAGCAAATATTGGATGCTCAGCGAATTTAAAAATGAAGAAAATCTCGACTGGCACGACCCTTGGCTAAAAAGTCTCGATCTCGAATACCATAATTTAAATAAAGAAAACGGTTTGTTTTGGGGATTAGAAGCCAGCGGCGACGGTTTTCGCAAAACCACGGATACCGCAGTAGATCATGCAAAGGTAAATCCTCCACGCAGCACTCGTGCCCAAGGCCGTGGTGAGCTCATTAAACAGTTGATCAACCAACACTCGCATATGAGCTACCTGATCGACTGGATCGGATTCCGTCTCAACAAAACCGATGAACCGTTTTTAATGCTCGATCCATTTATTACTTACAAGGAAGATGTCATCGAGCATATGAAACAATTTGAATCTAGTTATTCACCTGCTAGCGAAAATGCAGAGGAAAAATCCATTCGCGAATCTCGCAAAAAAGGGCAGGATGAATAACGATTGTCTGTTTTGTAAAATCAGTGCTGGGTCAATACCATCAGAAAAGGTTTATGAATCTGACACGTTGTTTGCCTTCAACGATATCAATCCTCAGGCACCCACTCATATTCTGATTGTCCCACGTGCCCACCACGCCACTTTGCTGGATATAGAAGAAACCGACCATGAAGTAATGGGCTCTATCATCTCTGTTGGCAATCAGTTGGCAAAAGAACGAGAACTGGACAAATCCGGCTATCGGCTTGTGGTAAACTGTGGAGAAGGGGCCGGACAATCTGTGTTCCATATTCATTTTCATCTTTTGGGCGGTCGCCCTATGCAATGGCCGCCAGGCTAAACTCATGGTCAGTGCAGAACAACTCTACGATAAACTCAAAGATATTCATGTTGGCAATCCCATCTGCCAGTTCACAAAAGAGAACTGTGAGTTGCTGCTACCAACTATTGAGCGCATTGAAAAACTCAAGCGCGAAAAAAATGCCATTATCCTGGCGCACAATTATGTAGCTCCGCAAATTTTTTACAGCGTTGCCGATTTCACAGGTGACTCATATGGACTGTCTAAAAATGCAAAAGAATCCGATGCCGATGTCATCGTTTTTTCCGCAGTTCGGTTCATGGCAGAAACCGCTAAAATACTCAATCCCGAAAAAACAGTACTCGACCCAAATCCAAATGGAGGTTGTTCACTAGCCGACGGCATCACCGAATCCGATGTTATTAAATTACGGAAACAGTTTCCCCACCATACTTTCGTATGCTATATCAACACCACCGCAGCGGTGAAAGCACAATGCGATGTTTGCGTCACATCGTCCAATGTTTACAAAATCATAGAAAAAATACCGAATGATAAAATTTATTTTCTCCCTGACAAATTGATGGGGGAAAACGTAATCCAAAACCTTAAAGAAAAGGGTGTTAATAAAGATATCGAATTATGGGATGGAACCTGCTATGTCCACGAAGAATATCAGCCTGAAAGTATCGACGAGGTACGACGAAACTTTGAAGATGTTGAAATTCTTGTCCATCCCGAGTGCAGTTCAGCGGTGGTCAACAAAGCCGATTATGTCGGTAGCACCAGCCAAATGCTCAACTATGTACGTGAATCTAAACAAGACTCTTTCTTTCTGCTCACCGAGTGTGGGTTGACCGGAGTCCTGCAATCCGAGTTCCCACAAAAAACCTTCGCAGGCAGTTGCACAATGTGCAAATATATGAAATCCAATTCCCTGGAAGACATATTGAACGTCCTCGAAAACCCCAGTCCGCAAAACATCATCGAAATCGCCCCGGAAACGCAGAAACGTGCCCTCCAATGCGTAGATCGCATGTTTGACTACTCAGACCACTAACGTGGGAGGCAGATAACACAATGCCTGTACAGCTAGCTATGGCTCTTTAGCCTTTTACTATAGATTTTCTAGCATCCTCGCCTTATTACAAACCCCTTGTTTTTTCGTAGTCTATAAGACCTGTCAAATAAAGGCTTAAGTCATTTTTTTGATCCGCCGATAAGATAATACAGGGCATGGATTGCCCGCATTTAAAGATCTTTTCGGTGGAGGATGATTCAATGGTTGAAGGCACTGGCAGTTTAGGGCAATCAGTTTTAAATACCATCGCGCGACAGGCGCAGCAGAATTTCAAATTGGCAGACACCGATAAGTCAGGTGGACTCGATAAAAATGAAGTTCAAGTCCGAGCAGAAAAAACAGGACAGGGACAAAAATTTATTGATAATTTTGAGTCCATTGATACGGATGGAAACAGTGAACTGACGCAAACGGAATTACAAGCTTTTCGCCAGGCACAAGGCGGCAAGAATCCGGAACAATTATTGAGTCAACTGCAAAATATTTTTGAACAGTCAGGAATTAACACAGGCAGCATCGTAGATTTTTTGAGCAATCAGGCATCTAAGGATAACTCACTTAATTCACTCTTACGTGACACCACCAACCTAGATGCTTTAGTTGAATCTCGGATAAATGAAATTTTCACTTCAGCAGGTATAACAGGTGCGGCGCCTGAAGATTTAACCTCACAAATTTCAACAATTATCTAGCCCATCCCTCTGGCGAGGGCAGCGATAGGTCTATTCCCCATTACCTAGAAATATTATTCAAGCATATGAACAGGAAAGCTTTCCTCCTTTTCTAGAAGCAAAGCAATTCCTGTTCGCTCACTACCGTTCCAATCCATTACCAGCGGCAGTTCGCCGCTTAGAAGAGACCTTTTACGGCGTTGCCAATATCTTCAGCCTTACCGTCTAGGAGTTTTTCTGGATCACCAATGCCTTTTTCGAGTTTTCCTTGCAGATCTTTGGCGACTCCTTCAATCGCTTTTTTAGCCTGATCAAGACCAAGAGTGCCCACGGCTTTATTGATATTCTGCCGGAGAGAACTGATAATTTTATTTGTGACTTCTCCAGGTGTAGCACCGCCCTTATCCTTCCCTATTTCATTCAAGGTCAAACCAGGCAAACTCACTGACATAGCCTTACCATTCAAAAAAGAAGCACTGACATTGATCTTGCCATCACGAATAATGAGTTTCTCGATAATGAGTTTTTTCTGTTTTTTATCAGATGGTTCCGCTTCCTTTTTTTCATAAGGGTCTGACTTTGAAGGTGTTGAATAAGAATCTACATTCTTTTTAATTGCATCGATATTGCTACCATTCGCGCCCACTTCATAGGTGATTTCAGGGCCCGCGATAACGATTTCTTTTATCACCACCGTATCTTTTGTGATACTTCCTATATCAAGAGTCAGACTGACTTCTGAAAATTCAAATGCGCTAGGGGTCTTAAAAGGTTTCGGGTTGGATACCTTCAGGCCATGCAGGGAACCTTTTCCCGTGGTCGCAGATATAACCGTTTTATCCAGGCTGACTTCTGTCTTCGTAATTTCAGAACCGAAATGTTCAACTGCCTCGGTGATGATTGAATCAAGCGATGAGAATAGAAGGAATGCCAGCATCACACCGACTACTCCCAAAGTCCCTCCGATAATAATAAATTTCTTCATATTGAAACCTCTTTAAAGTTAATTTGTTTTTTCATTTTTTAATACATCTTCTTAAAAATGATCGGGAGGATGATTGCCAGCATGACTACCATGCCTATAAAATGTTCCCAACTTTGAAACATAGATATCTCCCTTTGTTTTGTAATCCCAACTATTTCGGCCCGGTCATTTTTTCAGGTCTAACTTTTTCATCGAACTCCTCAGCAGTCAATAATCCCAGCGCCACCGCAGATTCTTTCAGAGTAGTATTTTCCTGATACGCTTTTTTGGCAACCTTGGCAGCATTGTCATAGCCAATATGGGGGTTGAGTGCGGTGACCAACATGAGCGATCCGTTGAGGTGCTTTTCTATTTGTATTTTATTTGGTTCAATTCCAACGACACAATGATCGTTAAACGACCTGCATGAATCGGCGAGGAGACGAATGGATTGCAGCAAGTTGTAAATCATTACTGGCTTGAATACGTTTAATTCAAAGTGTCCCGATGAGCCGCCAACGTTGATCGCGGTGTCATTGCCAATTACTTGCGCAGCCACCATGGTCATCGCTTCTGACTGCGTTGGGTTCACCTTGCCTGGCATGATTGAACTACCAGGTTCGTTCGCGGGTAGAGTGATCTCGCCGATACCGCATCGTGGTCCAGATCCCAGCCAGCGGATATCATTAGCAATTTTCATAAGAGAGCAAGCAATGGTTTTCAGCACACCACTGGTTTCAACGATGGCATCGTGCGCCGCAAGTGCTTCGAATTTATTGGGAGCTGTCACAAATGGGTAACCAGTGATATCTGCAATTTGTTTCGCAACTTTTACAGGAAAGTCGCGATGCGAGTTGAGTCCAGTACCAACAGCCGTTCCCCCCAGTGCTATCTGGTACATACGTGGCATACACCCATTGATACGGTCGAGCGCATATTCCAACTGAGTTGTGTAACCGCTGAACTCCTGCCCCAACGTGAGCGGCGTCGCATCCATTAAATGGGTACGCCCGATTTTAATGATATCTTTGAATTCGGTAGTTTTTTTTCGGAATGATTCGGAGAGTGTGGTCAAAGACGGAATCAATGCGTCACGAATGCGCTCAACCGCCGCAATGTGCATCGCAGTGGGAAACGTATCATTGGAAGACTGCCCCATATTTACATGATCGTTAGGGTGCACCGGGTCCTTAGAACCTATCACTCCTCCCGCCAACTCAATACCACGATTGGCGATAACCTCATTACTGTTCATATTCGATTGCGTTCCACTTCCTGTTTGCCAGACCCGTAACGGAAAATGTTCGTCGAGCTTTCCATCGATGACTTCATCGGCGGCTTTAGAGATCAAGTCTTTGATATTTTCCGGCATCAATCCCAGTTCAGCATTGACCATAGCGGAAGCTTTTTTAAGAATACCCATTCCGCGAATGAGTTCGCGAGGCATGGTTTCTGAGCCAATATCAAAGTGGATCAGCGACCGCGCGGTTTGCGCACCATAATAGCAATTGGCAGGAACTTCGATTTCCCCCATGCTGTCGGTTTCAATCCGGGTTTCCATTTTTCTCCTCCTTAATTTTTAAAATAATCTGCCGCTTCCGGCATCTGCTCTTCAATATAAATTCTGAATTTTTTTATCAGTCGCTGTTCCGCCTGACGGACCGCCTCACGGGTGACCCCTCTTTCGTCCCCGAGTTCCTGTAACGACATCGGGGATTCCGAAAGCACTCTTTTTTCTAAAATTTCAATTTCTCCCGGTTTCAATTCGGATTTAAACCCTTCAATTTTTTGTTGAAGAATTTCACGGAACTGGTTAATCTCAGCACTTTTTTCAAGCGACTTACCATCGCTCAAAGATTGTGCCGGGGTCATAGTGCTATCAGCACGAGTCGGGGTATCCATAGAGACATCGACCGCACCAATGCTGGCTTCCACATCGATGATTTCACCTTCATCCACTCCAAAATGTTCTGCTAGCAACTTGGTGGAAGGGTCAAACCCTTCCCGCTCCAAACGTTCTTTTTCCTTTTTCAGATTGAACAATAATTTCCGCCGGGTATTTGTAGTCCCCACCCGAACCAACCGCCAGTTGTCCAAAATATATTTCAAGATATAAGACTTAATCCACCACGTAGCATACGCGGACAAGCGAACTCCCCGGAAAGGATCAAAATTTTTGACGGCTTTCATTAATCCGACATTACCCTCTTGGACCAGATCCATGAGGCTCTGCCATTCACGCTTAAAGGTCATGGCTATTTTAACAACAAGCATCAAATTAGCCGTTGTCAACTGGTAAGCCGCATCGACATCCCCCGTTTCCTGTAAGCGGATCGCCAATTCTTTTTCTACTTCTTCCGAGAGTATCGGGTATCTTTTTGCTTCCTGAAGATATGCCGCGAAAGGATCGAGAGGAACCAGTCTCTCTTCGCGCCGCACTGCGGGCAACAGAGACTTCTTTTTACCCTTAACTTTTTTAGGCTTATCGCTCATAGATTATGAAATTGCTTTAATTTTCCGGATTATCCCAGGTTGTATCTTCAAGTCTTTATCTTTACAATAAGGACATGGCCCGTTTAGCATTATTTGGAAT
>JBLFWU010000016.1:0-50017 GCA_047610985.1 Nitrospinales bacterium | reverse complement strand
TCGACAACCTCATCAGTGGCGATGATACGCCTGGGTCTGAAGAAACCAGCGAAACTGCCGATGAGCCAGAACTCGACAATATGCTCGACAACCTCATCAGTGAGGATACAGAAACCCAAGAGGACTCTGGAGAAACCCTGAGCGATTCAGGGGAGGAACTGGAGTTAGACAAGATGGCCGATGATCCTACAAATGAGTCTTCTGATTCAGTCGAAGAAGAGGAATATAAATCTACAGAATTAAACGACGAGTCCCATGACGAGGATGAGGATGAAGATTTAGATAGTCTACTAGACGACATTCTAAATGATGATGACGATGATGAAGAAGGTGACAAGGCAGAAGGGGCTGAAAAAGCCGATGAAGAAATCTTAACACCTCCTGAAGCCGAAGAAAAAACAGAAACAGAACCTGCTGTTGAAGAGGAAGAAAAGAAGGAAAAGGTAGTCGAGACCGTTGAAGAAAAGGAAGCCGAAGCAGTGGTAGAAGAACCAAAAAAAGAAGAACCCGCCGAAGAAATGAGCGATGAGGATATGTGGGCCGCAGCTTTTGCCGATCAAGAGGGCACAGAGCAAGCCGCTTCAGAAGAAAAAACTGAAGAGAAAGCAGAAGAACCCGCCGAAGAAATGAGCGATGAGGATATGTGGGCTGCAGCTTTTGCCGATCAAGAGGGCACAGAGCAAGCCGCTTCAGAAGAAAAAACTGAAGAGGAGGAAGACGAGCAAGACGAAGATACAAAAGATGAGGAAGAAGAAGATACAGAGGATGATGAAGAAGAGGAAGAAGAGGAAGAAGAGGAAGAAGACGCTGCTGCCGCTGAACTAGGAATTTCCGAAGACGATTACCCTGATGATGATGACGAAGAAGAAGATGAAGATGAAGATGAAGATGAAGAGTCTTCTGAAGAAAGAATAAAGATTGGCCCTATTTCGGTTCCTGCAACTCGAACCGGGAAAATGATGTTAGCCGGTGGTGTACTGGGTATTTTACTAACTGCGGGTGGAGTGTATTTTGCGATGCAAACCTTTGCACCTCCTGAACTTGCAGAAGTAGAAAAACCTGAATCTGAAGTTCCCGAAGGCTTAACCCCGAAAAAAGGTGATGGTGAGATGGCAGCACCTGAGGAAGAGCCGGCTGCTCCGCAAAAAGATCAAAACGAAGAAACTAAAAAACCCGATCTTCCGGGAATGACAAAAGAAGACACTAAATCTGAAGTCGCACAAGAATTAAATAAATCGGACACCTTGTCGGAAGCTGCGAAAGAAGTGGAAGTAGTTGAAGAAGATTCTGCAGGGCTACAGGCTGCCTTATCACCAGAATCCAAGATGGTTAAACTGGCAACGATTATGCCGGTCGCTTTTGATGTCAACGACATCCGGGTTCTCAGTTTCACATTAGAAATCACTTTTGACAACGAGGCTGGCGCAAAAGTTTTGTCAGGTGCATTACCCGTTTTTGAAGAAATAACGGTGCTGACTGTAGAACAATTCTTGAAAAGAAAATTCTACAACGACATTCTTTACGTAAAAGAGAAACTTCAAAAACGTTTAAAACTTGCCTACAACAAAAAGATCGAAGGCGATACACGAGTAAAGAAAATTAAATTCGAGGACTTCTTGATTCAATAGTTAACCCAATACGTTCACGGCATTAAGTTTCCGAGTCTTCCTCCCTACCTATAAATAAACCTTCTTTGATCTTCCACAGTAGTTGTTCTATACCTTCCCCTGTCACCGAAGAAATCGTAAGAAGCGAAGAATTCATTTCCTTCATGGCTGGCTTCACCTTTTCCAAGTTGATCACAGACTGAGGATCGTCCATCTTTGTAGCCACAAGAATTTGTGGTTTATCAAACAAGTTCTCGCTAAAAGCCTTTAATTCATTCTGTAATTTGTGATACCGATCCAGAATATTATCAGAGTCAATATCTGAAAAGTCGATCAAGTGAAGAAGTAGGCGGGTACGTTCTATATGCCGTAAAAATTGATGGCCCAAACCTTTTCCTTTATGGGCTCCTTCTATAAGACCGGGGATATCTGCTGCCACAAACGACTCGCCTTCATCTAACCTCACTATCCCGAGATTTGGAACCAGAGTGGTGAAAGGATATTCTGCAACTTTAGGTCGAGCATTAGAAATTCGCGATATCAAAGTCGATTTTCCAGCATTGGGGAATCCAATAATCCCCACATCCGCCAGTAATTTTAGCTCTAAAAAAAGCTGGCAGGATTCGCCGGGCTTTCCTCTACCAAATTTTTTGGGTGCCCGGTTGGTGGCAGACTTGAAGCGGATATTGCCTTGACCATAATTCCCACCTTCTACTACAACAAATTGTTGGCCGGGCTCCTTAAGGTCCACCAGTAATTCATCGGTTTCCTTATTTTTCACCAGCGTTCCAGGGGGAAGGCAAACTATAAGGTCTTTACCGCTTCGGCCTGTCATCTGGTTTCCTTTGCCCGACTTGCCGTTTTCTGCCTCGTAAAGTTTTTTGTATCGAAGGTCTATGAGAGTGGAAAGATTAGATTCAACTTGCAGAATCACATCGCCGCCTCTTCCTCCATCGCCGCCATCGGGACCACCAAGGGGAATATGCTTTTCCCTCCGAAAACTACAACAGCCATCGCCTCCATCTCCTGCTTTCACAGAGATGGTTACCTGATCAATGAACATGAATTTTAAAGTTTGAATGGGCTATTAAATAGCCCGGGTGGTTTTTCAAGCTTTGTCTGGAAAAGCTTAGAATGGAGGGGCAGTGTCAGTTTTGTGGGTGGACACTGATTTTTTGCGTTTTGCGGTCACGATGCTCAAACTTAACCACACCTGCAATTTTTGAAAAAATCGTATAGTCGCTTCCCAACCCGACATTATCTCCAGGGTGAAAAGAAGTACCACGTTGGCGTACCAGTATTTCTCCGGCTTTAACCGTTTGACCACCATATCTTTTTACGCCCAGCCGTTGTCCTCTGCTGTCACGACCGTTTGAAGTACTTCCTTGTCCTTTTTTATGTGCCATGTTTCATTTTCCCCAATTATTATGCGTTAATTGCAGTGACCTTCAAACGTGTCAATGACTGACGATGTCCATTTTTTCTTCGATAATTTTTTCGTCGATGTTTCTTGAATACGATGATCTTTTTGTCTCGATATTGCTCTGTCACTTCACAGACAACTGAACAACCTTCCAGAAATGGAGTTCCTACCTTTGCAGACTCTCCTTCTCCACAAATGAGAACTTTATCCAGATTAACACTTTCGCCCACATTGCCGTCCAGCTTTTCGACCTGAATCTCATCGCCTTCAGACACTTTATACTGCTTACCACCCGTTTGAATTACTGCAATCATTCCCATCACTCCTAAAAACTAACAAAAGAAGACGGAAACTTCCCCCGCCCGTCTTGTTATAAATAAAACAGGTATTTTAGAAAAAAAAAAGGCTCCTGTCAAGGATTTGCGTAACGAACGGAACCTTTGCAAAAATATTGGGAACGGATAAACGAGAGGCATAACGTTCTATTCTACCTCTTTAGAAATAAAGCCGCTCTAAATGAGCGACTTGTTATTGATTTATTGCACATTTATTATGATATTATTACTGAAACCTTTGATTCGGAAGTTTATATGTCCTTGAAAGACAAGAAAAAATGGGATGCCAAATATAGTGATGACGGTCGTATTTCGTCAAAGGCCCCTTCAGAATGGCTCACAACCCATACCGGTCTACTTTCTGGAAAGGGAAAAGCTCTCGACATTGCCGCAGGAGAAGGTAGAAACTCGGTTTTTGCCGCATCTATGGGTTATGAAGTGGTTTGCATGGATATTTCCGAGGTCGCTCTCAGTAAAGCCCACGCTCTCGCAAGAGAAAAAAACGTAAAGATTACAACACTTTCCGCCGATCTAGATAATAGCTCCTTACCCAAAAATGAGTACGACCTTATTATTTGTTTCAATTTCCTTGAACGTAATTTGTTCCCGGAAATACAAAATACTTTAAAGGCAGGCGGCATCTTGTTTTACGAGACGTTTACTGTGGATTATTTGAAGTACAGCAATTTTAAAAGACAATGGGTTCTGGAGCATAATGAGCTACTAAAGGCTTTTCAAGGTTTTAGGATATTGCGGTATAGAGAAGTTGATGAAAACCAGGAGGCTTTTGCTTCGTTGATTGCGCAAAAAATTTAAAATAACAATATGAAATCATATAAATCAATCCTGCCCTTCTTTCTTATTTTCACCCTGCTACTCGGGTTGATTGCGGGTTGTTCTTTCACCCCTGAAAAAAAACTTAGAGGCAATGGGTTCACCTTGATGTTCAAATCAAAATCCGCCGGCGGATATGCATTAGCAGATATAAAGTTGGCCTCCGTACAGGTCTCTGAAGGAGAGATACTCCGACAATTGCGCTCAATACAATATGAAGAGCTTGCTCTCTTCGGAAAAAAGAAAGCAGTTTTCACACGTGAACAAGCTAACCGCATCGGACGTTTGATCGCTAAAGCCTTAAACAAATCTTCTGGCAACAAAATTATCTATTACGAGTTGGATACGCCGGATGGAACAACCGAAGGCGATGTTTTTGCCAACGGGAAAGTATTGAACTGGCGATTTTCATCTATTCAAGGAAGAGAATTTTCTAGCCGCTCTTTTAACGGATGGGGAGGAAGCAACTGGAGACTATTGCCAAGTTCCGGGCAAAGATACCATTCAACAGGAAGGTTACTTGGGCAGGTAGCCAAGGAAAACTGGATTAAGGTGGCTTTATCCCGCGACTCAGCCAGGGAATTCCGGGAAGAAAAAGAATACAGAGACAGCGCTCCCTCACGAAAGCCTAGAAAACAACGTCGAGTCCGAGCTGAACCTTCTAGAAAGCAGGCACCAGCACCGACAAGAAACAATTCCGCAGATACTGAGTTAGAAAAGAAACTTCAATTTCTGAAAGGCCTCTACGATAAAAACCTAGTAGATGAAGAGGAGTATAATCGTAAAAGAAAGGAATTGCTGGACACCTACCTTTAATACCCGCTCTTGTTTTCAGACTCTGTCTGAAGAATTTTATCTACTTTATCCATCAAGTCGTTACGTTCCTGATTGGTCGTATCGATCCGCCTTTTTATCTTCACAATTTCTGAATCTGCCAAATCGGTTCGCCTTACCTCATCTTCACAATGCCAGAGTTTTATATTTCTATAAGCCAACTCGCTGACGGCCTCTCCCAATTTTTTTATACTATCTGATGAAGAAACATTGGTGTTCGTGTACATCTTTATTTTTTCATCGCGGATGCAAACCTCCCCCTGCAAGGCAGCAACAAGAAAGCCATTGATCTCCTGCACAAGGTTCTGCCGTTGCTTGTCCGCCAAATCGCGTTTAGCTTTCAATTCTTCGGATTCACTATCTTTTTCCAATGCTTCTTCGAGATGCCAGATTCTTAGATTTTTTATTGAGAGTTTGTCGACAAGACTGCCTAATGTTTCAGCCATAAAGTGTTGATCCCATAGAAATTATTAATTGCGTAAAATTTTTTTAAAGCTAACACAGACCCAAACAACGATCAACCCTTCCCACTCATCGATAATCGCAACTAATTCTTAATGATGCAATTCAATCCATCTCGCACAGTGAGCAAAACGGACTCAACTCTTTCATCCTGAATCACTCTATCGTTGAACTGATGAATAGCCTTGTCGGACTTGTCTTTCGGATCAAGTACTCGGCCACTCCACAAAACATTGTCAACGGCTATCAGTCCTCCCGAACGAATCATCGGCAAAATGGTTTCATAATAATTGCTGTAATTTTCTTTATCCGCATCTATAAATGCCATATCAAATGGCCCTTTAATAGATTTCAAGGACTCCAAAGCCGGTCCTTCCATCTGGGTTATCTTTTTTCCATTCGCACTCAAGTCAAAATATTTTTTCGCAAAAGCAATTGCTACCGGGTCCTCATCACAAGTCACCAGTTCGCCATCTTCGGGCAGAGCCTCCGCCATCGAAAGCGCGCTATACCCAGCAAAAGTACCGATCTCTAAAATCCGTTTAGCACTTACAAGACGCGCTAATAGTTTGAGCAGCCTGGCTTCAATTCTTCCCGTTGTCATTTGAGGGATTTCTAGTTTTTCATAGGTTTCCTCTTCCAACCGTTTTAATAGGTCTCCTTCGTAACTGGTGTGGTTGAAAGCATACTCTTCAATTTTTTCATTTATAAAATCCATAAGAGCCTTATATAAAAAGGTTTAATAAGTCATAATTTCAGCGTCTTGAATCCGCCAGGCATACCAAGTGGCTACGGTTTCCATTGGGTGCCATTTTTTTCCCAGAGTAAGCATTCTTTTCGGAGATGGCAAGCCACGCATATTATAAATCTTTTTGATTCCTGCTTTGAGCCCCAAATCACCTAAGGGTAAAACATCGAGCCGATTCAAAGAAAAGATAAGAAACATTTCTGCAGTCCATCTACCGATGCCGTAAACAGACGTAAGAGTTTCAATCACCTCTTCATTACTTTGGTAGGCCAGGCGTTGGGTTCTAATAGAGCCATCTAAAAACCGCACACCCAAGTCTTTCAGGTATTTCACTTTCTGCCCCGACAAACCTGATTCTCTTAACTTCGCCACAGAAATAACGGCTACTTTTTCAGGTGTTGGATTACGTCCCTGAAACAAACTTTGAAAACGTTGCGTGATCGACTCAGCCGCTTTTATTGAGATTTGCTGACCAATGATGGCTTTACACAAAACCACAAAATAGTTACGATTACGACTCAGTTTGAAGGCACCATTGTCGCGAATCGTCGCTGCCATAACCGGGTCCCGCAAATCAAAATGTTTAAGAATTACTTTTCTACCAGGAAGTTTTTGCGCCATACGAATCTCAACTTCGCCAGTCGACTTGCAGGGCTTTTAGATTGGGAAGGTTTGGCGAGGATCGAAGCTGGTCTACCGCTTGATCAGTGATTTTATTATGATAAAGATCCAGCGTTTCCAGTTCTGGAAAAGCCTTTGAATGATAGATCAATTCCGCAGCATGGTCGTCCAGTCCGTTTTTTGAAAGAGAAAGAAGTTTGAGGTTTTTAAAATTTTCAGATTCACAAAGCGCCTGCAATCCTTTTTCTCCTAAACCTGTATTTTGCAAATAAAGTTCCTGCAACTTCACAATTTTTCCAGGGCCACCTAAAACCATGGCTCCTTGCGGACCTATTGGGTTCACATTGAGATACAAAAGTTGTAAATTCGCAAGACTGTCAGACTCAACTAAGGCTTTCATACCTTCAACACCAATTTGGTTTCCCTGCAAAAATAATTTTTGCAGGTTCACAATAATTTTTGAGGCGGCAAGCGAGCGAGCTGCGTTATCGCTAAGCTTATTGTGGGCAAGGGAAAGGGTCAATAACTTCCCTAAATCCGAAGCTTCGGCCAGCAACTCCACGCCCTCATCAAAGAACTCGTTTTTATCGAGCCTGAAGTCTTTGACCTTGTGGATTTTGTCATAGGCTATGAGATCTTCGAGATCTTCCAGCAATATTTCTTTATCGTTCAGGTCAAGCCGATAGATCGCTTTTTCATTACCTTCTAGTTCTGCCTGGGTCTCTGCTTCGTTCCATACCATAGCTGTTGCATCATCTGGCTCATCTGCCAGAATCGTCAGGCTATTCACGACCAGACTTTCAAACATAGGACTCATCATTTCAAATCCACCCCTTGCTTTTTAAAAACTCCGTTATCTCTGCCACCGTTCTTCCGGGGCGTCGGTTTGAAGTGTCACATAAAAAATCAGCAGCAGAGCGATATTTTTCCTCCCGCTCCGCCATATTTTTTTTCTGCTCCTCTTCAAAACTAATTCCGCCTTGCAAAGCAGGCCGGTTTCGATCATGACGAATTCTTTTAACTATTGTTTCCAGACTGGCGGTGAGAACAACGCACACCCCGTTTTTTTTCAGGTTCACAATATTCGCATCGTTTAGAACCACCCCACCCCCACAATCAATGATACTATTTTTAGCCTTAGCAGAAACTTCGGCTACGATTTTGAACTCCTGTTTGCGAAAACTCTCCCAACCTTCTTCGGTAACAATTTCAGGAATTGATTTACCCGCAGAACGAGAAATCAAATCATCGATCTTATATAGTTCCATCCGTAACTTAACGGAAAGTATTTTTGAAATCACAGACTTTCCGGTACCACGATAACCCAGCATTACAATATTCACGAATATTCCACTTATAAAGCGTCAAATGAATTGACCAATCAGGCCTCTAAAAAATAATGAGGCATTTCGTTTTATAGATTCTATGAAGGTTAATAAAATATCTACAATGATGCAAACGAAAGATTCTGAATCAGCTACTCTTTCCCAAAAAGCTTTTTCAACCTTAAAAAAAAGCCTATGATATAATTCGATAGTATAAAAACCTTTTACCCATTGGAAAAGAGGTCGACGTGAAATATTTCATCAAAGCTATGGTTATCCTGATGACCATTACAATTTTTGCTCCAGCTGCCTTGGCAGAACAAACGAAAGAAGAAAAATTTGAGGCTCTTTGTAACGAAGGAAACTCTACAGCTTGCTTTAAAATGGGGGAGCGCTACCGGACCGTCGAAAGAGATGAAAAAAATGCTCTCAAGTTTTATGAGAAAGCATGCGATGCGGGATATATGACTGGTTGCACCAATGGGGGGATTCTTCTGGCCAAGAAAAGTACTCCCTATAGCAAAGGCTTTAAACAAGCTCGGAAAATGTTTGATAAAGCCTGCGAAGCCGGAGAAGACCCTTCCTGCTTTAATCTTGGCACTCTAAACTACAAAGAAGGCAGACAGAAAAAGGCCATCAAATACTACAATAAAGCCTGCGGCATGGGTAATCAGGCGGGTTGCGCTAAAGAAAAGCGCCTTCAACGGTAACATCTATGCAAGATAAATTAAAAAACTGGGAAGAGCTTTGCAACGATGGAGAAAACTATGGGAACGAAAGCGAAAACCTTTCGCCGAAAGAAAAGATACTTTTTGAAAACATTAAGGACAAAAAGGTCCTTAAAATTCAGGATGCCTACCTTTTCTCTAAATCAGGAAAAATAGAAGAAAATCACGGACGCGACCTCGCCGAAATGATCGCTCACTTCCCATTTGTCAAAACCATTTCCAGCATCATTATCACTCATAACCGACTCGGGCCAGAAGGTCTGCAAATTCTTGTTGATTCGCCTATCCTGCCAAAAGTGAATTATTTGCATTTAGGCTCAAATGATCTGGGAGACGAAGGCATGGCTATTCTTGCTCAGGCTGAGTTGTTTTCCGAAGTGGTGACATTAAACCTGGAATGCAATGGCATCACCGCAGAAGGAGCCAAAGCCCTGGCCCAATCGCCTTTTCTCACAAAAGTGGAATATATGAATCTTGTGGATAATCGCGTGGGAGATGAAGGCGCGTTGGCCATTGCCGATTCAGATAATTTAAGCAATCTAAATTATCTGCATTTAGGAGGGAACAGAATCAAGTCTGAAGAAGCAAAGTCTGCGTTAAAAAACTCACCCAAACTGACTAAACTGGAAAAGTTGAAAATATTTTAAATCTCCCAAGTCTTCCTTGAAAATTAAATCGAGTTTGGATCATCCGGCCGTAAAAGCTCTGGCCGCGAGTAATTGACAAGACCCGAGCCGTCATCAACTTCCTCCTTGAGTACCAAAGTCTTAAGACTTTTCAACGTTTTACTTTCATAAATAGCTTGCGCCCCTTCCTCATCAAAATAATTCCTGCCAGCATAAAGCCGGGTAAGACCACTCAGTGAAACAGATTCACCCAAATCCTTTGCACCCTGATTGCCGAATCTATTCTGTGATATTCGAAGCGTTTTCAGTGATTTCCATTTGGGGGCCTGCGCTAAAATTTTAATGGTTCCATCTTTAATTTTATTGGCTGAGATATCCAACTCTTCTAATTGATCAGCTAACTCTCCTTTAATGAATTCGCCGAACCCTTCTTCATCAACATAGCTACGCTCCATTTCCAGCTTCTTCAGCTTAGGAAACGTAGTGGTCGTGCTCAAAGACTTAGCCGTTTCGTTTCCGGCTTCATTCCAGCCTATATCCAACGACTCCAAGTTTTGAAAATGACTGGAAAGCAACATTTCTGCAATGGATGAATCACTCAAACGATTATCTGAAAGAACCAGAACTTTTAAGTTTTTAAGTTTAATTTTTTCAGATTTCGCGAGCTCACTCAACCCTTTTCCCGTTAAGAAATTTATCTGCAAATAAAGCTCTTCTAATCCACAAAGGATATCGGACTCGAATAGGCTCAACAATGCTTCGTCATTGATCTGGTTATCACTTAAGTCGAGCGACTTGACTGACTTCATAAGAGAATAATTGCCGATGATTCTCACCTCATCCGTGGCTATATATTTTCCTGAAAGTTTTAACGAATCAGGGCTTTCATCTAGCAAGGGTTTTAATGTTGCTTCAAGTTTTTCAGCTTTTTCCTCATAAGAGGGCTCAAACTCTTCGTACTCTGCATCTCCACCACGTTCAATGCCCATTTAGCTCTCCTGATTACCCATTTGTCTTAGAATAATTTCTTAATAGTATGAATCAATAACTATATCTTATCCCTTGCCGTATTCATATATGAATTGGAAACAAGCCTATTTTTTAATCTTACCGGAACTTCCACCCATATCAAAAAACATATAACATCTATTATTTCAATTGCATGTTAAAAGCGCCCACAGGTGTCAGCACTAAAATATTAAAAAAAATTAATGCCTAATTAACTAATTTTTAATTTTGTATCCCTAGAATGGACTTATTGAACTTGACCTGCCACCTTTATTAGGGTCGGCAGTATAAATGGAGGGATTTACTATGGAACTGTTTAGAACACTGGATATTCGCGGTCTTTCCTTTTTTAAGGCATTCGAATTAGCTTCCGAAGAATTCAGAAGAGTGAAGAAGAATGGCATTTTGGAATTGATTCTTGATAAAAAGAAAAACTTCACTGAAGATTTCACCAAGTGGGCCAAAAGTCAGGGTTGTAGAATTTCTGACATTGAAGACGACCCTAGAATGGTTCGTCTTTTTATACACAAGGATTCTAGAGTTATAAAAGCGTAAGTGATTCATAAACACCGGTTATTCCAAGTTTTAAAGTTTTCGGTCTCCTCCTCTTACTGAAAACCCTGCCTTTGGGATAGCCGGTGTTTTATTGAGCTAATCCGGGTTTCACTGATTTTTGTCATAAATAATTCTCAATCCATCCAAAGTCAAAAATGGATCTTGAACATCTATCACAGTAGTTTTAGTAGTTATCCAGTCTACAATTCCACCGGTAGCTACTACCTTGGCATCTTCTCCCAGCTCACTTTTAATTTGTTTCACCAATGCCTCAACCATTCCTGAGAAACCGTATACCGCCCCTGAACGCAAGCTCTCCACCGTTGACTTTCCTATAACTTGTTCGGGAAAAGTCATATCCACTCTAGGCAGTTTGGCAGCACTTTTAAAAAGCGCTTCAAGAGAAATCTGAATTCCAGGGAAAATAGCCCCCCCTAAATATTCACCCTTAGCGGTTACAACGTCAAAAGTAGTCGCTGTCCCAAAATCTACTATGATCAAGGGGCCACCATATTTTTCAAACGCGGCAACAGAGTTCACAATACGATCTGCTCCTACTTCTGATGGATTTCGATAGAGAATGGAAATGCCGGTTTTGATCCCCGGCCCAACAATCAGAGGTTCACATGAAAAATATTTTCTAGACATCCCCTGAAGGATGGGAACTAAAGGCGGAACCACACACGCGATGACAATGTCATCGATGGTTTCTGTCTCCACATTATTCAATAAAATAAATTCTTTAATTAGAACCCAATATTCGTCTGCCGTCCGATTCCACTCAGTACGAATCCGCCAATGGGTGAGAAGTTTTTCCCCGGAAAATAATCCGATGACATTATTCGAATTTCCAACATCAATCACTAAGAGCATATTCGTTCCATTTTGCAGGCATATGTGGCATTAAAAAATAACAATGGTAGATAACAATCGCGAAAAACCATTAGGATAACTTGGATTCTCTAATATAATAAAGCCTATTTAAAATTACAAATAAGGTTTGATGAAAGATAAAAATCATATCGAAATGGAAGATATCTCAAAATTTCCTTTGGAAAAATCGTTGAATCACAATGATTGGGAAGATGTTTCATACTCGGAGCTTAAAGAACAACAATTGAATGATCTGGCGGAAGAGAAGTTGAAATGTTTTTTTAGAGTGGTGCGCTCTGGCAGTCCATTCAAGTTGGGCCGCTATTTTTATCGTATCAAGGCCTCATATTGAGAATGCTCTCCCCGAAACACGAAAATTTATCCTGACCCTTTTACAATAAAAGTTCAGTCTATGAAAAAAAAGAAATTAGGACTCATTGTGCTACTGTTTTTTTTCTTTTCTCCCTTGCCCGCATTTTCCTCAGACTTTGTTGTCGCCCCGCCACCTAAATCCATGGACAAATATTATGCCGACTCAGGAAAAATTTCTGAATGGATTACCCAAATGCGTAAATTAAGTACTGCCTTTTCAGCAATATTTGTCAGTCTGGATAAGAAAAATTGGGACCTCGCAGAAAAATATTCAGCCATTTTCACAGATTCATATAAAAAAGCATCTGAGATGATTCCAGAGTGGGAAGAAGAGTTCGACTTAAAAGCAGCTAATGAGCTGAAAGAAAGTATTCGAGGAAAAGACATGAAAAAACTGGGAACAGCTTCAGAGGCTCTCGGAAAAACCTGTTCTCATTGTCACTCAAAAAACAACACCAGCGTTTGGGCTCGCTATCACTGGCCTTCAACCGACACCATAAAAGTACTAGACCCCCTCGATGAAAAGGAATTGCCCTATGACGTTTTCATGGAAAAGCTATCCGACTCTTTAAAAAGGATCAGTGTGAATTTCGAACAAGAAGATTTCCAGCAGGCCTGGCGGTCTCTCGATATCTTCAAAAAAAGAATCACAAGCTTGCGGTCTGTCTGTTCGAAATGCCATGTCGACGAATGGACAAAGGGCTCTACCTCCGTCATAGATTTTTTTGTAGGGGATGATATTTTGGCGGTCCTGCAAGAGATCAAAAAGGATTTCGCAACGGGAGAACCTTCTGAAAAGGATTTCAGAAAGAACATAGAATATATAAACAAGCGGTCTTGTAAAACATGCCACCTTGTCCATCAACCGGCAGCAGCCATTCAGCAGGCCTGGCAACAGAAAAAATAATCTTCACCCTAGAAAAGTAAGCCGCTAAATTGAACTAAAGAGGCTTTCTGTCCCAACCTTTTAACTTCATGCACCCCAAAAATCCCGTATCTTGCCCTTCAAATCCGAACTCCCGACCTTGAATCATATTGCTGTATTTATCTTTATTCTTCTCGCATTTTTCAAAATCGATCAAAAAGACAGCCTTTCCCTTACCCTCTTCATGTGAGAATTTTTCAAATGGGGGGGCTTCACCACATCCAGAAAAAACAAGAATAACCAATGCAAATAGAGTCTTTACCATAAATGGGATTTCCTGAAAATTGGGAAAAAAGTTTAATGAACTATAGCAAAAGACGTAACAGGCGGGTTATTTTTTTGGCGGGATTATCAATCTACCACTTTTGGTCGTAAAATCTTTCAGCAGGTTTTCTTGTGAGTCCACGCCAAAATATTTTTCTATAATTTTATCTTTGTCATGCTGGATTTTTTTATCCAGATATTTATTCAAAACTTTATACAGATTCTCTTTCCTGTTTAAATTTTCTGGTTTAAGATTACTCATATATCAACCTTCTAAACAATCAAAGTTTACCCTCAATACTCGGGACTAAAGTAGCCCTGACTATTTATAAAGCAATCTTTATGCCATCAGCCTACATGCCTGTCTGATCCAATAAACCATACAAATTCAAAGGCTATTCTTCTTAGCGTATAAACCGAAGGCTCGTAGTTATGGACAATATCAGACAAGAGGTTTAACTTTTTCATACTAATGTCAATGAGATAAGAAAACTGGCTCACACCTTATTTCTTCAACCTAGCAAAAGAAAATTTATGTTTTCTAGTCTCAAAAAGTGCTGGAAGCATGAATAAAGCACAGACTGTACATGTGATAATCCCAAGTTCAACCACCGTCGCGATAGAGTTTATCCCGGCATGATGGGCAATATTAAGACTCGCATAACCCGCAAGACTGGTCAATGCAGATAGGATGATTGCACTTCCCGTTTCCTGCAGCGACTTCAAGGAAGCACCCTTTGAGTAATCTAGAATATGGTGGCTGAGATAAATACAATGGTCGATCATAATCCCGACAATAGACGGCAGCATGACTATATTAATGAAATTCAACCGCACATGAAAAGCAGACATCAAAGCACCCGTTAAAGCCAACCCCGTAAATAACGGTAAAAAAGTTATAGTGGCAAGTCTAAAACTTTTAAGATCCACAAGGAGAATCAAATAAACCAAAGCAAATGCAACAACCATCGCTTTGGGTCCTTTTTCCTTAACCCAATCCAGTACTTTTGCTGCAATTAGATTTTCGTTCAAGATAGCGGTCTCAATATTTCTCTCTCTGATGTTATCTTTCAGGCTATTTATTTCCTTCTCCAGCTGATAAATATTTTCAACTCGAAAAAAATTTTTGTCCGCAGGCGAAAACAAAAGCAAGAGATAGTCTTTCCCCGCCATTAACTTTTTCTGCAAATTAGCAGGCATCTTAGATTCATCAAATGGCTCAACATTCAAAATCGACTCAAAGTTACTAAATCGTTTTTCACCTAATGAAAATCGGATAATATCTTTATTGCTATTAAAGTTTTCTTTAATTCGATCGATGATCTCTTTTTTAGAGTCATACTCTTTTTTACTGAATAAGTTCAACGAATACTGAATCCCTATAACCGTTTTATTTCCATTTGTTTTTTTTATTTCTTCAAGCGCATCATGAATATAAAAAAGATTGTCTTTTTCTGGTGTCAATATCACTGTCGGTGAGAAAGCATAACCAAAATCATTGGTCGTTTCCGTTTCATAGTCGCTTGCGGGCGAATCTCCTCTTAATTTCTGAAAATCGTATTCAAACTCTATTCCCGGCAGAAGAACTAGGCTAGATATCATAAGTAAAATGAAAAGTGCCGAAAGAAAATAAGGTGTCGTAGAATATAAATTAGCGATTTTCAAATTAAACAACTTGGGCTTGGGCTTTCTAAGCCAGTGTATTTTGTCGTAAAAAAGAGCCTGTGCTGGGAAAAGAAAATAATAGGTTATAAACGCACAAATGATACCTAGAGTAGCGATCTGCCCAAACTCAGAGAATCCTTGAAAATCTGAAAAGCTCAAAATCGAAAAAACACTAATAGTGGTTAACATAGCAATCAAGCCCGACCGCCCCACCTGGGTTACCACCACCTCCACAGCTTCGGGAAGGGGTTTTCCCTTCAATAGCTCTTGCTTGAAACGAATGTACAAATGAATGCCATAATCGATTCCCAACCCCATTAAAATGGCTACAAGAAATCCGGAAATAATATTTAGATGTCCGATTATCAAGCGAGCCAAAGCAAACGCATAAGTAAGAGAAAGCAAAAGAGGAAAGAAAATGAGCGGAATGGAAAACCAAGATCGAGTGTAAATTAAAATAATGGATATCGCTAATAATGCAGCAACCATTGCCGCATTTTTCAAGTCATTCTGGATAAAGTTATTTTCTTCCAGACGAACCACCATCGAACCCGTGAGTCTAATTTTTAGCTCCGCATATTTTTTCTCCAGTCCACTTCCATCAATTACTTTCTGTGCTTCGGCAACAAAATTTTCTGTAAAATCGGTATCAGTAACGGTACCTTTGGCTTTTATAAAAATATAATAGTTATTTTTTTGTTTTCCCTTGTGATAAGGAGCAATCTTTTCAAAAATCCTATAATCACTAGCCAGATTACGAAGTTTAATTGGATTAAACGGTTCTTCCTCTTCAAAAAAACCGCCAAACTGACCACGCGCATAATCAATAGCTTCCGCCATTAAAATCTCAAGGGCCAATAAGTCGCCACGCGGAATTAAAAGAAGCTGTTTGTTATTCAGGAAATATTTCGGCACCTGTGAATCCACGAATTCTGTTCCAGGAATTTTTTCAAACATCTTTGCCAGGTGATTGATGACTTCAGGTGCTTGAATGGGATCTAGGTTTTCTAAAACCACCACCAAAGGCCCTGAACCTCCTGTTTTCTCAACAACCTCATTAAATTCTTTTATTAGGGGCAGATCCTGAGGAAGGAGATTATCCATTTTAGGATTGAACTTTAAATCCGCTGCCAGATAAACAGAAAATCCACTCAAAACCAGTGCAACAACGATAAGCGTGCCGGGGAACTTTTCCGTAATATTTTTATAGCACCAACTTAAAATTAATTTCATATTTGCTGCGCGAATGGGAAGTTAATCCGAGGGGATAAGCCTAATTGGGAAAACCATGTAAACGTTTTGTGCAGGATAACACGAGGGGCTGGGTCAATAAACGCTAATCAAAAGAATTAACATATTTTTAGTCGAATTTTTTTCTACCTCGGTTACGTGCTATACCTGAGTCTCTGGCAGCTTTTACCACAGCATCCGCAACCTTCTTGACCACATCTGCATCGAAAACACTTGGGATAATATAGTCGGGTTGCAGATATTCATGGGAAATGCACCCTGCTATAGCGTGTGCTGCAGCCATCTTCATCTCTTCGTTTATTTGTGTGGCCATGCAATCTAAGGCCCCACGGAAAAGTCCGGGAAAACACAACACATTATTTATCTGGTTCGGGTAGTCACTGCGCCCGGTAGCCATTATCGCCACATGTGGAGCGGCTTCTTCTGGTAATATTTCCGGCACCGGATTCGCCAAGGCAAAAACTACGGGATCTTTTGCCATTTTCTTCAAATCCTCAACTTGCAATTGTCCCGGCCCTGAAACGCCCAGAAAAAGATCTGCTCCTGCAATAATGTCGCTCAATTTCCCGGACAACCCCTCCGGGTTGGTATGTTCCGCGAACCATTTTTTAGCCTCGTTCAAATCTTCTCTGGATTTATTGATCGCTCCTTTTCGGTCACAGACAACAATGTTATCTATGCCGAGTTGTTTGATCATTTTCGTGCATGCGGTGCCCGCTGCTCCCGCGCCAAGGATAACCACTTTAACTTTTTGATGACTTTTTCCTAGAAACTTGAAAGCATTGATCAATGCGGCTGAAACAACAACTGCTGTCCCATGCTGATCGTCATGAAAAACAGGAATATCCAATTCCTCCTGAAGTCGTTTTTCAATTTCAAAACATTGCGGCGCAGCGATATCTTCGAGGTTTATTCCACCAAAACCTGGAGCGATTGCCCGGACAGTCTGCACTATTTCGTCGGTACTTTTCGCGTTAAGACAAATAGGAAATGCATCCACCCCTGCGAATTCCTTGAACAACATGGCCTTACCTTCCATAACTGGCAAGGCAGCCTCTGGGCCAATATTCCCTAATCCAAGTACAGCAGTACCATCTGTCACAATGGCCACCGTATTACGTTTAATGGTCAATTGATAAACCTCTTCCGGGTTTTTATGAATCGCCATGCAAACTCTTCCGACACCGGGCGTATAGGCCATGGAAAGGTCATCCCGTGTTTTTAATTCTTTTCTGCTGGTAACCTCAATTTTACCTCCAAGATGCAGCAAAAATGTTCTATCAGAATGATGCACCACTTCCACACCTTCAACTTGCCCAAGAACCTCCACAATTTTTTGCCCGTGTTCCACTCCTGAAGTATAGATACTGATATCGCGAATGGAACCACCATTGGTAAGAGGGCGAACGATATCTACAGCACCAATATGACCTTCTAGATTCGCAATCTCGGTCATTACCCGTGGCAGAATTTGAGTCTGACCTTCAATTTTTAATCTGACAACAATGCTATCGCCGGCATTGGGAGTGAAAGCAGCTTTAGTCATATTCCACCTTGGGGTTCTGGGTTGAAAAAATAATATCTCTGAACACTAACAAACCGCATGCAACGAATGACAATCTGAAACTAAAAATCTGGCGATTAAAAACAACAAACTCTGGCCGCTGCACACGATACAATGAGGCTTTTCATTGGATATTGCAAACAGGAATTAAATGGCCTACCATACCCTCGGTTTTGTCTCCGAAACATGGTTTGTTCCAAAAAAAACATTCACCAACCTCATTACTCTATAAAGGATTGTCAGGATGCTACTGTCTGCTTTCGAATCCTCACGAAACGAACGAATTCCCTGCGAATGCTGCGGATCGTTAAAGTTTACCCCAGTACACCTTCGTGAAAATAACACACTGGTCGTTCATTGCGAAGAATGTCATTTGGAATTTGTCAATCCATTGCCTACCGTAGAAGCGATGCAGGAGAATTACCAAAAAGAGATGACGGGCAATGAGAGGGAGTCGGGGCTTCACTCGAGTTACATTCTTGAAAGACAAACACGCATCAAGTCTTTCTCGAAACTTTATAACTCCCGGTTGAGCCTTATAGAAAGTTTATACTCGGGTAAAGGTAATTTATTAGATATCGGATGCGGGGCGGGATTTTTTCTTAACTGCGCCAAAGAGAGGGGCTGGAATTGTCACGGACTGGAAATTCTGCCTGAGTATATAAAGTTTGCCCAGGAAAACTTTGCACTGGATAACATTCGTCTGGAATCATTAGACGATTCCCTTTCTTATGATGCAAACACCTTCGATGTCATTACTCTATGGGATCTCATTGAGCATTTACGGAACCCCCTAGACTGCTTGAAGAGAATCCATCATGTAATGAAACCAGGTGGACTCTTAGTAATGTGGACTCCAAATGTTAAAAATGCTGTCTTTTTAAAAGCGAACTGGGTTGGCTACGAAACCCTACAGCATTTTTACTTTTTTTCCAGAGATAGTCTGAACCAAATGTTGGAAAAGGCAGGTTTTAAAATAGTTCACTTAGAAACGAACAAGGCAAGAAAAGGGCTGCTGAACCAAAAAGGTTTTAACTCCTACGATAATTCAACAAAGCCCAATAATATTGTGGGAAAATTCCTACGATCAGCAAAAAGAGACTTAAAAAACACTCTGAATCCGCTGACATACATAGGTCCCTTGTTTGATATGGCGGGCTACGGTTTTAATTTGTATGTCATTGCATCAAAGCAAGAGGATTGAGCTACAGAAAAAGCAAAGAGGCGGCTTCATTGCACAAAAAAAACCGGCAGGGCATGAAAGCCCTACCGGTTAAACAATCTCGCAAAAAAAATTTATTTCGGAATTACTTTTGAAGCTTGTGGTCCTTTTTGGCCCATGCTTTTTTCGAATTCCACGTCTTGACCTTCTTTCAAGGTTTTGAAACCATCCCCTTGAATTTCTGAAAAATGTACGAAACAATCTTCCCCATCGCTTGATTCGATAAACCCATAACCTTTACTATCATTAAACCACTTTACTTTTCCTTCAGCCATACCCAATAACCTCCAACAATAAATAAGTAGGAAAGGAGTGTTACATAGTGCACCTATCCATAATTTTAACCCGCAAATTTTAACATAAAATCCCCTTCCCACCTAGCTTAAACGGATCAAAAAGGCCATCCCCGCAAAATCCGAAAAGAAAGCATCTCGGAACTTTAAATCAATAAATTCATACATTTAGAGCCTCTTCAATCTAGTTTTATCCGGCCCTTATGCTCCCCATTCAATAAGTTCAGGGACTGGGCCAAAAGAACCACCCAGCCGGTACCTGCCATAGGTATCAGAAAACAAATGTGTTGCAAAAAAGCCAGGCTCAATGCCATTTCTGGCGACAACCCTGAAAATTTATAAATTAAAAATGCTGTTGCTTCGTAAACACCAAAATTCCCAGGAGTCAGGGGCAAAATTGTGGCAAGGTTCAATGCTGCCATGACCAGAATCGTAGTCCAGAAAGGAAGCTCTTGTCCCAGACTTTTTTGCGCCGCCCATATACCCAACGCCTGCAACACCATCATTATTAATGAAAGAAATAAACCTGCACTAAATACCCGATAATCTTTCAACATTTCCAAGTGCCCGGCCCATTGCGATACAAATTTTTTTACTCTGATCACCATGGATGGTGAAATTTCTTCATCCCCACTTGCAACTTTTGGGATCTTATGTGCCGCATAAAACATAAACGTCGAGAATATTATAATTAACACGATGAAAACCGTAATCCCTTGTCGCATTTGCTCTGGCAAGGGAGAAAAACTGGCTGCCAAAGTAAGAATTACAACCTTAACAATGCCCTCCATCATCTGATCTAGAGCCAGTACTGATAAAGCCACCGAATGCTTCAACTTCGTCATACGCGCCAGTAAAACAAGGCCCACCGCATGCCCCCCGGGAAACGGCAGAGTATTGCATGAAGTCGACATGAAAGAATTGGCCTGGAATAGTTTTGAAAATGAAACAAAAATATTTTTGGGGACAAGGACATTCCACAACGATGTCCATACCAACAAAATCGACAGGTTGAACAAAACAGAAACAACCAGCCATCCAGAGCGAGCGGTTTCTATCTCTTTCAAGGTTCGGTCAAAATCAGCTGTCTTGAAGAACTCATAAAAAAAGTACGCAGCGAAAGACCAAATTACGGCAAAAATAATTTTCTTTTTCAATCCCACATACCTGAAATTATTAAACGCGATGGGAAGGATAATCAAAAAATACAAAATCCTTTAAAAACCTTAATCCCCACGAACATAATTATAACCTCCGGTCTCTAAAAAATGTTTGAATTTCATGCATTTACAAACCAATGATTAATAGAAAAAAAGTTTCGGGTGGTAAATATTCATAGGAATTATTATCATCCATCTATATAGAAAAATGGCATATATCCAAATAGGATTATATATGACGAATAAAATAATTAAGGAGATCATGTCACCAGCACATCATGTGAATTCGGATGTCCGCGTAGATGAAGCCATCACTTATATGTTGTCAAAAGATACAGGAGCAATTCTCATAAAGAACGAACAGGGAGAGTATGTAGGGATATTTACTAAAGCGGACTTGATCAAACTATTGGAAAAAGAACTCGACCCTACTTCCATTACAATTTCCTCAGTAATGTCCAGTCCCATCCGATGTATGGATCAAACAGAATCGCACAGTGAAGCCAGACAGAAAATGTTAGACAATAATATTCGCCATTATGCGGTTACGGACGGAAAACATATTATTGGTTTGCTCTCAAATAAAGATCTTAATTTTTAAATGGAGGATTCCACCTATCGTTTAATTTCTCTAAGCGGTTTTTTCGTTATATCCTGTATTGCATGGGTGACCGGCACCCGCACCAAAATCAAAATAAAAACTATTGTTGGTAGTATTTCCCTTGCATGGATATTAGGCGCCTTAACATTCTGGTTTTCAGGGTCAAGGGCTGCTCTGGAATGGGTCAATGATTTCCTGATCGCCCTACTAAGTGCATCTCAAAAAGGCTCTATATTTTTATTCGGTCCCCTCGCCCTTAGCCCAGGCCAAGCATTGGCCGATGGCACCTCTTCTATAGGATTCGTTCTTGCCTTCCAGGTGTTTCCCTCAGTCATTTTCTTTTCAGCCTTGCTGAGTGGATTATATTACTTGGGTATCATGCAAAAAATAGTTCATTTTTTTTCAAGAGCCTTTTATCGGATCCTTTCTCTATCAGGAGCAGAATCTCTAGCTGCTTCGGCCAATCTGTTTGTCGGAATTGAATCAGGATTAACCGTACGCCCTTATTTAAACAAAATGACTCGATCCGAGTTATTAACCCTAATGACCTGCATGATGGCTACGGTTGCCAGCACTGTAATGGGTATCTATGTTATTGCTCTGCACAAAATTTTTCCAAATATTGCCGGGCATCTTGTTTCCGCTTCTTTGATATCCATCCCGTGCGCAATATTAGTCAGTAAACTTTTTTGCCCTGAACAAGATCAACCGGAAACTCTTGGGGAGTCTCGCGATAATAGCCGCGACAATTCAAACCAGACCAATTTAATGAATGCATTCGTCGAGGGAGGAAGCCAAGGGGTAAAAATGGCCGTTGGCATTGCAACGGTTCTCATTATCGTATTGGGTTTGGAAGCGTTATTCGATCTGATATTAGGCAAGCTTCCTGATTTCCAGGGGCAGCCTTTTTCTGCAGTCAGACTACTGGGGTGGATCACATTTCCTTTTTCTATATTGCTTGGCCTAAGACCCGAGGAATGGGAAATAGCCTCGCAAATTCTAAGCTCACGGTTTATTGAAACAGAAGTCTCGGCTTATTTCTCACTCGCAGCCATCCAAACTACCGATTCGGCACTCACTATACGTTCCATGACCATTATGACCTATGCCTTGTGCGGCTTTGTTCATATTTCCAGTATGGGAATTTTTGTAGGCGCCCTTTCAGCATTGGTTCCTTCACGCGCCCATGAAATTTCACTTATTGGATTGCAGGCCTTATGGACCTCTTTCCTAGCTACACTATTGACAGGATGTATTGCAGGGAGCCTGGTCCTTATTTAAAAATTAAACATCAGGAATTGGGACAGTTGCGAAATCTCCCAATTCCCATTTTTGATGTAACCTACTAACCGTTCCATTTTTTAAAAGCCGAGTCAGGCTAGCATCAATTTTATTTTTCAATTTTCCATCTTCTTTTCGGAAAACGATTCCATAAAATTCCGATGTCATCCTGGAACCCACAAACCGGGCCTGACCTGCCAAATCCTTATTATTCCGAAAATAATAATTGGCCTGAACAGAATCTCCCACCACAGCATCAACCCCATTATTGGCAAGATCGATCACGGCATGACCGAATTTTTCAAACGTCTTTATATTTATCCTCGAATATTTTTCAAGAAAATAATGTGATGTCGTGTTAATTTGCGCGCCTACGGTAGCATTTTGTTTTTCCAGGTCTTCCAACGACTCGATATCGGTCATACTATTTCGGACCAATACTGCTGCCCCGCTTTGCATATAAGGAATGCTGAAAGCCATCCTCTTCTTCCTCTCATCTATGATCCCAACAGAACTGATCACAAGGTCAAATTTTCCGGTGATCAATCCTCCAAATAAACCACCCCATTCAACGTTTACCAGTTCATATTCCAGATTTGCCTCCTGAGTCACTTCCTTGATCAAATCAACTTCGAATCCATCCAGTTGATTTTCGTCATTCATAAACGACATAGGGATAAAAGTCGCATCAATAGCCACCACAACTCTGGATTCTGATTCGGGTACGGGAGCGATGTTCTGTTGACATCCAATTGCCCAAATTAAAGAGGCGAAGAGTAGAATCTTAAAATTTGAATAGAATGCTTTCATGCTTTAAACTCTCAAAGATTTTCACTATCATTACAAAAATTGTCACTCAAAATGCAGTTTAAAGGTTTATCAGCACAAAGGCAAAAAATGGCAATAATATGAATTGTTCTAAACCTAACCCATGCATTTATTTCAAAATTCATTTAAAATAAGTAACTGTGGTTTTTTTCCTATAACAAGCAGTTTTTCCTCCGGCATATCGTTGTCTTCTTCAAACCCTTAATCGAAAAGAAACTTTTTATTTATGATGGAAAAAAACCATGACTGGGCCGATAAAACCAATGTCGATGCTTTAAAAAAGTCATTCGAATTTCACCTGAAGTATTCCCTCGCTGATGACCATTTATCTGCAACAAAAAGAGATTTATACACCAGCCTTGCCTTGTCGGTAAGAGACCGTTTGATTAAAAAATGGCTGCACTGTCAACATTCCTATTACGAAAACGATGCTAAAAGGGTTTATTACCTTTCCATGGAATTTTTGATTGGTCGACTGCTGAATCACAGCCTCATCAACCTCGGTTTTCATGGTGAGTTTTGTCAGGCCCTAGATGAGCTAGGCTACGATATGGGCGATCTGGAGGAGATGGAAATCGAAGCAGGGCTTGGCAATGGTGGTCTCGGCAGGCTGGCCGCGTGTTTCATGGAATCGTTGGCAACATTGGGGGTGCCTGTTTGGGGATATGGAATTCGTTATGAATTCGGCATTTTTCACCAAAAAATAATGGACGGATATCAAGTAGAAACCGCTGACAACTGGCTACGTAGTGGAAGCCCGTGGGAAATTCCACGCCCGCGCTTTCTATATCCGGTTCAGTTCGAAGGACGAGTAGAGACATCACTAAACCAACAAGGAGAACCCGAGTTTAAATGGGTGGACACCTCACGTGTGATGGCAATGCCTTTCGATATCCCGGTTCCCGGATACAAAAATCAAACTGTAAACAATCTGCGATTGTGGAGCGCGCGCTCTGATCGCGAGTTGGATCTAAAGTTATTTAACGACGGTAATTACGTCCAGGCGTTGAAAGACAAACAAGATACCGAAATCATTTCCAAAGTTTTATACCCCAGCGATGCCAACCAAAATGGAAAGCGACTCAGGTTGAAACAAGAATACTTTTTTGTTTCCGCTTCACTACAAGACATAATTAGACGCTTTAAAAAATCCCATTCCGATTTTGCATTATTTCCCAGCAAAGTGGCGATACAAATGAACGACACACACCCTGCCCTGGCCATTGCCGATTTAATGCGGATTCTTATAGATGAAGAAAAACTTCAGTGGAAAAAAGCCTGGGATATTACCGTGCAAACCTTTGGGTTTACTAACCACACCATCTTGCCAGAAGCATTGGAAAAATGGCCGTTGGATTTAATGGAAGATTTACTGCCACGGCATTTGCAAATTATCTTTAAAATCAATGATCATCTAATAAAAGAAGTACAAGAAAAATTCCCAAACGATATAGAGAGAATCAGACGCATGTCATTGGTAGAAGAAGGCTTTTCAAAATCTATCCGCATGGCGCACCTGGCAATTGTCGGAAGCCACTCTTTAAACGGAGTTGCCGAAATTCATTCTGAAATTCTCAAGAAAGATGTGTTCCGAGATTTTTACGACTTGTATCCAGAACGATTTAACAACAAAACTAACGGTATCACTCAACGAAGATGGTTAAAAGTCTGCAATCCCGGCCTATCCAGCCTGATCACCAAAAATTTCGGCGAGGGGTGGATTACAAACCTTTCCGAACTCAAAGCTCTTGTACCTAAGTCCGATGACCCTGAGTTTCAAAATAAATGGCGCAATATAAAACACCAAAATAAGGAAAGACTGGCAAAGTTCATTTTAGATCGAGTTGGAGTTAAAGTTAATCTCGAATCAATCTTTGATGTTCATATAAAGCGCTTCCATGAATACAAACGGCAGCTGTTAAACATTCTCCACTGCATTATCCTTTACAACCGACTTATCAAAAACCCTGAAGATGTTACAGGGTCTTATACAAAAATTTTCTCGGGGAAAGCCGCCCCCGGTTATGCCATGGCAAAATTGACTATCAAGCTTATCAATGCGATTGGTGAGAAAATTAATAAAGATCCAAGAATCCAGGACAGGCTAAAAATAGTATTCATCCCCAACTATTCCGTCACCGCCGCAGAAGTTATCATTCCTGGGTCAGACTTATCAGAACAGATTTCAACAGCCGGAATGGAAGCCTCTGGAACAGGAAATATGAAACTGGCATTAAACGGAGCTTTGACCATTGGCACGTTAGATGGCGCTAACGTAGAAATATTGAGAGAAGTTGGAAAGGAAAATATTTTCATATTCGGACTGACAGCAGAAGAAGTCAAAGAGAAAAAACAGAAATATTTTGACCCACGAAATATTTACCGCAACAACCAAGAAGTTAAAGAAGCCCTGGACCAAATCGGCAATGGTTTTTTCTCTTCGGAAATGCCAGAGTTGTTTCAACCGATCACCGATTACTTTTTAATGCACAATGATCCTTATATGGTACTTGCCGATATCGAGTCCTATCTGCAATGCCATGACAAAGTAGCAAAAGAGTTTCAGGATGTTAAATCCTGGACACAAAAATCCATATTGAATACTGCCAATATGGGTTTCTTCTCTAGCGATAGATCCGTCGCAGAATATGCCAAAGATATTTGGGGAATCGACATCCCTTCACCCACACCTACCAAACTCACTAACCATTAGAGCTAAATGGTCGGACAACTCGGAATCCAGGCAGTCGGCCTGCATTCGCCATTGCCAATTGGACTTAGTCGTTCCAGGGAAATTAAAACGCGCGGACTCATCCAGACCAAGCACATCCTGCATCGGTAAAACCGCCAAGCGGGCTCGGGACATTAAAGCTTGCCGAACCAGTTCTTCAGATATCTCTTCCGCCGAAATCTCTTTCCCAAGATATTCAAACAGGTGCGCCTCTTGCTGAAGCGACATATCGTGACAGAACCAGCCCTTCACCGTATTGCAGTCATGAGTGCCTGTATATACGACACCGTTTTCAATATGGTTATGCGGCAGGTAAGGGTTGGTCTTTAAATCAGAATCGAACGCAAAGACCAGTATTTTCATTCCCGGAAACCCACAACGGTTCATCAATTCACGAACTTCCTCGGTTATCAGTCCAAGGTCTTCAGCAACAATGGAAGCATCGGGGAACTGCTGCAGCACTTTATAAAAGAAGTCATCACCCGGCACCGACTGCCAGCAACCATTTTCTGCAGTCTCGTCTCCTGCGGGAACTTCCCAGGCCGCAACAAATCCTCTGAAATGATCAATTCGCATAACATCCATGAGTTCAAGGTTGAATCGTAAACGCTGCATCCACCAATCATAAGAGTTATTCTTTAAAACCTCCCAGTTATAAACCGGGTTCCCCCAAAGCTGACCTGTTTCACTAAAGCAATCGGGGGGTACTCCCGCAACCACCAGAGGGTTCCCATCTCGGCCCAACTTGAAATTTTCAGGATTTGCCCATACATCGGAACTGTCGTGGATAACATAGATTGGTAAATCTCCAAAAATTTCTATTCCCTGATCGTTGCAATATTTTTTCAGGCTCTTCCATTGCTCAAAGAAAATGTATTGCACGAATTTTTCAAAATCAATGGCCTCTTGTAACTGCACCTTTCGGTCATTTAAAAATTCTACCTCCCGATTCCGAGCCCCTATCGGCCAATCTACCCAGACAGCACCTTCATAAGATTCCTTTAATGCTGAAAATAACGAATAGTCTTCCAACCAACAACTATTTTCATCGCAAAAGTTTTCGTAATCAACATTTAACAAAGTTGCATGTGCAAAAGCTTTTTTTAAGTAGGAAAGTTTTAACTTTCTTACTTCACCATAGTCCACTTTCTCATTGGAAAAAGTATGTGGCAATTCGATATCCAATGGCTGCAACCACCCGTCTTCCACCATTTTATCAGGACTGATCAATAAAAAATTTCCCGCAAATGCCGATGGACTAAAGTAGGGAGAATCACCAACGGTAATTGGATTCAAAGGGAGAACCTGCCAGACTTTTTGCTTAGCCAGTTTCAAAAAATCAGTGAATCGATGCGCCTCTGGACCCATATCACCGATTCCAAATCGAGAAGGAAGACTTGTAATATGCAGAAGGATTCCGCTACGTCTTTGGTTTTCCATTATTTAAGACCTGCAAAGCTTCAGGAAGAAACTGACATATTCAAATAACATAAAGTCGTTTCCATTTTGCCTAACCATTGTTCCGCATCTTTATCTCCAGTCTGTTTTCTTTTCTGCATTCCTTCATAATGAGCCTGAAAAATTTCAAACACTTCATTTTGCGTTTTCCATAAGTTAATTTTCATAGGAACCGAATCTAACAACCCTAAAACTGCATTCAACCGATCTAGCGCTTCGAACATATGTGGACTTCTCTTAATCTCAACAATTAACTGTCTCATCTTATCTTCATACACAGCACTAAACTCCAGGCTATCCATAGGTATTCCATCTGCAAATTTCAGCATTCTACCTATCTGGTCTATGCTGGGTTTTGCAGAGTTAAGGATTTCCATCCATTGCTCAAGCAAAAAGACTTTCGACAAACTTAACGCGTTCAGAGGAAGCGGCGTGTCTAATTTATTATGGAGTAATGCTAATGACTTACGACTTTCGGTTAGTTTGTTTCGCAACTCATCATTCTCAAGCCAGAAAGATTGCCCTAATTCACTCGCTAACTTGTCAAAGTGACTATGAAAAATATTACGCTTCGGGTAAACCGGCGCGCCATATTTTTCGATCAATAGTTCCAAAGTATCCTGATATCCCTGACTTTGGAACAAGGAGAGGACATCAGCATCCCCATTCCCAGCAGGAAATATAAAATTTTTAAACTCTCCATCTCCGTCATGAATTGAATAAAACTCCAAAGGTATAGTTTCAAGCACTGTTTTTGAAGACACCTCACCTGCACCAGAGATTAATTCAGAGTTCTCTTTGCTTACTATATTGACGCTTCCAACGATTACGGTATGAGTTCCTACCGGAACTATCTCTACTGACTTACTTAACAGATGAGAAAACAGTCCACATGAAAAGATCTGCTCAACAGAAACCCGGGTTGCCCCGACCATTTTCTCATATACAAATTCCCCATCTTTCCATTTTGGAATATTACTTTTTGCATCTCTTAAGATTATTAAAAAATGGGACTCTAAATTGGCATAATCCAATTGCGAATATAACTCCAGGGCAAAAGATGCGTAGCGCAGAATCTGCTCGGTTTCAATTCCGGAGATATCATTAAAGAACCACCCACAACTAGTGTACATAAGCATTGTGTGACGTTGGATCTCCAACCATTTAAGAATATTTACTTTATCTTTTTCTTCTATAGCTGTGTTTCCATGCTTAATAAAAAACTCTTCAAAATCTTTATCTGGCTGTAATAGATGAATATAATCATTTCGAGCCGCCCACGGATCCTTCAATAGTGGTTTTAGAGACTTCTCAAATTCTCCTTCAAATTGATCCCGCAAATCATCCAGAGAATTCCGTAATGGTTTTCGCCATGCCTGCGACCAACCCTCTTTTCCACCGGTATGACAGCCGCAATTACTACGCCAGCGTTCGACACCATGAGCACAACTCCAGGAAGTATCTTCCAGAATTTCAACCTCCCAAGTTGAGGCGTGGTTTTCCAGAAACTGCGCATAATTTGTCAAGGAGTAGGAATCGTGACGCAGAACCCGATCTAACACATATGCCAAAGTCATGTCACCAAACTTGTGATGGTGACCATAGGTCTCACCATCGGTCGCAGCATGAACAAGTTCGACCTTGTCAGTATCTGTAGAAAATTTTGACGTCAGGTTATTTAAAAATTTATCACCATTGCTAAGAAGGTTTTCGAAAGCTAATTGATGCGATACATTTTTATCGTAGAAAAAAATACTGAATGGTAGGCCAGACGGAAGTTGCAACTTATAAGGACGGGTTGTATCCAGAGAATTTTCGTCCACAGAAACCCAGTTTGAATTCGTTTCACTTCTAATCTGCTTTGCCTGGCTCGGAGCGAGAAGGGTAAAACGTATTCCCTCATCTGCAAGCAAACCGAGGGTTTCAATATCAACAGCTGCTTCCGGGAGCCACATCCCCACAGGCTCTCTCTTAAAGCGGCATTTAAAATCTTCTATTCCCCAACGGATTTGCGTCAACTTATCACGCGAATTGGCCAGCGGCATAATCATATGATTATAAGGCTGAGCTAATGCCGACCCTTGACCTCCAAACAGTTTTTGACTTTCCTGGTCAGCCTCCAATATGGCCTGATAAGTTTCTGGAGATTTCGATTCCAGCCAACTCAAAAGTGTAGGACCAAAGTTGAAACTCATCCGCGAATAATTGTTTACAATTTTTTTAATTCGCAAATCATCACCAAGTATTCGAGCTTTCGCATTGGGGGCATAACATTCTTCGGTGATTTTTTTATTCCAGTTTTTATAAGGAGCAGCTGATTCCTGAATTTCAATTTCCTGCGTCCAGGGATTTTCTCTAGGAGGTTGATAGAAATGGGCATGCAGGCAGATAAATTTTTTGGTCATCAGTCTTTTGATAGGAATATAGCAGACAGGGGTGGAAGATTGAGTCTCAGAGAAAAAGGTTTATCGTGCTTCGGTTTTGGCGAAGCCCTAACTCCACCCATATTCCCAATCCCGCTACCATCATAATCTTTGGCATCACTATTGAGCACTTCATTCCAGAGGCCCGATTGCGGAACACCTATTTCATAATCAAAACGAGGTGTTGGCGTAAAATTCAAGACAATCACCATTTGTTCTGATTCCTTATCGCCTTTACGTATAAAAGCCAAGACACTTTCTTCTACATTTTCACAATCAATCCATTCAAAACCTTCTTCATCCAGATCCCTACAATGTAAAGCGGGGTACGAACGGTATATTTTATTTAAATCGCCCACCCATTTTTGCAAGCCTGAATGAAATTTCCCATTAAGCAGTTCCCAATCTAGACTTGAATCATGGTCCCATTCCTTCCATTGCCCAAACTCTCCACCCATAAAAATAAGCTTCTTACCCGGCTGAGCAAACATGCATCCAAACAATAAGCGCAGGTTGGCAAATTTCTGCCAAGAATCTCCGCTCATTTTATTTATCAATGAACCTTTCCCATGAACCATTTCATCGTGTGACAAAGATAAAACATAGTTCTCACTAAACGCGTATAGGGAACGAAATGTCAACTGCGCATGATGATGTTTGCGGTGAACGGGGTCTTTAGCCATATATGAAAGAAGGTCGTTCATCCACCCCATATCCCATTTCAAACCAAACCCCAATCCTCCTAGATAGGTGGGCTTGGAAACTCCAGGCCATGCGGTCGATTCTTCTGCTATCGTTTGCACATCTGGGAAACGACTATAAATTTCTTCATTTAGTTTTTTTAAAAAAGTTATAGCTTCCAAGTTTTCATTTCCACCAGATTCATTAGGAATCCATTCATTATCTTTCCTAGAATAATCCAGATACAACATCGAAGCCACTGCATCGACACGTAACCCATCTATATGATACCGATCAAACCAGAAAAGCGCGTTGCTAATCAAAAAACTTAAAACCTCATTACGACCGTAATTAAAAATAAAACTCCCCCAATCCGGGTGCCAACCTTTCTTTAAATCCTTATGCTCATAAAGATGTGTACCGTCAAAAAAAGAAAGTCCGTGATCGTCCACCGCGAAGTGAGATGGAACCCAGTCCAGTATCACGCCGATTTCGTTTTGATGGAGAGTATCGATAAGATACATAAAGTCCTGCGGGGAACCGTAGCGTTGGGTCGGAGCAAAATATCCTGTTGTCTGGTAACCCCACGATCCGTAAAAAGGATGTTCCATGACAGGTAGGAACTCCACATGCGTGAATCCCATTTTATGAATATAGTCTGTCAAGGGTTTCGCCAGTTCACGATAACTTAGCGATCTAAAATCGTCATGTTTTCGCCAAGATCCAAGGTGCATCTCATAAATGGATAAAGGTTGCTTCTTGATATCATTAAAATTTTTCCGCTTAGACATCCAGCATTCATCTTTCCACGAGTAGTCCAACTTCTGCACAATCGAACCTGATTGCGGAGGCATCTCATTTCCAAACGAAACAGGGTCTGCCTTTTGTATCTCATAACCCTTGACGTGAGATCGAATATGATATTTATAAATATCCCCCACTTTGACCTGTGGAATGAAGCCACACCAGATACCAGACTGTTTAAGTGGAGTTAATAAATGCGAGTTCGTATTCCAGCCATTAAAGCTTCCAACCACTGAAACTTTTTCAGCATTTGGAGCCCACACAGCAAAACGAACACCAGAAATATTGTTTTCTAAAGCAGGGTGTGCGCCAAAAACATCATAAAGACGAAAATGACTGCCTTCGTTAAACAAATGAAGGTCTAAATCGCTTAATCCACCTTTTATTTTTTCAGCTTGGCTCATGGGTTCTACTAATAAATTTTTTCATTCTGTGTAACAATATATCATGTTTCTAATTAGTCATTGCTTAGATGCAATTTCCCGCCAATTTCAAATTTTCTGAATCAGAATTGTTACTTTTCAACAAAACTCATCCTTTTTTTATAATTTTAGCACTTTCCTTGTTCCTGCTGGGAATGACCCATCCGCCTTTAAAAAAAATCGATGCAATTTTTTCCAACTCAAACTCCATTAAAGAATTTAAGCAATCCGAAACTTTGATCCTGAAGTCTTTGAAAACCTTCCCCAACCGAACAGATTTAATTTGGCGATTGGCTCGAAATTATTTTCGCATCGGCAAAAGAATAGTCGATAAAGAACGAAAGTTGTTTTTTTTCGAAAACTGTCTGAACACAGCAGGAAAGGGAGTTGAAATTGACAACAATTCAGCAGAAAATATTTATTTTATGGGCCTGTGCCTTGGGAATGTAAGCTTACAAAGGGGAATCTTCAGCTCGCTAAGTAACCGCGATACCCTTAAGACCTCGATGCAACGGGTAATAAAAATTGACCCCGCCGTTGAATATGCCGGCCCACATCGTTTTTTAGGAGTGTACTATCATGTCCTGCCTTTTTTTCTTGGCGGCGATTCCGAAAAATCCATTCATCACCTTGAATCGGCTGTAAATCTCGCACCCGAATTCTATGAAAATTATTTTTACTTGGGAAAAGTGTATTTTGATCGAGGACAATATTCCAACGCCCGCAAAACCTTAAATAGGTTCTTAAAACTTGCAGAAATCATAAAAAACGACTCTGATCTGCCAAAACAAGTCGATGAAGCCCAGGAAATGCTCACCAGAATAAAAACTAACAACGAATAGCGATTCTTTAATATTATTGGGTATTATTATTTCGGATGTTGCTTTATCCACTCGCGAGCAAGTTTTTTTGCCTGTTTGACTTGTCCTGGAGCCATGCGCTTTTCCGCGATATCTATATTTTTCCGCCCGCCTTCGCTACCATTATCTGCAGAAACAACAAACCACTTTAAAGCTTCAACAAAATTTTGCTCCACCCCTTCGCCCTTGCTATACATTGCACCCAGGTTATTTTGCGCATCTCTATGAGACTGCTCAGCAGAAAGCCGGTACCACTTCAGAGCTTTCACGTCATCCTGCGGCACACCATTTCCCCACTCATGCATAACGCCAAGATTATATTGAGCGGCAGCATGACCCTGCGAAGCCAGAGGTATTAATTTTTCAAGTGCCTTATCGTAGTCCGTTCCATGTATGGCATCCAGCCCTTCTTCAAAGTCATTTGCAAAAGAAGGAGTTACAAGAAACAGAACTGAAAGCAGAATAAACAATCGCATTTTCATATAATTTCGATATATTTAATTTGAAGGGACTTATCAATCGCACGCCATTGCATTCATTTTTTCAGCCATATTTCCCGCCATTCATCCGCACGCCTTTTCGACTCGACGAGCTGTTCAGGTGTCAGTCTTTTCTTTGCAAAATTTTTATTACTGATCGCCTCACTATCGCCTGCTCCGGCTATGGAGAACCATGTATAGGCTTTTGCGAAACTTCGTGGCACTCCAAAACCAATCATATGTAACACCCCAATATTATTGGGAGCATCCCTATTCCCTCTCTCCGCTGCGAGCAAATACCACTTCATCGCTTCTTTGTAATCCGTGTCAACTCCCTCTCCCTGGTCGTATGCAACACCCAGGTTGTTTTGCGCATTTGAAAAGCCCTGCTCTGCCGCAAGCCGGTAGTACCTTACTGCTTCTTTGGAGTTCTGTGAGACACCTTCTCCAAGGTCATACATGACTGCCAGAGCATATTGCCCACGCGGGTCATTTTGCTTTGCAAGGATTTCAAATTCCTTCACTGCGGTGGAGTAGTCCCCGCGATCAAAAGCATCTCGTCCTTTCTGATAATCTGCCATAACCGCAACCGGGGACAGCGCTATCAGAAATATAATCCCTATAAATATATTTTTCATTATTAAAGCCCTATCAATTATTTATTCACCCAGAAAACTTTACGCACCCTAAATTGCCAGCACGACAAGTAATTATAAATATTTTCTCGTAAAACAGCACTAACATAGTTTAAACAATAAAAGATCTGGTCTAAGCGATCCATCTCTTCATAACTCATGCAAAATTTGCTTTAGTTTCCAAACAGATTTTTAAGAGACGTTGAACCTAACAAATCGGCTGGTTTTACTTCCTTTTTCGTTGGCTGCGACGCAACGCTATTCGTACTTGGTTTTTCACCTAACAATCTCTTAATTATCTCTAGAATTTCAACCTGCAAAGCATCCGTCGCAGGCAAATCCACATGCCCCACATTGGAAGACGATTCTCTCTGGTCGCATTTTAACGATGCGCTACATTTTTCAAATGAACCACTTTTTTTATAGTCAAATGGTAAGACTTTATCGTTTTGCCATCGATTCAAAAAATATTTCACATTGCTAGAAACTTTCCTTTTCCGATTAAGACTGCGCTGCCCTGCGGAACCAACAGCATCTATCGCTCCTAAAAACAGAACAGAGTGTTGAAGCTTGGGAGCTACCTCCATGATTGAATCTGCGCCAAAACTGTGACCGATTAAAATCACCTTTCTGTCTTTTGGCAATGCATTGATAAAAGCGGATACTTCCTCAACAAATTGAGAATCGCTTCCTTTTCTTACCTTCTGCATCACTTTTTCAATGATGTTTGGGTTTGCAAGTGAATCCTGAATGTTAGCTAGGCTCGAAAATCCATCTAAAAGACTTCCGCTTCCTGGAGAAGACGCTGCTTCCTTTATGGCTTGTTGCACATAAGTTTGTGGATCAAGGTCAACAGAAAATCCCTGGTTCATGCCTGAAAAACTATTCCAAGGAACAGTAAAATCCGTATAGTCGTCACCGCTCAAACCACGCGCCTGAATTGCCGGAAATTCAACACCCAAGCTTCTCAATCCATCAATGAGCTGGTGCATTCTATTGGTACAGCAATCGCCAAATCCATCCACAAGAATCGCGACAGGCGGTTCCGAAGCATTTACGGGTATTGAATGAAACCAAGAGGCGGAAAAAAAAGCACAGGTAAAAATAAAACAACGGAATATAGAAATCATGTTTACCTCTTTTTAAAATGGGTTAATGCACTTTAATTTAACCATCCATGAAACCATTTTCAATTTAAAGATAGCTTGGGCTCATTGACCATACAACCCAAAAAGCAAGGGTCTGATCAAATCGCCACAACCCTCATACTTGATAGAGTTCGCCAGTAGAAATGCCTTAGGACATTTGAAACAAATGAACATCACGTTGCGGAAATGGAATGGATATTTCTTTTCTATCCAATTCAAGTTTTACTTGTTCCATCATGGTGAAGTAAACAGCCCAATACTCCTCGGTTTTGACCCAAACACGAAAAACAAAATTTGCTGAACTGTCTCCCAACGATGAAACCGCTACCATTGAACTAGGTTCTTTGAGGATTCTCGAATCAGCATCGATCACTCGTTGCAAAGCTTTCTTGGCTTCCTCAATATTGTCACTGTAGCCAATGCCAAAGGTCAAATCGATCCTTTTAATGGATTCGTGCGAAAGATTGACAATGGTTCCATTTGCGACTGGACCATTTGGAAGAATAACGGTTTTGTTATCCGGTGTTGTGATAATGGTGCAGAACATTTGGATCTCTTTGACCACACCAAGACGCCCATCAAGTTCGACTAGGTCTCCGGTTTTAAATGGCTTGAAAGCAAGGATCAAAAAACTTCCCGCAAAGTTGCCCAAACTATTCTGAAAGGCAAGCCCGATCGCCAGACCCGCTGCACCCAATATGGCAATAAATGAGGTTGTTTCCACTCCCAGAATTCCTACAACCGAAATAACCAACAATACTTTTAGCGATACTCTTCCAACACTCGCAATAAAACCTTGAAGAGAAGGTTCCATATTCATTTTCTCGCATTGGGCAGACAGCAAATTGATCACCCATTTGATAAGAATCAAACCAATGAGATAGGTGACTATCGCCAAAACTACCAAAGGCAGGTAAGACATTAAAAGGGGTATTGCGGCTTGAAATAAAATTTCCGTATTGAAAAGATCGTTCATGTTGTTCTCCAATAACTTGGGTTTCAAAAGTTTGAGGCATTACTAGACTCAGATTTTACTGTCTGGTGAAAGAAAAATAAAAGGTCTAACGTAGACCTTGTTGTACTCCTAGCAGAAAACCGTTCCTCAAATACAAATATGAATCTATTTCTAAAAAGTGGTCCAATTAACTAGAAATGGAGGTCAACTAAACATTCCCAGGGAATATGTCAATACTTGACATTCTTCCAATCAGCCTACAAGATACATCGTTTACAACTTCAACGCCTGAGGGCTCAAACAAGGTTGCCAGCCCACTCTAAACCAAACAGGAAAGTGCTGATGAATAAATTTATCATTATTATTGCTGCCGTACTCCTACCACCATTGGCAGTTTTTCTTAAAAAAGGAATTGGAAAATATTTTTTCATCAATTTAGTGTTAACCCTTTTCTTCTTTGTTCCCGGCATTATCCACGGAGTTTGGCTTGTAACAAAATAGCCGTTCCAAATAATTTAAAAACAGCTCTCTACGAAAATAACAAAACGATGGAAGAAACCGTAAAACAAAATTTTCAAACCTTGACCAAATTTGCCGACAAATTAATTGAATTCGCCGTGGTTTATGGATTTCAAGTTCTAGGCGCATTAATAGGACTATTAATAGGGTTAAAAATTGCAGGATGGGCAGGAAAAAAGACAACCCAGTTTTCCATAACCAAACAAGTCGAATCAACATTGGCGGGTTTTTTTGGGAGTATCGTCAAACTAATTTTTATCTGCATTGTCGCAATCATTACGCTCGGTAACTTTGGCCTAACGATTACTCCGTTGGTTGCACTAGCAGGCGCAGCAACATTTGGTCTTACCATGGCACTCCAAGGCCCTGTTTCCAACTATGGCGCGGGTGTAAGCATTATTATAGGCAGGCCATTTTTGATAGGCCATACCATTTCGGTCATAGGTTCCGGAATCAGCGGTGTCGTTGAGGAAATTAAGCTAGCTTATACTCTTCTCATTGGTGAAGATGGAGAACAAATCATTGTCCCCAATAGAGAGATTATTGGCCGCGTTATCGTAAACTCCAAAGATCGTCGGGTGGTGCAAACCAAGATCGCCCTTGCCAGCACAGCAAATATTGAAGCCGTTATTTCAGCCTTGAAAGATGCGCTCTCAGCATTTCCGGAGTTATCGGAGGACCCCAAACCGCTCGTAGGGGTTCATGACTTTACCTATGGGGGCGTTGTACTGGGCATACGCTTCTGGGTTCCCAGCCAGAAATATTTCCGTACCCGTTATATTGTCAATGAAGCACTGTTGAAGGCTATAGAAAAGATCGGCGAGAAGTTATTATCAGTAAATAGTGTTGCGTTAACACCCGAAAAACTGTCCGCAGATGACGACAAAAACGCATTTCAAACAAAATAATTTTTATCTACTGCGGTTTCTTAACCTGACAAAAGAAATAAGTTATCCGCCTTGCCCCACAAATACCCTTCTTAATTAAGCAAGAATGGGCATCGCTTAGCTCTCCACCCAATCAGTTTACCCATCACAATACAGTCTTGGAGTTCATTCTGGCTGATGAAAATTAGACAGGCGGCATGGAATCGTGGCTTCAGAAGCCATAAAGCTAGGGTATTTACAGAATTTATGTTAATCTGATTTGCTAAGGTAGGTTGTTTAGTTGTAATGTAAATTGATTCTTTCTAGTTTCTCGCCTCGAGTAAATCTATAAAAGCACTTTGGCCTAGCAGGCCAAAAGTCGTTTTGTTTTTTCTCCAAGTGGTTCTCTAAAAGTTCTTGCACCAATCCAACCCAATTTAAAATCAGGGAAACCGTCAGACAGATTTTCTGGAAGTACGTTCCCCCCAAAAACAACCGAACGTCATCAGGCAGAACTTCAATCCTGCATGACCTTTTTCGGTTTTATGTGATTTCAAAGAGAACATCTGCTTGGTCGAGTTCCCACTCCTTAGTCTCAGAAAATAATTACAACTGATTTAAAGCCACGGCATCAATTAACACAACTTAGAAAAGGGCGAAGACTTAAAAACACTTCGCTTTTTCAATAAAACTTTTTCGCACAAATTTCACAGAACTTATTTTATGCTCTCTCTATCACTCTTATATGTAAAACGTAACTGGCTCGGGAATATACGGAATGACATACTCGCAGGCATGGTTGTAGCACTGGCTCTTATTCCTGAAGCGATTGCATTTTCGATCATTGCCGGTGTTGACCCCAAGGTGGGTTTATACGCTTCATTCAGCATGGCTATTATCATTGCTTTTGTCGGAGGCCGTTCCGGCATGATTTCCGCCGCAACCGGCGCTATGGCACTTATTATGGTTACGCTTGTGAAAGAACATGGTCTTGAATACCTTCTTGCGACAACCATTCTGACAGGCGTTCTTCAAGTCCTTGCGGGATTTTTAAGACTGGGTTCTCTGATGCGGTTTGTATCACGCTCTGTGGTAACAGGGTTTGTAAATGCTCTAGCCATTCTAATTTTTATGGCACAACTCCCCGAATTTAAGGGAGCAGGAATCCAGATGTACGGCATGGTCGCTCTGGGACTGGCCATTATTTATATTTTCCCCCACATCACAAAGGCAGTACCCTCACCACTTATCAGCATCATAATAGTGACGTCTATCTGTATGTTTTTCGGGCTAGATTTACGCACTGTCGGTGATATGGGAGAACTCCCCTCTACCTTACCGGTTTTCCTGTTGCCCGACATACCACTCAATCTGGATACATTGCAAATTATTTTCCCATACGCCCTGACACTCATGGCTGTCGGCCTGCTTGAGTCACTAATGACAGCAACCATTATCGATGACCTGACGGACACACCCAGCAACAAAAATCGCGAATGCGTAGGACAGGGTATTGCCAATATTGTTTCTGGTTTTTTTGGAGGCATGGCAGGTTGTGCGATGATCGGACAATCGGTTATAAATATTAAATCTGGAGGTCGTGGTCGTCTGTCGACACTTTTCGCGGGGCTGTTTCTATTGTTTCTGCTTTTGGTTCTTGGAGATTGGGTAAGCCAGATTCCTATGGCCGCCCTCGTTGCCGTCATGATAATGGTTTCGATTGGAACATTCGATTGGTCGTCTTTTAAAAATCTGAGAACACACCCAAAAACCTCCAGCCTTGTCATGATCACTACGGTAATAGTCGTTGTCATTACACATGATTTGGCAATGGGTGTCTTTGTCGGGGTTTTGACGAGCGCTCTTTTCTTCGCCCGCAGAGTATCGCGATTACTAAAAATTGAATCTAATTTATCTAAAAATGCCGAAGAGCGTACCTATAAGGTTTATGGGCAGGTTTTTTTCGCTTCCGCAGGCATCTTTTCTGATTCCTTTGATTTCAAGGAAGTGGTTCAACAGGTCACCATAGATGTCAGCGCAGCTCATTTTTGGGATTTGTCCGCTGTCGGCGCCCTAGATAAAGTTGTCATAAAATTCCGCCGTGAAGGAACGATCGTACATCTACTTGGGATGAATGAAGCAAGTGCTACGATAGTTGATCGCCTGGCAGTCTATGACAAACCCAATGCACTTGAACTGATGCCCAAACATTGAGGAGAGAAGGAATGGCTAAACTATTAGTATGTATCGACGGGTCGACTTACGCAGATAATCTCTGCGTCAATGCCGCCTGGGTTGCCAAACAAATAAATGCCGAAATCGACCTTCTTCATGTTATGCGCCGCTCCTCAGACTATCAGGCGCCAACAGACCATACCGGGTTAATGGACGTTGAGGTACGCAGTAACCTTCTTGAAGAATTAACTAAGGTCGATGAGGAACGAGGTCGTCTGGATCAAAAGAAGGGTAAAATCATTCTTGAACATGGAGCAAAAATTCTGCAAAAAGCAGGTGTTGAAACAATAAACCTTATTCATCGGCGTGGTAGTCTGGTTGAGACTATTCAAGAGTTTGAAGGTTCTGCCGAAATGATCTTTATGGGCAAGCGCGGTGAACACGCTAACTTGAATTCTCTCTTCCTAGGGTCAAACTTAGAAAAAGTAGCACGCTCCATTCAAAAACCTCTCTTCATCACATCTTCCGTAGTACGCCCGATCAAACGCTTCCTAATCGCCTATGATGGAAAAGCTAGTGTGCGCAAAGCGATCGACTATATTTCCGTGCAACCCTTACTTAAAAAAGGCCTGGAGTGTCACCTTCTAGCTGTTGAGCGTGGAAAAGATAATATCCAGACATCGGAAGTCGAACAAATTTTGCAACAGGCCGGGTTTACAAGCCTGGTCAAGACCGAACAAAACTCTCACCCAGACCAAGCAATATCCTCTTACGTAGTGGAAAATGAAATCGACCTTCTGATTACAGGTGCTTATAGCCATTCGCGCATGCACAGCCTGTTACTGGGAAGCACAACCGCATCATTAATCAAAACCTGCAAGGTACCGATTTTATTATTCAGATAAAGAATAAAATCCCACGGTTCATTTTCAATACAATCGCAAAGAAAAAGGGCCTAGTCAATTTGACTAAGCCCTTTCAAAAAAATGGAACTGGCGGGGACCAAACCCGTGGCCTCTGGAATACCATTACTTTTAGTAGTTTATCTAGATTGAATGAGTTTCACCCATTTTATTATGCAGGGTTTGGACAACCTTGCATTTGAAGGATATGGTAGCCACTACTTTTAATATCATGTTCTACATTTGAACGAGCTAATTCCGAATGACAGAAATTACATAGCTCTTGACGCAAACTTTTGTCATCTTCACCATTTTTTTCAAGCCACTCCTGAGCATATTTAAAAGCAGTTTCTGGGCTAATGCCCTCAGGAACCAGAACATCAAAGTGCATGGTATGGCCCTTTATAGATTTCGTATAGGTGTCGTAAACATCTACTTTCATATTTAATTCTTTCAAGTTTATTAGCAATAATTATGCGGTTATAGTTTTTGATTCTGATTGATACTCCCGACAAAGAAGATCGGAGTCTTTCTAGCTTTAGTTCTCCTGTTTTAATTCACAAAAAACTTTTTTTCGCCTCTTTTTTGATTAAAGCGGAGGTCCCACAAACCCCATAAGATTTCATGCCATTCATTTTCTGCATTGTAATTAAGAGCGGTTTCAAGTCTTTCACTAATTGATTTTGTTCTTGATTTGTTAGCTCTTCCCAAACATTTCGCATAAAATATGATGGAACTGCTTTCTCCAACAACTTCCTGCCGGATCGGGTCACGTCAATGTGAATCACCCTGCCATCCTTTTTGCCTGTAGTTTTATCAATAAACCCTTTGGACTCTAAAACAGCTAAAGCTTGAGACACTGTTCCTTTTGTCAAGCCCCGATACTCTATTACCCCAAGAGAGGTATTAGAGTAACGGTTTGCACTCTTTAAAAAATGCAAAGCGTTCAACTGCATAGGTTGCAGATTACAATCCACGCCTATCAATCTAGCCTCCGAATCCAGCACACGCGATAGTCTATCCATGTAAAAGGATAGCACTCACAAACATATTGTATCGAATCGAAATTAGTTTGACAAATTCTTTTTCCAGAGCTACCCTAAAAATAGTTCCGGATCGATACTATTAATCGCTTATCAAAAAGGAGTCTTGCAATCATGAAACAAAGCCTTTCAATTCTTGCATTTGCCATCACATTATCTTTTGCCTCTCAAGTCTGTGCTGGGTCTCAGGTCGATTATCCGGAGGGGTATCGCCACTGGACGCATATCAAGTCCATGCTTATTGAGCCGGGACATCCTCTTGAGAATCCATTTCAGGGTTTACATCATGTTTATGGAAACGACAAAGCCCTCAAAGGTCTTAAGTCAGGGAATTATACCGATGGCTCTGTTTTAGTATTCGACTTATTAAGCTACAAACAAGGTGGCAAAGCCATTCAAGAGAGCACACGAAAACTTGTTGGAGTAATGGTTAAAGATGCAAACAACTTCAAATCGACAGGAGGATGGGGTTTTGAAGGTTTTGCTGGTGACAGCAAAAGTAAAAGACTCGTAGGTGATGGCGGCAAGGGTTGTTATTCCTGCCATACCTCTCAAGCAAATTCCGATTTTGTATTTACTAAAATGAGAAAGTAGCTACTTCAAATTTTATTCGGTTGCAGGTTATCGAATAAATTTATTTATTCAAATAAAACTAAAAAAGGAAAAAATTAAAATGACCAAAGCAACTTTTTACCATGCTGGATGTCCCGTCTGTGTTGAGGCTGAACAACGTTTTGCATCATCCCTAAACCCTTCAGATTATGAGGTAGAGGTCGTCCATTTAGGCAACGACAAAAGTCGGATCTCTGAGGCTGAAGAAACAGGAGTCAAATCTGTACCCGCCTTAGTTGTTGGAGGAACCCCGTTCCATATCAACTTCGGAGCTTCGATCGCTGACTTAAAGTAGGAATCAATGAATTTTCCGGTGGCTGGTCATTTCTGGCCACCGGTTTCTTAATCTGTAAGTAATACGCTTGAAAGACTTCCCGCAGAAAAAAACGAGGGTTTGGATTTTTCAATTTTAATTGGCTTTACAGCTTTAAAGAATTGCGGAGACATCAAGCTTTATATATCACCATTTCTTACCGAGAGATAAAGTGGAGGTCTTAACTGAATTTAGTTTCCAGTCGTTCAGGGAAATTTAATATCCGCATCCGTTCTAGAGTCGTCAAAAGAAAAAGTTCACGATTTTTCTCTTCCAGCTTTGGTCCGCCAGGAGACTGAAATGTCAACGGATTGATCGATCTGCCATTTTTTCGCAGATGGAAACAAAGATGAGGTCCCGTTGCAGCACCTGTAGATCCCACATAGCCGATTACTTGCCCTTGTTGAATTTTCTTCCCTCTAGATATGTTAGTTGCATAGCCTGATAAATGGGAATAAGAACTTTCGTATCCATTTCGGTGTCTTAACTTGATATGTTTCCCCGATCGGCCATTGACCGAAATACTAAGCACCTTGCCATCGCTAATCGCATAAATTGGTGTTCCCTTAGGGGCTGCGTAATCCACAGCCTTGTGAGGGAGATTTTTTTTGTATATCGGGTGAAAACGCTTTTGAGTGTAGCCTGAGGAAATACGGGTATATTTTAACGGACTCTTTAAAAACTGTTTTTTCAACAATCTTCCATCAGGGGCGTAGTATCCACCTCGTCCTCCTTCGGGCTTGAAAAAAACTGCTGCTAATTTTTCTCCTCGATTCATAAAGGTAGCGGCCTTTATTTTTCCAAAACCATAAAACTCATTTTCTGAAAATATTTTTTCAACCAGTATCTTAAATGTGTCTCCCTTTCGGAGGTCTTTAAAGAAATTAATTTGCCACCCAAAAATTTCTTCTAGATCCATGGCTACCTGATAACCTCCACCTGCTTCTAGAATAGAGGAGATTAGATTTTCTTGAACAATACCCTCCAGAATCACCATCACAACTTCATACTCAGGTTCAGTTAAACGGGAAGTGAACCCATCACCCTCTCGTTCGATGAGCAACTTGCGATTGTCATTTGTCTGATAAGTAAAGGAAACTAATTGCGTATCGGATGTTAATTTTAAGGCATAGGGCTGACCTGCATGTAGACGGCTTAGGTTGTAGATAGGTCTGGATTGCTCTACCAGTTTTAACACCGTTTTCAGCTCTATTCCTTCACGACTCATTAAGTTAGATAAGCTCTGGTTATGGGCAACTTTTCCCTCAATCAAATTAAATATCTCGTCTAACTTTTCAGGTTCCGGCTGATGTCCTAATTGGGGCTTCAGTGACTGAGAAGATTCTTTTTGTGAAGGGAGAGGTGTTGGGTTAAGTTTAAGTGTTTGAACTCTGAACGTAGTCTGGGCTAGTATTTCTTCTGAAGTATAAGTCGAAGCACCCATCAAAAAAATGCCAAGAAAAAGAACCCCCAAGAGAAACCCAATGACCTGAGTTGACATTCCTCTATTAAAGGATTTTGCATTGTTAGGATCATTATCAGTTTTTTGATCTATTTTTTTTTCTGATATTGTCATGGAATTTATTTCGCAATAAAAATAAAAATGTTTGCCCTTACGAATAAGAGCATTGAAGTGAAGTGATCTGGAGTTAGTTTGGATTTCAACATGACCACCTAAAGCTTTGATCAATTCTCCGGAAGCCTTTGAAATATAAGGCGGCTATGGCATGCAGCAAAATACTAAATTAATATAAATTATGCAATAGAAAAAGAACCGGCTATGGCTATAGAAATGCAAGAAAGTGCATTACTAAAGCAGGAAAAATTGCTCATAAATAAATTATTAGAGGATATAATTGTCAATTCTAAGCCACTTTCATTAGCTGAAAATTTGGAGATCGAAAGAGAATCAGAAAAAATAGAATTTAAAAAAGTGGTGCTAAAAATAAAATCTCCAAATTCAATCTCAAATATTAAGAGCACTATTAAATCGGCATTAAGTACATTGAGATCAAATATGAGTAAAATGTGGCTGCCTGTAAAAAAGTTCCAAGAGCGGCGAGGCTTCTTGTTACATTTACGCAGGTGGTTCGACAGAGAATTTCTGGACTTTTGAATATCAATAAACCTCACCCATCCCCACGATACAATTACCATTAAATCTACGAAAAAACAGCCTAGCCACAATCGACTAAGTCCTTGATATAAATTATAAAAACTGGATTATAAGGCTGGTATATTAGTGGGGCCTGGTCACAATTGAATTTTAAGGTTAGGATATTTCCTGGACCAATGCTACTTTCATCTAGTAAATATGGGTTGTTCAATTGTAGTGTAAGTAAATTCCTTCTAGTTTCTCGCCTGAAGCAAGCCTTGCGGTTTGTTTTTTTGTGATTCTCTAAAAGCTCTTGCATCCATTCAACCCCATTCAAAAACAGGGAATGACTTTTATCCGGATTTTCTGGAAGTTTATTCCGCTAATTAGCAGGAGAGTAATTTCATGGCAGTTGGAACAGTAAAATGGTTTAACGAAGGCAAGGGTTATGGGTTCATTGAATCTGAGAACGGAGCAGATCTTTTTGTTCATTTCTCAGAAATTCAAGGAGATGGTTTCAAGACGCTTGCAGAGGGCCAGTCGGTCGAATATGAAGAAGGTGTGGGCCAGAAAGGTCCCTGCGCTACTAAGGTGGTAGGCAAATAAGAACCTTATGTTTAGCAGAAATTTAACTCTGCTGGAGTTTTTATTGTTCTAAAGTTGAAGGGCCCAGCAAATTAGCTGGGCCCTTTTTTTTATAAGAATTTTTGAGCAATCAGTTGCCACTAAGAACAAAATAGATTCAGATACCTGCTACACGGAAGTCAAAAAAGCTTTAATAAAATAGTACAAAGCCAATCCACCCATTCGCCACGATACAATTACCATACAATCGCAAAGAAAAAGGGCCTAGCCAAATTGACTAAGCCCTTACAAAACAAAATGGAGCTGGCGGGGATCGAACCCGCGACCTCTTGAATGCCATTCATGTTAGGAGTTTTTCCCTTATATTTTATTAACTTTTCTAACTAATTGAAAAAGCGTTTTCTTGGTCGTTGTCATCAAGTTATCCATCCAGTCAAAATTCTCTATTTTGCCCTGTTTTCCTACTAATTCTGAAACAATTGGCTACACTTTTGGCTACAGTTGCGTACTTGATTGCAATCAAGAGAGCCGAAAAATCAAGTGATCAATCTATTCTGAATTGGTTTGTTAAAAATAATTTGGTACCGGCGTGAGAGGCCGGGAGACTTAAAAATATTGCTACGGTAAGGTTTCCACAACTGGCTATATTATAAAGTTTTAAGCGGTTAGTCCTTCTTGGACAATCGCTTTTTTTGTGGGAAATCTTGTAGACAAAGTGTAGACAGTTTTAGCGTTTGAAATTAGAAATTTTTACTTTTGTATCGACCGGTTGAAATAGCAGTCAATAGCAGACATTTTCCATTTGGGGGGGGGGCAAGCTGGAAAGCTTCAGGAGCCGGGTTTTTTGTGCAAAGAAGCATCTGTGGTAGCAATAAGTTGAACAAGAATATTATCCTTACCAAAACTAAGAATTATTGAAGGAGCTTTTTTGTTTAAAATGGGTTCCATATCTTTACCCTTTAATATTGTAGGAAGGGAACGTTCTGTTTTCAGGTTTATTGATTTCATGTCCATATCGATGTCACCAAAAACAATATTTGCTAATTCACTAATTAAATCACTAATCTCATCACTGTTTAAGTCCATTTCCACGCCCACAAATTTTGCTGAAATCTTCTTTATGTGATCATTGGTAAGCATGATGAACCTCACATCTCCTATAAAGGAAACTATTCCCACAAGGTCGTTTTCAAACTTTTCGCAAACCTTCTCAAATTTTATTTCTTCCTGGCAAATGCTGGTTAGTTTTCGAGATACAGAAATTTTAATTTGTTCAATAATTTTGGTTAGAGTTTGAGCGTCGATTTTCATTTTTTTATTTCACTTTTCTCAGAATTGCTTATTCCTTGCAGTACTTTTAATTGGCTCGAAATATAATTTCCGCAGCCAGCAAAACAGCTTTAGCTTTGTCAATGACTATATCCATCTCTTCCTGATTAATACCCAAATTATCCAGATAGCCTTCTTCGGGAGGATCTTCAAAAGCCGTCATGACAGGATGTGTGATTCCATGCTGGTTTGCTATTCGGTTAGCGGTACAAACCAATTGATCCAAATTAACTGTTTTACCCTGGGTGAGGCCGGGCTTATGATGTGTCAAAGCAGCACTATTTACCTTGTCGGAAAGAGCCCACCATTTCCCCATAAATATTGCACCGGCTTCAGAGTGGTCAATTTTAAAATGGTCCTTTTCTAACTCTTCAAGAGGCTGATCGGTAGAACTTAAATCTTTAAGGGTGAGGAACTTATAATATTCCTCAGGAATTATATTGTCGAGCACCAAAATACCTACATCGTGCATCAATCCTGCAAGAAAACTTGCCTCCCAGTCATCCGGGTCGGACAAAACTTTTTTCGCCAATGACCGCGAAATTAATGCCACCGCTAATGAATGCTTCCAGAACTCCACTTGATCGAAAGCTTTACTTTCCCTAAATGTCCTTGGCAACTCCAAGGCATACACAAGGTCCATGACCTGTTGCATTCCCAATCGAACCACAGCATCTTCAAGATTCCGAGTGGTTTCCTTTCCCAAACCAAAAAAAGCACTATTAGCTAAAGTAATAATACGTCCAGACAATACCGGATCTGTTTTTAGCAAACGGTAAACATCTTCCACTTCGCAGTTTTTGTCGCTCATCAATTTCTGTAAACCCAACAGAGTTTCAGGCAAAGGGGGAAGGTCTGAATTGGTATGAATAAGTTCCAGAATTTTTTCTCGCATAGTTGCTCCAAGGGGGAATCATGGTAATCATCAACAAACCAAACTCAAAATCTAAATAAAAAAAACGCTGATTTCGAGAAGAATCTGGCTACAGAAAAACCTGTTATAGCTGCAAAAGGGCGTAATCTATCGCATAATTAAACATATCTTCGTCCAATAAAATATCACTATTGCCCCAAAACTCAGCAATCGGGTCTGAAATTGTCTGGCTATGATAATTGGCAAAATCAGTAATTGATAGGATTCCTGCGACCTTGCTGTCAACCGTTACTACAATATGGCGAATATGATTCTTCTACATGGAAAGAAGAGCCTCGTCCATATGCAGGGAGGCATCGAGAGTAACAAAAAGTCTTTCCATTATTGAACCCACTTTGACTTTATCTGGGTCAATTCCCGGAGAAACTACTTTCTCAGACATATCACGGTGGGTTACGATCCCAACATAATCATCACCCTCTACTACCATTATTGAACTAATTAAATTGTCCCGCATAATACAAGCGGCTTCTTTAGCAGAAGCATCCGAGTTGATAGTTGATGAAAATTTATTCATATGGTCTTTAATCTTATTCATCTAACTTATCCTTTGCTAGCAAATCTGTAATTTTAAGCCTCAAATCATTTGATGCTTCTTTTTCGCCAACTCCATTTGATAAAACATCCCCGCATCTTTAATCATCCGGCCTAATATCACATCATCCAAATCATCGCGCGCGCGGTATATCCTTTGGATTTAGGCCACGCCTCCATACTTTCCGTCTTTCTCAGTCAGTTTCAAAGTTATACCGTTGATGCTGTTGCTGTTTGTTCTTTGAGGTTTATTTTTAGGCAGACCTTTACCCCACTAATTGAATTTAATATCAAGAATCAAAAATATCTTCAAATGCTAATAGGCCGATTTTGGTTTGGTCTATAAATAAAGCCAGTTCACTATTTTCTATACCTGTCTTGTGTATGAAATCTTCGCTTAATTCCTCTTGGTACTGGGTCATTAAGGGCTGGCAAATTCCATGCTCATTCGCCAGTTTATTTGCGGCACTGACAACATGGGTTAAGGTAATGTTCTTACCCTCTTTGATATGGTCCCTGTGATGAAGTGCTACCGCTTCGACCACCATTGTTGGAACTCTAGGCCACCATTGTTGCAGAAAGGCTGTTCCCAGTTCCTGATGATCAATACCAAAAGATAATTTCTCAAGAGTCTCCATGGGTTGATCAGAATTGCTAATATCTTTTGCGATGAGAAATTTGTTAAATTCTTCAGGAATCAAATAATCGAAAACAAGTATTCCAATATCATGCATCAATCCAGACAGGAAACTTTCATCAATAGTGTTCGGTTCATTTTTTAAAATATTAGAAAGAATTAATTTATTGGCAAGCATTCGGGATAAATAACCGACCGCTAGAGAGTGTTGCCAGAATTGAGCTTGATTGAACGCTTGCGGTTTCCCAAAGGCTTTAGGTACTTCCACACAATAACAAAGATCCAGCACCATCTTTATTCCTAACCTCACAATAGCCTCTTCAAGGTTATTGGCTTTTTCACGCCCTCCACCAAAGAACACGCAATTTGACAAGCGGATAAGCTTCCCCATTAACACTAAATCCGATTTGATCAGCCGGTTAACATCATCTACATTGCAATTGGGATCATTTATTAGTTTTTGCAATTCCAAGAGAATTTGGGGAAAAGGAGGAAGGTCGCCTTTACGTTGTAATAAATCTAAAATTTTGTCTCTCATACGATCATCCGTTATGCCTCTTTAATATGCTAGTTGTGAAAGGTTATTCGTCGACTGCAATCGTTATTTTTGTAGAAAGTGATATGCCCCTAGATTTCTAGACACCTTGTAAGGTAAAAACGAATTACCAACCAAGGAGGTTATGATGACAACAGGGATACGTTATACAAAAGAGTTTAAGAAGGATGCTGTGTCTCAGGTTACAGATCGAGGCTATTCGGTCAAAGAGGTGTCTGACCGGTTGGGCATTAGCACGAAGTCGCTGTACGACTGGATCAAGCAATACAGTAAGCCGGAAAGTTTACGCGTCAAAGAAACCGAGCAAGTGCGAGAGAATCGCAGGTTGAAGGCAGAACTTGCGCGTGTCACAGAGGAGCGTGACATATTAAAAAAGGCCACCGCGTACTTCGCAAGAGAAACCAAGTGAAGTATGCGTTCATCCAAGCGTACAGGTTATTATTTTCTATTCGGTCCATGTGCCGAGTTCTAAAGGTTCATCACAGCGGTTTTTATGCTTGGCTTAAATCGCCGTTGAGCGAGAGAGGTAAGAATGACCTCAGGTTAATCGGCCTCATCAAACAATCATGGCTTGAAAGTGGTTGTGTGTATGGGTATCGCAAAATCCATGACGATTTGCGTAATCTTGGTGAGCGTTGTTGCCCTAACCGCGTGGCACGATTGGCGCGCTACTCAGGGGTCAAGGCACAGGTTGGTTACAAGAAAAAACCCGGTTCCTATGGCGGTAAGCCTGCCATGGTTGCGACGAACCAACTCAAACAATCCTTTGATACGCTTGCACCCGATCAGGTTTGGGTGACAGATATCACCTACATTAAAACCTATGAAGGTTGGTTGTATTTAGCTGTTATCATCGATTTGTATTCCCGTCGAGTCATTGGCTGGTCCATGCAATCTCGCATGCAAATGGACCTCG
>JBLFWU010000015.1:0-50979 GCA_047610985.1 Nitrospinales bacterium | reverse complement strand
ATAACTTTATCCTTACTCATGGTGGTGCCTCCTTTGCTTTTATTGTTTTTCTCGAAGAAAACAATTTTACAACAAAGGGTGCGCCGCTTTTTCAAAACACCTCATACACCAGAAATCACCATAACTCACAGTGTAATGGATTCTACTGCTGAGATTCACGTGATAGTAGAAGAAATTCAGCATGGAGTAAACCAATTGATTCTTTCATCAAAAACGAATCAAAGCATATCCGAACAGGAGCCGAACTGACCCATCAGGCACGAGAACATTTAAATAGCCTTTTGTCAGGTGCAGAATCAACTAATGAAGCCATGAAACAAATTTCCCAAGCAACTTTGCAGGAGAAAACTGCAACATCACAAGTTTTCACCGCTTTAAAAGAAATTCAACAAGGGATCAAACAATCAACCCAGGCTCTTAATCAAACCACATTAGTAACTACAGAATTGACTGTTCTGGCAGATGAACTCAACCAAATGGTGACAGAACTCCAAGGAGAAAACGGAACGGGTGATAAGCCACAAGTTTAATCTTTGCTTTTCCAACTTGCCATTTCCATTGCTCAAATATTAGAAATAATGTAAACTTCCCGACCATTCCGACCCTTTAAGCACTATTCGTGGAATGTCTTTACGAGCTTTGAATCTCAGTGTAGGTTCGAATGCAAACCAAACTTTCTTAACGGAATATTAAAATTCATGGAACGAACCACTCTTCTTCAACATATTCGAAGGCAGGAGAAAATAAATCCCGGCGCCACCGGAGAATTCACCAGTTTGATGGCTGAAATAATGGTGGCATCAAAAATTATTTCTCTTGAGGTGAATAGTGCCGGTATAGGAGAAGATATTTTAGGACTCACTGGAAAGATCAATGTACAGGGTGAGGAAGTACAAAAACTTGATGAGTTCTCCGACCTCACGTTTACAACAATTATAGGTAAGTCTGAAACAGTGTGTGCGATCACCTCTGAAGAAAAGGAAGATGCCTATATTATCCCAGCGGAAGACAATCCTGGGAAATATATATTTATGATGGATCCTCTGGACGGGTCTTCCAATATCGATGTGAACGTTAATATCGGTACCATTTTTTCAATCTATCGCAAAAAAAGTGCGGGGGATGAAGTAACCGATGAGGACCTGTTACAAAAAGGTGATGAGCAAGTAGCCGCGGGATATATCGTTTATGGGTCCAGTACTATTTTTGTATATACTTCCGGTCAGGGGGTCCATGGTTTTACACTAGATCCCTCTTTAGGAGAGTTTTTCCTTTCTCACCCTGACCTAAAAATTCCAAAACAAGGTTCTACTTATAGTGCCAACGAAGGCAATTGGGGAGTTTGGGATGAGACTCAAAAAAATCTCGTGTCTTTTTTAAAGGAAGAGAACCCATCATCGGGAAGGCCTTATAAACTACGTTATATCGGATCACTTGTGGCGGACTTTCACCGTACTTTATTGAAGGGTGGACTTTTCATGTATCCCAAAGATAAGAAAAGTCCCAAAGGCAAACTGCGGTTTTCCTTCGAGGCTGCACCTTTGGCCTTCATTGTAGAACATGCCGGCGGAAAAGCCTCCACCGGCGATAAGCGCATTCTGGATATCACACCAACGGGAATTCATGACCGGCTACCGTTGTATATTGGAAGCGAAAAAGACGTGGATATGGCAGAATCGCATCTCGCCGCAACGGTAAAAAAAGGCGGTTGGTTTAAGTGGTTGAGTGGCTAATACCTTTTAGGCATTCTTAAAGAAATTTGCCCACGCATATAAACCCTATAATGACCCGTCTATATATAAAATATTATGAAAATACAAAGCCTCCGTGGCGTTAAAGATATATTACCTGAGGAAATCTGGAAATGGCAATGGGTAGAATCAATTGCACATAAAGTTTTTTCACGTTACGGCTTCAATGAAATTCGTGTTCCCATATTCGAAGACACGCGCCTTTTTTCTCGCAGCATAGGAGAAACCACCGATATTGTGGAAAAGGAAATGTACACCTTTCAGGATCGTGGAGGCGATTCCATCACTCTACGCCCCGAAGGAACCGCATCAGTTGTGCGCGCTTATATTGAACATAAAATGTATGCACCGGCTTCGGTTTCCAAAATGTTTTATATTGGACCTATGTTTCGCTATGAACGCCCACAAGCAGGCCGGTTGCGGCAGTTTTATCAAATCGGAGTGGAGGCAATGGGGTCGCCTAGCCCTGTTGTTGATGTCGAAGTGATGACCATGCTCATCGAATTTTTTCGCGAACTTGGACTCAAAGATTCTCAATTACAAATAAACAGTCTTGGCAACCAAAATTGTCGCCCCCAATACCGAGAAATTTTAAAATCAGAAATAGAAAAATATCTCGATAAACTTTGCAAGAACTGTATCAATCGATATGAGAGAAATCCTTTACGTGTACTTGACTGCAAAATCGAGCAATGCAAAGAAATTGCACAGAGTTTACCTAAAATGATAGATCATCTGGATGAAACCAGTGAGCAACATTTTACTGAGGTACAAGCCCTCTTGGATATTGCTAAAACTCCCTACACCATCAATACAAACTTGGTACGCGGACTGGATTACTACAACATGACCGCGTTTGAAGTGACTTCTGATAACCTAGGAGCGCAAAATGCAATCTGTGGTGGCGGCCGATATGATACGTTGGTAGAAGAACTTTCTGGACCCTCCACACCTTGCTTTGGTTTTGCATTGGGGCTGGAAAGATTGGTGTCTCTAGTTCCTTTTGAAGAAGAGCTAAATAATAACCCGGATATATTTATAGTTTGTCTGGGAGATACTGCTAAAATTCCCGGGTTTGAAGCAGCACACGAATTAAGAAATGCTGGGTTCAATGTGGAGCGTGATTATGAAATGGCAAGCATGAAAAGTCAGATGCGTAAGGCCAACAAATCCAATTGTCGTTTCGCCTTAATCATAGGAGAAAATGAGATAAACTCTGGCAAATATATCTTGAAAAATATGGCTGAAGGCGATCAAAATGAGATTAATTCAAAATCACTTTCCACAGAAATTGCAAAACAGGTAAATACAAACAATTAACCTCTGTAAAAAATTGTAACTTTACAAGACCTGTTTCATCTAAAGCAGATTGGCAATCTTGACCCTGATTAAGCGAACATGCTAAATTAGCTAAATTCTCTAAAATTAGACTTATTTATAAGAGTGTGTAATGGCAAGTAAAGAACTGGAAGTTCTGGAAGACTATATAATCCAGAATAAACTAAAAATTACCAAACAAAGACGCGCTGTACTTAACGCATTTATTGAGTGCGAAAATCATGTGAGTGCAGAAGAACTATATAATCTTGTGACCGCCACAGAACCAAGAGTAGGACTGGCAACCGTTTATCGCACGTTGGCCCTCTTGACTCAAAGTGGTCTGGCCTCCGAACTTGACTTTGGAGATGGCCAAAAAAGGTATGAGCATAAATATATGCATAGCCACCATGACCACATGATTTGCACCGAATGTGGGAAAATCATCGAATTCAACCATCCCCTAATTGAGAAATTTCAAGAAGAAGTTGCGAGCCGCAACGGATTTACCATCACCTCACACAAACTCGATATGTTTGGCCTCTGCAGCGAGTGCCGCTAACCTAAATATATACATGAGTAACTGAGAGTTAATTGTTACCTAGTGTTACCAAAAACCACAAGTCACTCTATTCAACTATCGACAAATATCTTTTTCTTCTAGAAGATTTCAACCACAAGCTTTTGAAGATTCATTACTTTTCTAGAATCGCTAGCCTTGTTTTCAGGAAATCGATTCTGCGCAGCGGAAACCAATATAATTGAAGACTTCGTTTATGATCTGACCATAGGTGGTCACTTTTGGAAAGACTTTATTCTTGGGATGCAGCCAGATACGATTGGTAATGCGTAAAGCCCCGGCAGAAGAGTCAAAGGAGCCGCCTCGTATGACTTTGGATTCTCCGGTTACGGGTCCTGTAGGATTATCTTTAGTGCGCATTTTATAATAGGGCTCATACCAGTCATCAACCCACTCCCAGACATTACCCATCATATCGTATAGACCAAATTGGTTAGGTGCCTTGCTACCAACGGGTTGTGTGCTTTTATTTGAGTTTTCTTCGTACCATGTATATTCTTCATTCACCATATTGCCCCAGAAATAGCGTGTATCGGAACCGCCACGCGCGGCATATTCCCATTCGGCTTCTGTTGGCAGTCTACAGTTACCGCCAGATTTTTTTATAAATTTTTGCACATTCTGGTAATTGACTTGCTCGACAGGCAAATCTGGACCTAAAAACTTCGAAGGATTGAACCCCATCACCTTCTCCCAACGGGCTTGGCTGATTTCAAATTTATCCATATAAAAATCACTCAGACAAACTTTGTGTTCTGGCTTTTCATCTGCCTGCGTATAGTCATTGCCCATTATGAAGCAGCCGCCTTTAATAAAAACCATGCCTTCCGGAGCATTATTGGCCTTTTCCTGATCTTCTGCAAGAATAGCAACTGGTACAATTGCTTGCCCAGGGGCCTCTGACTCATCAGTGATTTCAGGCAACTCAGAAAAACTGGGATGAGATTCATCATCAGCTGTTCCAACCGGATTTTCAGAACAGGTAACCAGAAAGAAAATTAGAGACAGTAGAATAATTTTTTGAAAAAAGCGCATTGTTTTAACAGGAGTTGTAAAAGGCTGGAATCATAACATTTTAACCGGGTTTTACAAAAAAAAATGCCCTTCATTATCCATTTTTGACCTGCAAACCCAGAATACCTGTTGAAAACCCAATATTCTACTCAAATTTTTCTGCCAAATACCGATAAATAATGGATATAACTTGTTTTGAGGAACTATGTCATTAATGGAAACGGTTAAAATTCGGTTTATTCAAATCAGTACTTTTGCTCTCATTGTATTAGTTGGAGTGAGTTGCACCTCTGTGAAGAAAAATTTCCTGGGAGCGAAAAAAAGTATCGTTACCTCCGTGAAAGAAACTTTTCAAGGAACGAAGAATAGTATCGTTTCCATTGCACAAAAATCTCCCATTACAAGAAATGATAAAGATCAAGATTTTCAATTTGCCCAACATCAATTCAATCGCCGAGACTTTTCAGTATCCGAGTTTTACTTAAAAAAAGCTTTAGCTAATAGTCCAGGAGATATTCGCTCACTAAACTTGCTCCCCTGGACTTATTTTTTCCAGAAACGCTTCGACAAGGCACTCATTGCTTTTGGTCAAGCTCACACATTCAACAAAAGAAACCCCATCCCTATAATCGGAATGGCTTGGTGTTATTTCAGTCTCAAACATTATGAAAGAGCTTTAGAAAGTTTTGACCATGCCGAAAGATTGATGCCAGCATCATACGAAGTTCATAAGGGTCGGGCTTTCACCTATCTCGAACAAAAACGGGAAGACCTTGCAAGGCAGGAGTTGCTTCAAATTTTAGATGCTAATGAAATCGAAAATATTTTCCATATGTGGGGTCGTAACAACCCCGATGCCGTTTGGGAAATTGTACCGTCCAATGTTAGTTCAACATCAATCTTTACCTTGCCAGCTGAACACCCACGCTACCGAAGTGTTCTTTGGGGATTACCTGCAAATGATGATTTGCAGCAATTAAATGAAGCATGGAAAACATATCACCATGGAAAAATCAAAAATGCGATCCATCAATTCGAAGACCTTGCGTTAAAAAACAACCCTTCTCTGGACTCTGTGAACGGTCTCGCATGGAGCTTGATGAAGGCGAAGCAAATAAACAAGTCGGAAGAAGTTTTCAAAGAAATTCTCGATCTTTATCCCCAGTTCATTGGTGCCGTGAACGGTATGAATGAGATAAACGAAATTAAAAAACACCAGGCGGTTTATGTTCAGTACTATTTAGACCTCGGGAAGTATCGACTCGCGAAAGAAAAGCTCGATGAACTATCATTCCGCTATAAAAACTGGGCTCACCCTTACAATCAGCATGGAAAAATATCTCTGGCTAAAAAAGAATACGACCTAGCTAAAGATTATTTCCAAGAAGCTCTTGAAAAAGAACCGAACAATCCAATTGCAATAAATGGCCTTGAGCAGGTTTTAAAAGGTGTCGACAAACATCTTTACAAAGCCGATCAAGCTTTAAAGCAAGGAGATTATAAAACAGCTGCCCTGATTTATTATGATTATGTTCAAGGAGATGATGATTGGCCTTCAGACAAGTTTGGTACCGCTCATGCTTATAATGGGCTAGGCTGGAGTCAGTTTCAGAAAAAGCAATATCGTTACGCAATAAAAAAGTTTATTAAATCGGTGCAACACAAAGATTATAAAATGGACGCCTCGAAGGGGCTGGGCTTATCTTTATTCGCGATCAAAGAGTTTCAGGATGCTGTTCCATATCTGGAAACGGCATTGCAACACGATCCAAGTAACAAAGAACTTGGATACAAATTGGACTGGGCCATTCTACAAAGTGAAACACCACAGGCGGCAAAAATCTATTTTGAAAAAATATTAAAAGAACATCCCTTATTGGCATCGCCTTATATGGCATTGGGCTGGATTCACTATAATAATGGAAACCCGGATCTGGCGATCGAGTATTTCCTGAAAGCAATTTCTCTGGATCCAAATTTTGCGTTAACAGAAAAATTTACAGAGCTGCTTTCCAAAGAGCGTTTTGGCTGGCAGGTTTACAATTCTCTGGGTTGGTCTTACTATCAGAATGGGAGAAATATCAAGGCAATGCAAATGTTCAAGACTTCGATGCAAATTCAACCCAATAGATCTGAAGCACGTAAGGGAATGGGATACATATTTTTTCATCTAGGACGCTTTAGCGAAGCAAAACAAATGTTTGAACAATGCCTCGCTTTGAATCCGACACCCAATCCAGTGTTCGAACTGGTTACTGGCAGCAATGCCATTGCGCCATTTAAACTTCAGACTACCGCCCGTACCAAATTGGGCAGAATACACTTCATAAACGAAGACAACCCTAAAGCCATTGCCACCTTTATCGAAGAATTAAAGCAACAGCCAGACCAGCCCGATGCCTACGACGGGCTCGGATGGGCCTATTTAAAACAAAAAAGAGCTCTGGAAGCCCGAGCCGCGTTTACAATGGCCATCCGTCTGGAACCTCTCAACAACTCCTCCCAAAAGGGATTAAGACAAGCAAAACAGGCCATTGCCGAAAAAAGGCTAGGACGAAAAACGGCCGCCCTTCCACTACGAATGAGTCCAAATTAGCTTATATACGATTTATTTGCGAAAAATCAAAACTTTCAATTGACACCAGTTACTTTTCGCTTAAAATATATAGCTATCCCACTGGTTGCTAAGGATTTACAGACGCTCAAACTTTCTGGGGGGGGAGGGGTACCTTGCTCTTTTCGCTGGATAAGTGAAAAGTCGTGGAGTTGGACTCGTTCAACTCCATGATCCCGATCTTACTTGCTCTCAAGTTATATTTCCAGGGAACATCTCTGCGTAAGAAGCCTTCAAGTTTTCCACAACAGAAGGATCCGCTAAAGTAGAAATATCTCCCAACTGTTCCGCTTCGTTCGCCGCTATTTTCCTTAAGATACGCCGCATGATCTTTCCCGAACGTGTCTTGGGAAGACCCGGTGCCCATTGAATTACATCAGGAGCCGCGATCGGGCCAATTTCTTTACGAACAAATTTTATTAGCGTTTTTTGTAGTTCGTCATTTGCTCTGACACCTTCCATCAGAGAAACGTAAGCATAGATCCCCTGCCCTTTAATCTCATGCGGGAAACCCACAACAGCCGCTTCTGCAACAGCTTCATGTAAAACTAACGCAGATTCTATTTCTGCGGTACCGATTCTGTGCCCTGAAACATTGATGACATCATCAACACGACCGGTGATCCAGTAATAACCATCTTCATCACGGCGACACCCATCTCCGGTAAAATAATACCCCGGGTAAAGTTTGAAATAGGTTTCTTCGAATCTTTCATTGTCACCATAGATTGTTCGCATCTGACCGGGCCAAGGCTCCTCTAAAGCCAATACGCCCGTCACCCCGTTGCCTTCAATCACCTTACCTGTTTCCGCTTCAATGACTATAGGCTTGACTCCAAAAAAAGGCAGCGTTGCTGATCCCGGTTTGGCAGGAGTACACCCCGGTAAAGGTGTTATCAAAATACCCCCTGTCTCGGTTTGCCACCAGGTATCCACAATAGGACATTTACCCTTACCAATATTTTTGTGATACCAACGCCAGGCTTCAGGATTGATCGGTTCGCCGACTGAGCCAAGAACGCGTAAAGTGGAAAGATCGTATTTTGATGGAAAATCCTCACCGCAAGACATAAGGGCGCGAATCGCTGTGGGAGCGGTATAAAACTGCGTGACCTTCAATCGGTCAACGACATCCCAGAACCGTCCGGCATCAGGATAAGTCGGTACCCCTTCAAACATAATTGTGGTCGCCCCATTAGCCAAAGGACCGTAAACAATGTACGAGTGACCTGTCACCCATCCTATATCCGCCGTACACCACCATATATCACCTTGATGATAGTCAAATACATACCGATGAGTCAGTGCCGTATAAACCATATAACCGGCAGTAGTATGCATTACCCCTTTTGGTTTACCCGTTGAGCCTGAAGTGTAAAGAATGAATAGCGGGTCTTCCGACTCCATCACTTCGGGTTCACATACGGGATTGGCCTTCAACATTTCATCGTGCCACCAAAAGTCTCTTCCATCCTGCATCACAACAGGAATCTTCTCACCCACTCTTTGCACCACAACACAGGTTTTGACATGGACCCCCAGTTTTTCAGCAAGGGTCATCGCTTCATCGGCATTTGCTTTTATGGGGCACGTCTTTGCACCTCGGAATCCACCATCAGTGGTAATGACCACGGTGCAAGAGGAATCCACAATACGGTCTGCCAATGCAGTCGGTGAAAATCCACCAAACACAATCGAGTGAATAGCACCTATCCGTGCACAAGCCAGCATGGCAATAGACAACTCGATAACCATGGGCATATAAATTGAAACACGGTCGCCCTTTTTGACTCCGTGATTTTTTAAGACATTGGCAAATTTGCAAACTTCCCGGTGAAGCTCTTTATAAGTAAGGCTTTTGTTTTCCCCGGGTTCATTGCCTTCCCATAAAATAGCAGTCTGATCGCCTCTTTTTTCAAGATGTCGATCCAAGCAATTTGATGTAATATTGCACTGCCCACCCTTAAACCATTCGATTTGGATAGCACCCTGATTCACATCATAATTATAGGACCGAACTTGATCCCACCGTTTGAACCAGCAGAAACGCTCTGCCTGTTCAGCCCAGAATTCGTCAGGAGAATTTACAGAGCGTTCATACATTTCACGGTATTGCTCCATAGTTCCTATGTGAGCTTTGGATGAAACCGATTCAGGCGGGTAATAAAGTTCCTCACTCATTTTTCAATCTCCAATTTAAACAAACGAAAAATCGCAAGTTATAAATGACGAACCGCTCTCGCCGCTTCTGTTATTGTCCAGAGTCCTTCAGGATGAGTGAATTCACCATCTCTAATATTTAAAACCCATGTTCGCATTTTACCTCTCACCTGCTGTGCAACCATGGAAAACCCTCCGCCGGGAGCAAATTTATCGCTGATATGAATCGTCTTTCCAAATTGGTCGGTATTGGTAAAAGCTTCGTTATAAAAGTTAGACATTTCATCCTTACCCGGTAAACGCCAATCATCATAACCTGCAAATTTATTTTCACTCAACTCGCGCGCATAGTCTTTACTTTCCTGATAATTGACCCATTTTTTCAAATCGTTCATGGAATCCGTTTTACTCCACATCAACCCATGCTTTTTTGAGGTAACCGTTCCATCACCGTTATCTACATAATCATTATTCATGTCTTCAGTGTTCATACTTTATCCAGGGAATTCAAGAGTAACTAAAAATAATAAGGAAATAATTGTTATAAAATATCATTTCACTTATTACAAAAGCAATGGACAAAAACTTTTTATGCCATAGACTATGACTTACAAGGTTATTCCAATCATAAAAAGCATCACAAAATAAAATGTTAAAAAAAACACCCTCAGAGCTACAGGTTTTACTGACTCATTTTGACTGGAACCTGCAAAGGTTAGATGAGGTTCTCAAGCAGGAGCAAAGTGATTATTTCAAAGGAGCGGCCTTGCAACGTTTTGGGCACACCTACGACATTGTCTTGAAAACCCTACGCTCATTCGCTAAAGGACAAAACCTGCCCTGCCAAACGGATGAACAATGTTTTGAAGCCGTAGTCAGTAGCGGGTGGATTGAAAAAAAATCCGACTGGAAAGAAATGGTGGCAGATTATCAGCGCATCAACCAGAAACCACCCCAGGACGCAGAAACCGTTTATGGTAAATTACCCACCTTCCATCAAATTTTCAGCAATATTTTTGCAGAACTGAAGGCCATTTAACTCCTTTTTAGCCTTGCAGAAGCGCCTTTAGCTTTTCTAACGCCCTCTTCCGATGCGATATTTCATTTTTTTCCACCGGACTCATTTCAGCATAAGTTTTTTCATAACCCTCTGGAATGAACAAGACATCCCAACCAAACCCATTACCACCACGAATCTCATTGGAAATGGTTCCTTCAACTTCCCCACGCACAATCTGAATTTTATTCCCATCATGAATAGCCATGCAACAAATTGCCCTTGCTCTTCGGTCATCAAAGGACTGCAACATCTTTAACATGCCCTCACAGCCGACGGTTGTTTCAAACCATTTCACCAGAGCACCTGGCAATCCCTTCCAAGCATGAAAAACCAACCCAGAGTCCTCTACTAAAATTGGGCAACGCAACGCATCATATGCCTGTTGAGCTTTGTGAGAGACCAGCTCATCAAGATCTTGAGTTTGAATTTCAAATAAATCAGCCACCTCTACCTGTTCTATAGCGGTTCCCAAAATATCCCCGGCTTCTTTTACTTTATTTGGGTTCCCAGTTACAAACTTAAATTGACTAAACATATATGCTCCAAAATGCTATTATAAAAAATTCAAATGTTTGACCTTAAAACCAATCATATACGTTTACCTTTTCTTTATCGCATGAACCCGAAAATCAAATCATTAATTTGCACAGCTCTGCTTTTCCTGCTGACATCCTGTTCTAACGTTTTTGAGTTGGATTCAGATGTTCAGGCTCGACAAGCTCTTTTGGACCTGATGAAAATACAGGATCAATTTTATCAGGAAAACAATAGATACGCTGGCAAACTCTTCGAGATTGAAAAATACAATTTCAAATATCACACGGGAATCGTATATATGGAAATCGAGCGGGCGGACAAAGACGGTTATCGCGCTATTTCTCTGCCTGCCGAATCCACTACTGCCCGAGTTTTTGCTTTCGATACCAAAGAAGGTGGATTCTATGAAATGCAGGACGAAGAAGTTTCCCGATATGTACTGGGAGCTTTACGGCACATACGCGAAGAAAAGCAGAAAGCGGATTTAGTCGATCTTACTTCATGGATAATGATGGGTGGAATGGTTTTTCTCGGCTTGCGTTTTATATCTCGATACAAAACCACAGAAAACAATATGCTTTTAGGAGCTTATCTTTTTTGTTTAGTTCCACTAGCCTGGACGATTTCTATTCTTAGCAAGATGGATAAAAATATAGTTTTCAGCAGTCAGGTATCCCAATTCACATTGGTTTCGCTTTTAATGGCTCTAGTTTCCTTAATATTGGGCAGCAAATGGATACTTAGCAAAAAACAAGACCTGCCACCTCCATCCTTATTAAGTCTTGTGTTTTGTACACTCATAATCTCGCTTATGAGCGGTGGCGTGATGGTTTACACTCTGATTACTTATTCTTAATGACATCTCAATTCAATCGCACCGTCAGGAGATGCTTGCTATCACTGTCGGCTCTTGACTTCAAGCAAAAGGTTTGACCGTCCCCTGTATTTCGTGGCAACACAAATTTGATAGGACCTTCTGAAGAATTGAGGGTCATAACGCTGCCGACTCTGGCTTTATCTATTGCCATCTCGTAAGAAAAACAAGAGGCCCCAGCATTGACCATTTGTATTTTTGGGGTTTTCAGATTGACAATAAGATCACCACGTCTTTTACAGAATAAGCTGGGTTCGCCTTTACCAGGTATAGACAAGGACATTTGATTCCAGTCTCCGGAAGGCACTTTTATTTCAAATTTTTCTCTGCCGGATTTCAAGTAAATACTCGCGCCCGATTGCGCGGTAGAAATGGGGACATGAATTTTCTTATAAACGTTCAATTGAAAAATACGGGTGTCCAATTGGCCAAGATAAGTAGCGCAGTCGTCTTTCCACTTTTCCAGTTTCTGGTTGCTTACGATACGTTGCAATAAAAAACTCCAAGTTTTTGCCTTGACCTTTACTAGAGCTTTTTCATCTGAATTACTAAAATGCGACCGCAAAACTTGGAACGCCTGATTGATTTCCTTAAACTGTGATTCGGCATTCGGGCTTTGTGGGTTTATATCGGGGTGCAATCTTTTAGCAAGACTGTAATAAGACTTTTTAATCGCTTGCCAGGGAGTCCCAGGCTCGACCTGTAATATTCTAAAGCATTCGGTAAGCTGCATAACAACTCCTGACTACAGGAAATGTGCCAAAATTCAATAGTTTTAAGACACTTTATTTATCAATAAGATATAAAAATATATCCTTTTAGAAAACATTGCAATCAGGAAAAATCTTCCCTAACTACCTAAATTTGGTAGTTTATTGTTTTTCAATGAGTTATATTTAGTCCAACAAAGTGATTGGAGAGTTGCGGGATGGTTAAATTTGCCCAGATCTCAATAAAAAACATTTTATTAGGGGTTTTCTAACCTTTCCGGATTTTTGATCTTTTTAAATAATGACTGAAGACACAAAAAACTCATCGCAAAACTTCATCGGCACCACGGAAGCCTATCTAAGAGAAATCTTCCCTGACTGGAAACCCTATCGTATTCATCAGATCTTCAATTGGGTCTATAATTACGGGTATCGGGACTTTGCAGAAATGTCCAACATTTCGAAAGTAATGCGAGCTCAACTTGCAGACCGATTCCATTTTTCTTTACCGCAGATACAAAATAAAACTCATTCACAAGATGGCTCTATTAAATACTTATTGAAACTCGATGATGGAGCCTTAGTTGAAAGTGTGTGGATGCCTTCCGATTCAAGAAAAACCTTGTGTTTATCGACGCAGGTGGGATGTCGGCTGAATTGTTCGTTCTGTCTGACTGCAAGTCTGGGGTTGAAGAGAAACCTGACAGCAGGAGAAATTCTTGGACAATGTATAACTGTAAATGAAGACGTCGCTAAAAAAGATGCAATTACCAATGTTGTATTCATGGGGATGGGCGAACCTCTCGACAATCTCGGACCAGTTATCGACGCTTTACGTCTGATGACTGCACCAGAGGCCATGCGCATTTCCACACGCAAAGTAACCGTTTCCACATCTGGGCTGGTCGATCGAATTAATGAATTTCAAAAAGAAAATCTACACATAAACTTGGCTATCTCACTCAATGCAACGGATGATATAACGCGTGATCGAATAATGCCCATCAATAAAAAATATCCCATTAAAGTTTTAATGGAGTGCCTTAAAAACTATCCATTAAAACCGCAACGTAGGCACACGATTGAGTATGTATTACTCGAGGGTATAAATGATTCAGATGACGATGCGCGTCGACTTGCTAAATTGCTGAAAGGGATTCCTTGTAAAATTAACTTGATTCCATTTAACGCGTTCGAGTCATCGGAGTACCGGCCTCCAACGGACAAACAAACTTTCAAGTTTCAAAATTATTTAATAGAACAAAATTTCTCTGCTTTCATTCGACAAAACCGCGCCACCGATATTCTTGGGGCCTGTGGACAATTAGCAGCAGAATCTCAAAATCCCAGTTATGCCTGAACATTCTTTCTAAAAACTACTTAAACATGACCACCCCTGACCTCGATCTTTCGATTGTAATTCCTGTTTATAATGAACGCGATAATCTGGTTCCGCTTGAAGAAAAACTGGAGACAGAGCTCGGCAAATTGAATCTCAGCTATGAAATAGTTTTAATTGATGACGGCAGTGTGGATGGCAGTCATCATATAATTAACTCTCTTAAGAAAAACAACCCTCGGTTAAAGCTGATTCGCTTCGGCCATAATCATGGGCAGTCGGCAGCCTTTGCAGCAGGTTTCAAAGCAGCGCGTGGCAAAATCTTTGTAACACTGGATGCGGATATGCAGAACAACCCTGCTGATATTCCTCTACTTCTTGACGAGATGCAGAAATTTGATGTGGTTTGCGGCTGGCGATTTAAAAGAAACGATCCATGGATCAAACGCATTTCCTCAAAAATTGGCAATGGGGTGAGAAATCGATTGAGCCAAGAGGAAATTGCAGACACAGGGTGTTCCTTAAAAGCATTCCGTAGGGAATGCTTTGACAAAGTAAAACTATTTAAAGGAATGCATCGGTTTTTCCCAACCTTGATGAAAATGGAAGGCTTTCGTGTAACACAAGTGAAAGTCAGTCATCACCCACGCCTTCACGGGGTATCGAAATACAATATTCGTAATCGGCTTTTCTCCTCTCTGCATGATTTGATGGCGATTCGCTGGATGAAAAAGAGACATATTAACTATGATATTATTCAGGAGGATTAGATGACTGTGACACAATGGATGATAATCGGGTTTGTAGGACAGGCTCTTTTTGGAGCTCGATTTATTATTCAATGGATCATTTCAGAAAAACGTGGCGAAAGCACTATTCCTCTGTCTTTCTGGTATTGCAGCATCGGTGGTTCTATGGTTCTCTTAACTTACGCAATTTATCGTCAGGACCCAGTATTCATTGTTGGTCAAAGTCTCGGCTCGATTATATATGTTCGAAACTTAGTTCTTATTGACAAAAAAAAGAAAGCACTTGCAGAGGGCGGGACAGAAAAATGAGCGGATGGAAGATCAGGGTTCTCGGTGTGGTTCTGATGATTGTTGGCGCCTTTCTGTTTGTCTGGTCAGTAAGGGATATTCAATCTGAATGGCCGCAAATTTTTGTAGGGCTTCTTTCCATTCTCAGCACCGCGATGGGATTTGCACTAACTATCATGCCTTTGAATATTGCTGACAAGAATCAAGAATAAGACTTCATATCCTCCCCAAAATATTCGATCCATCTACACCTTTTCATGCAGCGAAATCCCGCAATTGGTTATAGGCCCTAAAGTCTCCTTGACTTTGCCCAACCCGTATGATATTTCTCTACTTTCTTTAGGACTTTAGTAGTCTAAAAGGCTTTGAGAAAAAGGTTTTCAGCCGTTAATATTCTTTTTGTTTCGGGTAATCAATGAACCAGAATTCTCCCAAAATACCGTTGTTGAAATCAATACTCTGCTTGGTAATGGTTTACCTGTTAGGCCATGTATCCCCTATTCTGTCTGTTTCTTCAAATTCCATCTTTTCTAATCTAAGTTTTCAGTCTCTCGCATTTGCGCAAGATGAAGAAGATGAAGAAGATGAAGACGAAGATGAAGAAGGTGGCGAAGAAGCAGCTGACGGTGAAGAAGCTGAAGGCGAAGAGGTAGAAGATTTATCTTATCTAACGGATATCGGCCCGGCTGCAGAACATGAATTCGAAGAGTATTCTTTCCTCGGATTAAGCAATCGCAAATTCACTTGGGCAGCAGCTCAACTACATATATTATTCGCATCCTTTATATTGGGATGTCCCATGTTCGTTGTCATCATGGAAGTCATGGGTGCACGGCGGACGCAAGGAGTGCGAAAAGCTATTATTCTATCGAATGTATTTCTCGGGGTACTTATTGGCGTTGTTATTGGGATAACCGGAGAAGTAATTATTGGTATCCATCACGGCGTACTATATGGAATGTGGGCCTGTGCCTTCGGCGCACTCTTTGTAAGCTTCCTGAATTATTTCCACAAATTGATGGGAATCAGAAGCTCTGCTTTCGTGGGAGCTATTTCAGGCACTTTAATAGCAATGGCACTTACGCCAGTTGAGCATTTCGAAACATCTGGCGTAATTCTAGCGATAGTAAACGGTGCCGTGGGTGGTTTGCTTTCGAATGGCATCATGTTCGCCAAATCGGACTACAAATTCGAGCGTCTGTCACACGAAATCACCAAAGTAATTGGTATTTGTTACAGCTTCACAGCTCTCACAGGCGGACTTTTCCTGTTTGTCATGCTGATTGCCTATGAGGATTTCATCACTTATCTTATCGCATCGTTTCCAACCTTGTTCATGGTGGGCTACCCTACCCTGTTCATCCTGGAAACGGTAGTCATGTATATTTACGTTTATTCCTGGGACCCACTCAATAAGGCCAATAAAAAGGGAAGACACATTGTTACTGGTGTCATATTAAATATTCTCGGATTAACCCTCCTAGTCGCTCTGGATGGTCCTGCAACTTTTATGCAGACCCCACCCAAACCTCTGAACGAATTGATGAATATTGGGGAATGGGCAAAAATTGCAAATTCAGCCTGGATGCCACTTAATTATCACCGATTGGTTGGTAATGGAACTTTTGGTGGCTATATGGTTTGTGTCATCGGTGCCTATATGTACCTTTGGTCAGATAAAAAGGAAGATCGCGAGTATTACGATTGGGTTGGTTATATCGGCAATCTGATAGGTGTGGCGATCATGCTTCCATTACCTGCAATGGGTTATATCTTCGTCCGCGAAATTTACCAATACGATGCCACCATCGGTATGTACATCATGTCTGACCGTGAGTCCATGTTTATGCTAGTTCAAGGACTACTGGTAGGCACCATGTTTAGTGCCAGTAATATATATATGTGGGTCAGTATGAAACGTATTGAAAATGCCGAACGTTTTTTTCCAGCAATGAAATTTGGTTTTGTACTCATTATAATTGCAGCCACTATTTGGTTTACCCCGAGGCGTTTCTTCGCAACTATGATGCCTGAACCGGGGATGGATTCCAGTATGGTTCTACCTGACAACCTTGCCTTTCTGGCCTTAATGGTTTCAAAAAATACGGCGGCTTTTTGTCTGGTAACGGTAACGTTCATTAACTACATTTTTTATACGATTGCCACAAAAACCGGCAAAGTGGCTTATGGAAAGATCAATCCACTTGGCCCTTATGTTCTAATTTTCCTTGGATTTGCAGACATCTGGTTGATGAGTTGGATGGGAACCATTCGAGAATTGTCGCGGATGAACTGGCATATTTATAAAGTATTCAAAGATGTGACGCCCGAAAAATTTGCACCATCGCTAGCAGAATCAGGATTCCATGTGACCACGATTGTCTGGACATTCTTTATTTTGATGACAGCCATCATATGGATTGGAATTAAATATCCAAAAACTAAGAAAAAAGAAACTCAGCCAGCGGCAGCACCGCAAATGGCTGAATAAGGGAGTAGATTTTAAATGAACATTGATGTGGTCATTATTGGTCTGATATTAATACTTAGTGCTCTTTATGCACTGTTTAATATTTTTGGAGTTTTGGGCCTCGGTTGTGGAATAGCATTGATTGTCACTTACTTCGTTCTGCTAAAGCTAAAACCACAAAAACCTAAAGAAAAATCCGCATTCCAGAATATAAAGTTAAAAATCCCCTTTATATTAATTCTTGGTGCAATAATTTGGGTGGTTGCAGGTAAATTTAATTTCCCCATCTGGTGGCAAATTGAATTTGTTTCTTTTGCTCTAGTCGGATTTTGTTTTTTCACTCTTCTAGACTGGAAAACGTTAACAGTAGAAAAATCTACCTCCTCTTGGGTAATGCGCCTATTGGCAACTTACGCATTGGCTTCAGGAATATTTATAACTGCAACAGCACAACTACCGCAGTTTGATCCAGAGTTTGAGTTAGCGAAGCTTAACAGGCCTCCTCTTGTTTTAGGCGATGCCGCCGGCCCTGAAGTAATCGCTGCAGGACGGGAAGTTTTTGAGAATAACAAATGTTTTAACTGCCATAAAGTATTCTGGGAAGGCAACTCAGACCGTGGGCCAAACTTAGGCACAAAACAAATAGGACTGTATTCTAAGGATTATATAAAAGAACAAATAGTGGATCCTAGAAAGTCGCAGTCACCTGGTTTTGATGATCCAAAATCAATTAAAGCCATGCCTACTTATTACGAGGATGACCTAAGTGAGGATGAACTATCCGCTTTGACCTCCTATTTAAAGACACTTCGAGATCCCACACATATGCCAGTTGAAGGCAAGTTTGGCGCCCAATGGACTTGGTGGGATGACCCAAAGGTTATAGCTGAGGGTCAAACAGTATTTGAAGGAACACACCCATCTACTGAAGGACTCAACTGCGCCGTCTGCCATGGTAAAGATGGCATTCCCATGATGACCGGAGCCTTAGACTTCAGAAATGAAAGCAACCCTGACACACCTAAGATGCCTGACCGTATAGATAAGCTTCTTAAGGATTGGCCCGATGACCTCTGGTACAAAAGGGTAACCCGTGGTGTTGACAACACACCTATGGCTCCATGGGGTATGATATTTGAGCATCTATACCTATGGAAGGCAGAAGCTTATGCCAGAACTTTCCATGATCCACTAGACAAACGCACATCCAAACGGCCGGTTCCACCGGTTCCGACAAAAGAAGAGGTCGCAAAATGGAAAACAGATGAATTATTTCTTGATCCGCTTCTATAAAGCATAACTTTAAATGCCGGTCCTGCTAGAATGCAGGGTCGGCATTTTTTTTTGCCCTATCGAAAGCTAGCAACAGTCTGCTAGAATCATTACAACTAAATAAAGATTTTCAGGAGAAATGATGAGTAAACTTGATGATATTCTTAAGGACAGTTTTCATGAAAATGGAACCATCCTAATCCTTCGGGATAAATATATCGGCATTCGTGGTTGTATGGAGTTAGCCACGAAAGAATCACTTAAAACAGTAAAACAATTGGTTCTACCAGGAAATCAGATATTTGATGAGGGGTTGGAAGCACTGACAGAATCCCCTTATTTAGGCAACCTGGAACTTTTAAACGCCAATCAAAATGAAATTGGTGACGATGGTGCCATTGTGATTGCAAATACAGAAAACTTGCCTAAATTAAAAGACCTCTCTATGTTTGGCAATGTCATTGGCGACAGGGGCGCCAAAGCTTTTGCAGATTCGGTGCAAAGTAAAAAATATATTAAACTCGATCTATATAAAAATCAATATACCCGAGAAGGCTACAAAGCCTTGACCGAATCTGAATACTTAAAAAACTGCGAAGAGTTGGAAGTTTATCGAGAGTAACAACACTACAACAGCCCAACTCAAGATGGCCACTCAGTGTTTGAAAAGGTTTTCACCTGTAGAGCGTGAATGAGCTTTGGAGTACCTGTCATTTCCACATCCAGTGCCTTATGAACCAATCGGACACGCTCCATCACATTCAGGTTTTCAAATTTAGGTGAGACTACCTTAACGGAATAATGCCCGCCGCCTCCAGCAGCTTTATGGCCACGATGAAGGTGGCTATCATCAATAATTTCCACATGCTGAGCTTCGAGTTGTTCTTTTAAGTTTTTATCGATTATATCAACGGTATCCATAATTTTTTATAAGGGTAACTGTTTGAGGGTTAAAAATTATTATTTACCCGACCGAGACCCAAAGTCGGGAAAGTCTTTAAACTGATTGAGATTCTCATTGAACTTGGAAAATGCCGCGTGTTCCTTTTCACCAACAAGTTTTGCTTTGCATTTCGCGCACACCGGAATTTTTTCAGGGTCATAAGTCCGAATCCGGTTTTTGACTCCACAATTTGGGCAAGGTATGATTGCTAAATCAGACATACCTGATAATAGCAAATGTTCATTAATCTGAGAAATTAAATATGTTTTTCTTTCAACAACTAGGGCGCAACCAAAAAATTCCATGGACCACAAAGATTTCTATGGTTATATGGATTCTGCTTGGTCTTGCTTTACTATCTTTTTTCGCATTCGGTTTTTTCATTATAGCTCTGCTGGTTGGAGTAGTCTTGTTTACAGCAAACCTATTTCAAAAATATCGCGCACCTATTTCAAGAAGCACCCAGGAATCCCAGACACGCACCTATACTCCAACCCAAAAGCAAAAGGAAGATGACAATATTATAGATATATAATATTGAAAAGTTCTCCATCCCCCGCCGTGATAACCTGCAAATTTTGATCACCCTAAATATAAAATCAGCGATGCCTTTTTCGGCTCAGCTGTTCCCATTTTCGAGGTTGCGCTTTAGAACCTAGTTTTCCAAATATATGGTGAAACAATCTCTGTGCGTCGGCTTTAGTAGTATGTTCTCCAATGAGTCGCGATACGATTGCGCTTTCAGCTTTCAGGAAAGGCTCTAATTGACGGCTTACCTTTTTAACAATTTGCAAGTTACTTAAATCAGAAGAACGCTCTGGTTTAGGAGTAATTTTACTTCTAGCTTTCTTATCCTCGGTTCCAATTAATGATTCCAGCGTATGCAATTTACTGGTTTCAATCCTGATAAAAAATGGCAGAGCAAAACCCGGTTCCGATTGAGATACAGTTAATAAATCTCTTTGCATAATCGGTATTTGTTCTTCACTTTTTATATCATTAGCCATCCCCCGCCATTGCAGGGAATCATTTTCGGAAGGAATAAGAAGTCCCAAATCGATCAGGTAATTTAGAAACGCATAAAGGGTTTCATCCTCAAGTTCATCAGAGGTGAAATTTTCCTTTAAAATAGTGACCCAATCTAAGGTTTTCATATTGTCAAAGGGAGGCAAAGCTGATTGGGTTCAAAGACGCTTTTGAAATTTTTCACGCCATTCTACTGATAGCGCTTTAAGACTAACAACATCTTTTAATAAATCCTGATTCTTTTTTTCTTTAAACATTAATACATTAACCATTTCGATTGATATTTTTCCCAACCCTTCCTGTATTCTTTCAAATACTAAGTCAGACTCTACCCATCCCATTTTTTTTACCCTGAAATAACAACCCGTGTATCCCGTTTTTTGAACTTTGCAAGCCATTGCTTGAAGGTCGAAAACTTTATTCAGCTTGTGGCAGGGTTGTCGTGGTTGTGACACTTCAATTTCAGCTTCGCCTATCCGGAAAATATCTCCGATATTAATCTGTTTTTCATTGATTCCAGACAAACTGAGGTTTTCACCAAAAGCACCAGGTTTCATTTCTCTTTCCAATTCAGTTTTCCAATAGGGAAAGTGATCAACGAAATAGGCACAAACAGCCAAATCTTTTCCTCCATGAATGCGGGTGTCGCCTACACCATCTCCACGAAAACCCAATTCATCCAGAAAAATTTTTCCCTCTACCGGCTTTTTGAAAATACCAGTTAAAAGCTTTTTGCTTCCATGGCTTAAATCAACTTTTTCTGGTAAAGCTATATTTAAAGAGACAAGGTTAACCATTTTTTCTAACTATAAAATTGATAACAATCCCGCCCTTTGTTTTTGGCGAGGTACAATGCTTCATCAGCTCTCTTTACCAGCATTTTAACAGTATCTCCATTTTCAGGAAAAAGACTGATTCCAATACTAAGAGTAATCTTCACTTCATTTCCCTCAATCATAAATGCGGGGCGTATGGTCTCCAACAGTTTTTTAGCGAGAATACCAGCGGCATCTCGACTATTAATTTCGGGAAGAATCAACACAAACTCATCACCACCTAATCGGGCTACAGTATCTTCTTGCCGTAGACAGGATTTTAATCTTACCCCTACAGCTTCCAGCAGTGCATCACCAATCGAATGTCCCAAAGTATCGTTTATTTTTTTGAATCCATCAAAATCTACAAACAAAACCGCAATCTTTTGTTTACTTCTCTTTACCTTTGCAAGAGCCATTTCCAGTCTGTCATTGAATAAAATACGATTGGGTAGTCCTGTAAGTGAATCGTGATAAGCCATATTTCGCATGGCGAGTTCAGTCTTCTTTCTTTCCAGTTCAGCTCCAGCTCGAGCTGCAAATATTTTTAGTATAGAGAAGGTACGATCCCGGTCTAGCATTGGCTTATCATCAAGAACCGAAAGAAATCCAATTATTTTAAATTTTGAATCAAAACAGGGAACCCCTGCAAAACTAACCGCTTTAATTTCAGAAAGGCTCCTATCTTTGGGATATAACTCGCGGATTTTATTGGGATGATACGCAAGCATTCCGGCCAAAACCTCTTCACCTGGAGTATCAGAAGCATCAAATGCCCTTTTCCCTGTAAAGTTGTTATCGGCCCAACCTGCTAACACAGAACATTGAAACTCTTTTAGATTAAGAGTTTCATTCACATAAGCATTTTTCACAGGCAATGCCTTTGCAAGATGCCTGACAAGATATTTGAAAAACTCGTCCCCCACTCGGGAAGAAGTTCCCTCTACAATCTGGTGAAAAGCTTCATCATCATTATGTCTTTTAATAACCCCACCGATACTAGCTGTAACCGTTTCCAATATCGATTGCTCATTTGTAAGCCATACTTTATCAATATATTTGGAACCCAACGCAAAGAAACCCCAATAATACGAATTGATGGTTATAGGAACTAGCAACAAAGAGCTTAGCTTTAGACGCTTAAATATACCGCCGGGAAAATTTGACCCCCTCTGCTCACAGGTGATAACCGATTGGCCATTCTTTAAGGGTGGAAAATTTTCTTCAATACCCAATTCCTCATAGGAGGTATTTACATTAAGATTTTCAAAACTAGCTATTCCATTTTCCTCAGTCCACGCAAATTCCAGGTCACAGCAAAGTGAATCGGCTTTCTGGTTATGCCTGAAAATGAATGTTCCATCAATATCTGCGGCATCACCTAATATGGCTAATGCTTGACCAAGAGACACATTATAATCCGGAACCGTTAGGAGCTTATTCGTCGCCTTAGAAACGCCATTTAGTAATCGATCCTGGGCTCGTAAAGCTGTTTCGGCCTTATTTCTCTGTTCTTTTTCATTTCGTAAATCTATTGCATTTCTTATTGCTCTTTCCAAACCCTCTACTGAAAGTCTCGATTTTATAAGATAATCGGCGGCTCCTGCCTTCATAACCTCAACAGCCTTTTCCTGATCTCCCTGCCCGGTTAAAAATATAACCGGAACTGCCGCGCATTTTTCCTTTGCAAGGTTTAGTAAGGTAATTCCATCATTTTCTCCCAAACGAAGGTCAAGCAGACAAATATCATATTGGCTTTTCTCTAGGTATTTTTTAGCCCCATGGCTGGAGTTTGCGGAGTCAAGAGTAACTATTGAATTAGGGAATCCTTCGCGCAGAAGTTCTTTGACAAGAAAAATATCGTCCTCGTCATCATCTACTACTAAAATTTTTAATTGATCCTTGTCCATAAAAGACCAAGTATCCTTCCCTGTAATAAACCGAGGGTTTTTAGAATTCATATTTTGGGATCTAAGCTACTAAAGATAACTCAAAAAACCACCAATATCAACAGCGGTCTAAGGAGACCAAATATATAAGAAATAAGGACTTAATGCATTAGGGTTGAATCCTAGATCAAGGTTGATCAGGTTAAAAGAGGTGGGCTTTTGAAGTTGGGAGTAAATATTACCCTGAAAATCATTGTTGCGGTGGTAGGTAACCAGCTTAAGGTTGGAGTTGTTCAAATCTGACTTTATTCTCTGAACGGTATCTGTGACATAACCAATATGGTCAATCAACTTTAAATCTTTTGCCTGTTCAGCATCAAACACACGACCATCTGCAAGCGGTCGAATCTGCGAAATATCTAATGCGGAACGATTCTTTGCAATGAGTGTTACAAATCGGTTATGTAATTTATCGATAGCCCCTTGAAACAATTCTCTTTCTTCTTTGGTAAATGACCGAAAGGGGGACATAAAATCTTTTTTATCTCCGGATTTAACAATTTCCCAACTCACTCCAATTTTCGCCATCAACTCCTGCAAATTAACTTTAAGAGCTATTACACCAATACTACCAATTAAAGAAGTTGGGTGAGCAATAATTTCATCTCCCGCCAAGGCGATGTAATAACCGCCCGATGCAGCAAGGTCCATCACTTGAATATAAATGCGTACTTTACTACTTTCCTTATATGTATTCAAAAGGTGGAGAATAATATCACTCGCGGTAACCGTTCCACCCGGACTATTTATTTTTATTAAAAGGGCTTTTATCTCGTCATCTTTCTCCGCCTTTTCTAAAATACTCTTGATTTTTTCAACCATTCCCAGCTTCAAGGGATTACCCGAAAAAGATCTGTCCTTTTGGTTGTTAATAACTCCGTCAACATTAACTAATAAAATTTTTCCAGGCCCCTCACCTTCAATCGTAACTTCCTTTAACTCACTCAGAGAAGGACCAAAATTGATGGTTGCACAACCTGTAATAATAATCGCTAAAACGAATACTATAAGTCGCATGCCACGTACCATTCTATTTTTTTTGATTTCAAAAGAGTCATCGAATAAGTTCAAAAAAAGGTTTAATCTTGCAGATTATTTCATCGTAACCAGACTCTACCTGGAACAATTTTTCTAATTTACCCGTTAATTTTGAAATCATATCACCATTTCTTCGTTCTACTGGCAATAACGCCTGCTGAGCCAGAGTAAGCAAGTTAAGGATAATTTCCTTAAGGTTCATACTAAGTTTCACAACTTTCATCTTAAGTTCCTTTCGCTGATCTGGTGACTTGCCTGACCATACGATTCCTTCCATAGCTTTAATATTTTTCACAAAAATACGAATCGCATCATCCAACCCTTGAAACACTTGTTTTTCACAACCAGCCTCCCTCAGTTTCCTAAATGACTCATGTAATTTCTGCAAAGGGTCAATCACTTGAAGGTCAATTAAAACGGCTTCATCCAATCCATAGAGCTCACTCAACTCCTTAGGATCAATCCTTTCGGATGAACCAATTTCGGTCAAAAGATTTACTCTTAACTCAGGAACCTGGGATTCTATATCACTTTTGGCTTTGGTTCTCATTCCATTGACTATTGTATCGAACTCCTCAACTGATCGTCTTTGGACATGAATATCCCTAAACTTTATATTCAAATCCTCTAACGCACATTCCACTTCTGTGTTCCACACGCGCATTAATTTCAGCTCTCTTTCAGCATCCATGGGAGTGAGATATTTCAAACGGATCTTCTTTTCCATAGTTAAAAGTTGCCTGATTAAATTACGTACCAGTCTTTCATAAGAAACAAGTTGCAAATCCAGATGTTCTTGCGAATTTTTCTTATTCAATTTTGTAAATTTTATATTGTTCTTTTTTACGCGAACAGAATTCTCTTGCAACAGGGATACAGATTTATCCCGTTCCATAATATCCAGTGTTTTGTCCAAATCTTCCATTAGCGTTTTACCAAATTTGAATTGTGTTAATTAAGGCAAGTCGGCATATTTTGCACAACGGCAACCAATGCCATAATAATCTTTACCGTCGCTGTCACCATAGCGACTCGACGATCTCAAGTACATGGGAAGGCTATTCCAAGCGCCACCTCGAATTACGTGGAACTTACCTTTTTTAGGACCCTTGGGATTCTTGTATGGAGCCTTTTTATAATATTTTTTATCATACCAATCGCTGACCCATTCGGCAACATTTCCACCGAGGTCAGATATTCCCTCAGCAGTGTTCCCCTTTTCATAATGTCCGACTTCGTTATGCACCTTTCCTTTTTGAACGAAACAGCAATTGCCAAAATTGGCTCGGGTTTTATCAGGAAGTTCATTTCCCCACGGATAGATTCGGTTTTCTTTACCCCTGGCTGCGCGTTCCCATTCTGCTTCAGTCGGCATTCTTTTTTCACGCCATTCGCAGTAGTTTCGACACCGTTTCCATTGCAAACCGAAAACAGGTTTGCTGATCATATCTGCCCTTGCCTTACGGTCAACCCAACCAGTTATCGTAGGATATTTTTTCAAATGAGCTGCCAGATAAGCTTCAAAATCTGCAAACGTAACCTCAAATTTGTCGAGGTAAAAAGCATTCAAATACACTTTATGTTTGGGATATTCGTTCTTTTTGCCTGTGCCCTTCGGGCTTCCCATCTCAAACTCCCCTGCCGGAAAACGCACCATTTCCTGATTTAATACTTCATTGCCAAAAGAAGGTTCAAGTAGTACTAAAACGAAAAAAAATACACAAAAAAATCGAACTGTAAAAGCCATAATCTATTGGTATCTATAAATAATATTGAGACCCCTGTTTGAAGCGTTTATTATAATATCAGGTTTTCATATGACAAGACCTGATATTAAAGGCACCAATCCTCCGACCCAGAATTATCTATGAGATTAGTATGTTTCCTCTACACTCTTGACAGAGCTCTTGAAAAATTTGAGTACCGACTTATTGTTTGCCTTTTATCTTTGATGATCATTCTTTCCTTCGGACAAATGGTTTCCAGAAACCTTTTTCATCAGGCACTTGTATGGGGAGATATTCTTTTAAGGCAATTGGTTTTATGGACGGGCTTTTTGGGTGCCAGTCTAGCAGTCCGTCAAAACAAACATATTTCAATCGATGTCCTATCCAATTTTTTACCGGCCAATTCAAAAAATCAAGTCTTCACCTTCACCCGCATCGTTACAGCAATTATTAGCGGATTTCTGGCATGGGCAGCATGGTCTTTTGTGCAATTTGAAAAGGAGTCTGAATCCACACTATTTCTAGATCTGCCTGTATGGTTTTTTCAATTAATCCTTCCCTACAGCTTTCTTATTATAGCTTTTCGTTTTTTATTGCATTCCACCAGAAGCGAAAAAAAAGAATCGACTCAAGATAGTTTATGATTACCTCTGCAATAATTTTATTAGCGCTACTAGGAGTACCCCTGTTTGCAATTATTGGGCTTTGTGCCCTGGTTTCTTTTTACAGTGCAGATATAGATACCGCAGCTATATTCATTGAACTCTATCGAGTTGCCAGCAACCCAACCCTGATCGCCATTCCATTATTCACCTTTGCCGGTTTCATCCTGGCTCATGGAAAAACTCCTGAACGATTAGCGCGACTGTCACAGTCCTTATTAGGAGGAATACCAGGGGGGGTACCTTTAACTATACTTCTGGCCTGCGCATTTTTCACAGCCCTGACGGGAGCTTCAGGAGTGACCATTATTGCCTTGGGTGGATTGTTGTACCCTCTTTTAATCAAAGAAAAATATGGTGAAAATTTTTCTCTGGGTCTTATCACCTCTTCCGGCAGCCTGGGGTTATTATTTCCACCTTCCCTACCCTTAATTCTTTATGGACTTGTTGCCCAAGTCAGTATTGACAAGCTTTTTATAGCTGGCATCATTCCCGGTCTGATTATGATTTTTATCCTCGCTAGTTATGCAATTTTCCGCGGAAAAAAAATTGGGACACTACCGAGTAAACCCGAGTTCTCAGATGCACCCAAAGCCCTGCGCGAAGCGATATGGGAAATTCCCTTACCCCTCATTGTTCTAGTTGGGATTTATAGTGGATTTTTTACGGTAACCGAAGCTGCCTCTGTCACCGTTGTCTATGTCATTCTTGTCGAATCATTGATCTACAAAGATTTGAGCCTGACTAAAGATATTCCAATTTTAATGCGCGACAGCATTATCTTGGTTGGTTCCATTTTAATTATTCTTGGTACAGCAATGGGATTCACAAGCTATCTGATCGATGAACAAATCCCAATGACACTTCTTGAAACCATGCGGCAGTACATCGATGATCCCCTCACCTTTTTAATCGCCCTCAATATTTTTCTTTTACTGGTCGGCTGCATGATGGATATCTTTTCTGCCATTATTGTGGTTGTGCCACTTATCATCCCCATCGCTAAAAGCTTTGATATAAACATGGTGCATTTAGGGATCATTTTTCTCACGAATCTTGAAATTGGTTATTCCACACCTCCGGTAGGTATAAACTTGTTCATTGCCGGAACTCGATTTGGGAAACCCGTATTGGCCTTGTATAAGGCGGTTTTACCCTTTCTCGGCCTTCGACTCATTGGCTTATTGTTAATCACTTATGTCCCCGCTCTAAGCCTTTTTCTGGTGGATTGGATATCCAACTAATTAAATAATGGATGTGCTATTCTTATTGAGTTTTATAATTATTTTAAACTGTAATATGATAAAAAATTATTCACACACCCCTCTTGACATACCCGTCAGCTATACAGTTTTCCAGAACCCCGTAGGTCTAACGGGTCTAGTAACTAGCTCTGAAGGGTTGATTCGTCTCATTAATAAGATTGCCAATGAAAAATCCATTGAAAAGCATTTAACCCAATTAACTAATGGCAATATCTCAAAAAATCATTTGCACTTTAAAGATTTAATCAAACAATTTTCTCTTTATTTTGAGGGTAAACTAAAAAAATTTGATTATCCGCTCGACTTGCGTTTGGGAACCCCATTCCAACAAAAGGTATGGAAGAAACTGCTTACAATTCCCCATGGCAAAACACGTAGTTATAAATGGCTGGCTCAAGCAATTAAAAACCCTAAGGCATCCCGAGCCGTGGGAAATGCTAATGGTAAGAATCCGTTATCAATTATCATTCCCTGTCATCGTGTTGTTAAATTGAATGGCGATATGGGAGGTTATACGGGAGGAGTTAGCCTCAAACATTTCCTGTTAAAACTGGAGCATTCAATTTAATGGCTTTGTATAAAACGCAAGCCATCGTTCTCAAAAGCATGAACTTATCTGAGTCTGATCGGTTGGTTACTTTTCTAACAGAGGATCATGGGAAGGTAAAATGTGTTGCCAAAGGAGCTCGCAAAGCAAAAAATTGCTTTTGGGGTTCCCTAGAACCTATGACGCAGATTCATCTGATTTATTTTGGCAAAGAAAATCAGAGCCTGTATCGACTGAATCAGTCTGATATCATCGAATCATTTCAATCCATCCGTGAAGATTTTGCAAAACTTTATACAGGGATTTATTTCATTGAGTTGATCGACTCAATGATTCTTGAGGGGCATGCTGATAAAAGCATCTATAATTTATTACAACAAACCCTGACAGCTATGAGACAACAATCAGAACTCGGCTCCTTGATCCGACTATTTGAAATTCGCCTATTATCTCTTTCGGGTTACAAACCACAAATCGATCATTGCATTGTTTGCAAAACCATCTCAGAAAACGGTATATTCAGGTTCAGCTACATTCAAAATGGAATTATTTGCAAGAATTGTTGCAATAGAGTACCCACCGATATCCAATTTACGACAGGTACGAGAAACTATATTAAGAAGCTAATGGAAGTAGAAATAAAAAGTTGTGGGCGGATCAAAATCCCAAAAAACCAGGAAGGGGAAGTTGAAAAAGTGACGCATCGTTTAGTGCTTTCCCATCTAGGTAGGGAACCAAAATCATACCCTTTCATTAAAACTATGGCAAAGTTCATCTAAGAGAATATGAGTATTTATTATGGATAAAAAAATTATAGCAACATCCAAAGCTCCGGCAGCTATCGGACCCTATTCGCAGGCAATACGAATTGGAGACTTTTTGTACACCTCGGGACAAATATCATTGGATCCTGAAACAATGGAAATGATCACCGGTAGCATTGAATTGGAGACAGAAAAAGTTTTAAATAATTTAGAGGCCATTCTTAAAGCTGACGGACTGGATCTAAACAACATCATCAAGACCACCGTATACTTAACCGACCTGTCTGAGTTTGCGAGAATGAATCAGGTTTATGAAAAGTTTTTCTCAGAAACAAAACCCGCCCGGGCCTGTGTTCAGGTTGCTGCACTCCCTAAAGGAGCAAAGGTGGAGATTGATGCAGTTGCCCATTCATAATTTTGTTTACAACTTACCCCCAAAAATATCGTGGCTAAAAAATCAAATGGGACAAGAAATTTCTATCGCTTTGTAGCAGTGATCGGCGTGGTGGTCATTGGAGGTTTAGGCTATTCATTTATAAGCGCAGCCCCTGGATTGAACACAGCGTCATATCACAAGCCACCCCCATCTGCGGCCCAGTGTATGGGATGTCATATGACAGGAGAAGAAAAAATCCCTATCATGCCGCATAGACAGATGGGCACCTGCACCATCTGCCACAAACCTTACACTAAAGAATAAATGCTAAATACTTAGAACCAATCTAAATAAGGAGACACGGTTATAGAGCGAAAAAAAATCCTCTTTGACATCAGAGAGTTCAAGAATCAAACTTTCCCCCGGACTCAATCCAATTGCCTTAAGTCCAACCACGGGCAAGCTATCTACAAAAACATCTGAAGCTAATACATCTTGATAGGTCACCTGATTATTTTTTAATCCTATCCCTATACGCGACAATTCAAATTTCTGAAAATATTTAGACTCCACCGCCTTGTTGATTCTTCTGAATCGAGCCTGATTAAGTAGTAACTCGACATCAATTTCGCCAATTTTATTTGATGGGTCTGCTTTAAGAGCAATAAGGCTATTGGTTTTTTCAGGCCAGTCAATATGAGTGAAAAGAATGGGAATTTTTATAGCCGCAACAAAATAGGTTTCCATGCCCACCTGTTCGCAGGGCATAATTTTAAAATCCAGAAAATGCTTTTCAAGAATTGAGGTGAAAAAATCGCTGTCATCACCACAGTTTGCTATTGAACCAACTTCAAACTTAATAGTCCCAGCTGAAGCAATTCCATTTAGTTTGGAAAGCGCGACACGATGTAAATCGCCAACATTCAAATCAGCAGACAGGTCCAGCTTGCATCCCGTCAAAAATAGGATGATCACTGCAGCCAAAAGCAGCTTTCTGATGAATAGCATTTTAGGTCCCTCTTGAATAAGTGGGTGTAGAAAGAAGAAAAACTAGAAATGGGTAAGAGGAGCCTTGCCCACGGAGTACACATTGAATCCGATATCGAACAAGGCTTTATGATCCAAGTGATTTCGACCGTCAAAAATAAAAGCTGGTTTCTCCATTTTATCAAAAATCTTTTTATAATCCAGCTTACTGTATTCACCCCACTCTGTAACCAGGGCTATACAGTGAACCCCTTCAGCAGCCTTATAGGGATCTTCTATATAATCTACCCCGTCATCAATACCTTCTAAGTCTTTTCGGGCATTACTAAGTGCATGAGGATCTGAAATTCGAAGACAGGCCTTTTCCTCCAGCAGGCGCTTGCAGATGTAGATAGCAGGCGAATCACGAGTGTCTCCGGTATCGGGTTTAAATGCAAAACCAAACACCGCAATTTTTTTACCTACAAGAGTATTGAACATTGCCTCGAGAATCCGTTTAACATAACGTTCCATTTGGTAATCATTCAACGTCACCACTTGTTCCCAAAACGCGGCTATTTCATTCAACTGATAATGTTCACATAAATAAACCAGATTCAAAATATCTTTTCGAAAACAGGAACCGCCAAACCCCGGACCGGCATTTAAAAATTTTGAGCCTATACGTGAATCCCTACCAACTGCCTTGGAAACCTCGGTTACATCCGCCTCAGTCACCTCACAAATTGCAGAGATGGAATTTATGGAAGATATTCTCTGTGCCAAAAAAGCATTGGAAACAAGTTTTGAAAGCTCACTACTCCAAAGATTGGTGGTGATCAAATTTTCTTCAGGTACCCAATGTCGATATAAATCGACAAGCTCCTGACGTGCAGCCAGACCAGATGGAGTCTCCCGTGAACCAATCAAAATTCGATCGGGAAATTCCATGTCGTGAATCCCCGTACCCTCAGCCATAAATTCCGGATTCGATAGAATTTCAAACTCAACAGAGTTATTCCCCGAATGTAAGATTTTTGCGAGTGTTTCAGCGGCTCGAACTGGCAGCGTGCTTTTTTCTACAACAATTTTATTGGAACGTGCATTTTCTTTAATACGTCGAGCGGTTTTCTCAATAAACTGCAGATCAACCGCCTTGCCAGCACCTTCTCCAAAATTTTTAGTAGGAGTATTGACCGATACAAAAATAATGTCTGCCTGATCAATAGCGGTATCGATATCTGTTGAAAAAAATAAATTTTTGCCGCGGACTTTTAGAACCCGATCAAACAATCCTGGCTCAAATAAAGGTAGTTGATCCGAGTTCCAGGCATCGATTCTTTCCTGGGATATATCGACGACCGTGACCTTATATTCGGGGCACTTATTTGCAATGACAGTCATAGTGGGACCGCCCACATAACCTGCCCCGATGCATAAAATATTCTTTTTAAAATTGTTTTGATTCATTAGAAGCTTTTCGGCGAGATGTTACTCAATCTTGAAAGAAAAAAGGTCTGGCCCAAGTTGGACCAGACCTTTTTAGCAATGCAGGAACTAACCCTTTTTATAATTAAAGGCCTTCTTTTTACTATTATAAGGCTTCGTGCCCTTTTTAAACTTGAGCTTGCCTTTTTTGACTTCAAAATCTTCAATTATCAAAGGTGTCTTCTCAGACTGACCTTGCTCCTTTGCTCGGTCATCCTTTTTCTCAAGTTTTTGATCGGCGTTATCTTCGCTCCAGAAGTCAGCAATTTTGTGAACTTTTAGTTTTCGCTCCTCAAAATTGAATTTGTACTTATCATGCACTGAGGGTTGAAACGGAGTATTTGGATGTGTGTGACATCGGGTACAAACATTGGCATAATCCCATCTCTGCCCGTACTTTTCAGTCTCAGCTTTCGTAAAATCACCTTTTGAAGACTTCATAACGGCTCTAAACTGCGAACCGCCAGCTACCGAGTGACACATTTCACAACCAACCTGCTCCTTATTTGGCTCTGTAGGATCAATTTTACTGGCAGTATCTTTACCCTTTTTGCTCTTAGAACCAGCGGGCTTAAATCCACCTCTTTGTTTGTATCCTGTTGTATGACAGCGAAGGCATAAAGGAGTTGTGGTGTAATCTTTTTCAGGGTCTAATTTAACTCTTACCTTGGCTTCTTTACGTACACCTGCTTTCAAGAGTTCGTAAGTACCACCGTGTGGTGATTTAGTCCAAGCTTGGTAGTAAGGGTCATGACAACTGCCATTACATTTAACAGCACCCACAAATTTAGGTTTTTTCCGAAGATCTTTAACAGCCTTTTGACGTTTTTTTGGCTTAACATGCCACTTGTCAAACATAGCAATTTCTTCATCGGTCAATTTGTATTTCTTTTTTTTCTTTTTAGCGTCTGCATCGCCACCCGCTCCTAAAACCAGAACGAGAGCTACCATAACCAGACTCAGATATTTCAGCATTTTTCCCATTACTAACGTTCCTTTTTTCACAACTCCTCCTTGATCTATGACAAGGCTAAAATAAAGCAAAATATTCCTTCTTAATTTAACAAGGGAAGGATAATATAAATACCTCAAAGGGTCAATACCCAATTGGGTTAACCACTTGATAACTAAAGCAATATTTTTATTCTCCCTGAGCCCACTTATTCCACTTTTTCACATTGAAAACCGACCTTTCTGATTTCGATTTTGACCTGCCCGCAGAGCTTATAGCTCAAAGACCCTTGCCACGGCGAGGACAGTCGCGCTTGCTGGTGGTGAATCGAAAAAAACAGACAATAACTCATGATGCTTTTTCAAATTTGGGCGAACACCTTAAAAGCCGCCCTCTTATGGTTTTCAATAATACACAAGTAGTTCCGGCAAAAATTTTTGCGACACTTAAAAAAAAAACGGTTGCATTGATTTTAGTTCAGCAGATTTCTTCTGGTATATGGGAAGTATTGATGAAAGGTAAAGTGAAACCCGGAACGCAATTAAGCTTTCACAACAGTTCGCTAACAGGATCTTTTATAAAAAGAAATGCTGAGCGTGCTGTAATTGAGTTTTCATCACAACGGGCTTTAGAAAAATATCTGGAAGAACACGGACGGATGCCCCTGCCGCCCTATATACACCGTGAACAGGAAGATAGCCTTGCAACCCTTGAGCAAGACAAAAAACGCTATCAGACGGTCTATGCTTCGCAGAGCGGAGCTATAGCAGCACCTACTGCTGGATTGCATTTCACAAAAGGACAATTAGAAAAACTTAAATGCCATCTACACGGAATAGCACACCTAACTCTGCATGTAGGACCAGGAACCTTTAAGCCCATACGCTCTGATGATTTTTCAAAACACGAAATGGAAGCCGAAGCATTTCGAATAACACCAAAAAACTGGAATAAGATATTAGATAGTAAAAGGAGTGGCCGCCCCATACTGGCGGTAGGAACAACTTCAACCCGGGTTCTGGAAACCCAGGAGTTTAAAAAGTCCATCCTCAAAACTAAATCAGGATGGACAAATTGTTTTATCGTACCGGGATGGAATTTTGAAAATGTAGATCATTTGCTCACCAATTTCCACCTGCCCAAATCAACCTTATTTTTGCTGACCTCAGCATTTGCCGGGAAAAAACTGGCAAAAAAGGCATATAACGAAGCCATAAAGCGGAAATATCGATTTTTTAGCTATGGTGATGCAATGCTTCTATTGTAACGGTAAGACCCTTGGCCAAGAGTTGATCAAGTCGTACCTTCACCCTCATCCACAGCTTGTTTAAAAAACTTTCCTGATTTAAAGCGAACCACTTTGCGGGCTGAAATTTCAGCTTCTTCACCCGTTTTAGGGTTTCTTCCCACGCGCTTAGATTTTGCACGCACCTGAAAAGTTCCAAATCGACGCAAGATAACCGGCTCACCGTGGCCTAGTGATTCCTTAATAAGCTCAATCACCGTTTCCACAGCCTCTTCTGCCTTGGCTCTGGACAAACTTGCCCGAGATGAAACCTGATTAATGATATCTTGTTTGGTCATGCTGCCTCCTTAAAAAACAAGCTATTGATATTTCAAAATGGCTATTAGTTATAAATTAAATTTTCAGGACAATTCGTCTCCACAACTTACTTGCCCCAAAAAGAAAAATACTGTTCCACAAAACACCTGTAATAGATGGCTCTGAAAAACTTCATATACTCTAAATCGGTGCAATCACTTTACCACTTAAATTAAATATATCAACAAATTATTCAAGAATTTAGCAGTTTTTAGAGTTACCTGAAATGATCCAGATTTTGGCTTGACAAGACATGCTTATCGGAACAAAAAAGGGGTGGAGATAACCATTTATTTAAAAAGGTTTATGGAACAGGTGAACGGACATCATGAAGGGAAATGTAATAACTTGAGGAAACTGGGGAGATAAATTTATTTTATTAAAGCTATTTAGTTGGCGGGAATTTACTTTGTGTCGAGACAATACGGTAAATTTGATCACCCGGTATGGCGAGATTTAACTTTTCTCTGGCAATTTTCTCGATTTCGTAAGGTTCTGTTTTCAGAGCTACGATTTCTTGTCCCAATAAATCATTCTGCTGTCTTAATCCTCCGTTGGCTTCTTTCATTTTCACCTGTTCCTGTTCAAAACGATAAGCATTCAAAATGCCATTTTCATGAAAAACAGCCATTATGATTAGCAACATGAAAAAACCAAGACTGAGTAAAATTGTTTTTTGATAATTTGAATTAATATTCACAAGCAATGCTTTATAGGTTGTAAAAAACGTCTCTTCCTCGATATACAGCCGTGTCTCCAAGAATTTCTTCGATTCGCAGGAGTTGGTTATATTTTGCAGTTCGATCCGTCCGGCATAAAGAACCCGTTTTTATTTGCCCCGCATTCACGGCAACCGCGATATCAGCAATACTTGTATCCTCGGTTTCACCAGAACGGTGGGAAATTACCGCCGTATAACCTGCGCGTTTGGCCATTTCTACTGCATCCAGAGTTTCAGTAAGCGTTCCAATTTGGTTAACTTTGATCAGGATGGAATTGCCAATATCTTTTGCTATTCCTTTTTCCAGAATTTTGGTGTTGGTCACGAAAAGATCATCGCCCACAATCTGAACCCGGTCACCAATTTTTTCGGTCAACTGCTTCCATCCCGTCCAGTCATTTTCAGCCAATCCGTCCTCGATACTTATTATCGGAAACTTAGCCGCAAGGCCAGACAGGTAATCAACCATCTGCGAAGATGACAATTTGGCATTGTTCTCTGCAGAAAGCGTATATTTATTCTTTGAGTAAATTTCACTGGCGGCAACATCCAAAGCGATAAGAATATCTTTTTCGATTTTGTAGCCTGCACTTTTGACTGCCTTGATCAGAATTTCAATCGCCTGCTCGTTCGACTGCAAGTCCGGAGCAAAACCACCTTCATCACCTACAGCCGTATTGAATCCACCTTTTTTCAGGACCCCTTTCAAATGGTGAAATATTTCCACTCCCATTTGTAATGCTGAGGAAAAACTTTTAGCTCCAACGGGGACAATCATAAACTCCTGAATATCTACATTATTATCCGCATGTGCGCCGCCATTTAGAACATTCATCATCGGCACGGGTAACTCTTTAGCATTGCTACCACCGATATACTGGAACAAGGGCAAGTCGAGATCATCGGCTGCTGCATGAGCCACCGCCAGAGAAACACCCAGAATAGCATTGGCCCCAAGTTTGCTTTTATTAGGACTGCCATCCATTTCTATCATTAAACGGTCGATCAATATCTGCTCTGTCACCTCAATGCCAACAATTTCTGCGGCGATTTTACTATTCACATTTTTGATAGCTTTTTGAACGCCTTTGCCCATATAAACTTTTGCATTGCCATCACGTAATTCCACCGCTTCGCGAGAACCCGTTGAAGCACCCGAGGGAACGGCTGCTCTTCCCTTAGCTCCGCCTTCCAGCATCACATCTACTTCCAGAGTTGGGTTGCCACGAGAATCTAAAATCTGCCGAGCCTGTACACCTATAATTTCACTCATAATCTTTCTCTCTAGTTAACTGCTCGCTATTTTTAATGCTTTAAGGCTTGCTGCAATAGTTTGGTCAATTTCTTCATCTGAATGAATTGCAGACATAAAACCCACTTCGTACTGAGAAGGAGCGATATAAATACCCTCTTCTAATAATGCGTTAAAATATCGTTTAAAAAATTCCGTGTCACAGGTTTTAACCGTATCGAAGTTTGTAATCTTCTGATCTGTAAAGAACATAGAAAATATCGAACCCACTCGAGTAAATTGGGCGGGCACTCCTAGTTCCTGCACATTTTTTTGCAGTCCGTCACAAAGTTTCTTCGACTTTTCTTCAAGTAAATCGTAAACCCTTGGTTCAGATAATAAGTCCACCATGACATTCCCTGCTGTCATTGCAAGTGGATTGCCAGACAACGTCCCTGCCTGGTAAACCGAACCGACGGGAGATATATGGTCCATGACTTCCTGACTTCCGCCATATGCACCCACCGGAAGTCCGCCACCAATTATTTTACCCAAACAGGTAATATCGGGGGTTACTCCAAAAAGTTTTTGTGCACCTCCCAGAGAAACCCTGAAACCGGTTATCACTTCATCAAAAATCAAAAGTGCTCCTGCTTTTTTTGTTTCTTCTCTAAGTGTTTCAAGAAAACCTGGTGCCGGCGGAATCGCGCCCATGTTTCCAGCGATAGGTTCTACGATCAAAGCTGCTATCTCACCGCCCTCTTTTGCGAATAATTCTCGCACCTGTTCGGCATCATTGAAAGGTAGGTTTACTGTTTTCTCGGCAAGGCTCGAAACAATTCCAGGACAGTCAGGAATACCTAACGAGGCCAACCCCGAACCTGCTTTAACCAAAAGGCTGTCGCCATGGCCGTGGTAACACCCTTCGAACTTAACAATTTTATCGCGACCGGTAATACCTCTCGCCAACCTCAAAGCACTCATCACCGCTTCTGTTCCCGAATTCACCATACGTACAACATCGATGGAAGGAACCGCATTAACTACCTTTTCGGCGAGTTCGATTTCCAATTCTGTAGAGGCACCATAACTGGTACCCAATTCTGCCTGGCGTGTGATGGCTTCGACAATACGCGGGTGCGCGTGCCCAAAAATTAAGGGTCCCCAAGAAGAAACATAGTCAATAAACTCATTACCATCCACATCCGTAATTGTGCAACCCTTCGCACTCTTTATAAATAGTGGCTCACCGCCAACAGCATTGAAAGCCCGGACGGGACTATTCACTCCGCCTGGCATTACTTTTTTAGCCTTTGCATAAAGCTGGCTTGAGATATCTTTTTTCATTTTATTCAGCCAAAGAGAATTGAAAGATCATTTTTAAGTTTTTCTGGGATTTTTTTAGGATCGGTAACAACCGCTTGTTTGGAGGCATCAGCACAACAACAAGAGCCCACTTTTCCTAACAATGGAACTAATTCGTTAATAACCTGCTGCGCCTTTTCAACATTTTGATGCATGATTTTCAAAACCGCTTCCAAAGTCACTGCTTCCTCTTCCACATGCCAGCAATCAAAGTCTGTCACCAAAGCAAGGGTTGAATAGCACAGGCCTGCCTCACGAGCAAGCTTTGCTTCTGTAACATTTGTCATGCCTATCACATCAACGCCCCACTGCCGATAAACAAGGGACTCGGCTCGGGTTGAAAATTGTGGTCCTTCAATACAAATATACGTACCACCCTTATGAACGGTGGCACCGGCTTTTTCAGCAGCATCAAAAAGAATATCGGCCGTCGCTCCACAAATCGGATCGGCCAAGCTCACATGTCCCACCATACCCGTGGTAAAAAATGTGCTAATTCGTTGAGTAGTACGGTCTATGAATTGGTCAGGCACGACAAAATGACCGGGAGGATACTTTTCTTTCATGCTTCCCACCGCGCTTACAGAGATGATTTTTTCCACACCAATTTTTTTCATCGCAAAAATATTTGCGCGAAAATTGATCTCCGAGGGTGTAATAAAGTGCCCCACACCATGACGAGGCAAAAACGCTATTTTTGTTCCACGCAAATTTCCAATAATAATTTCATCAGACGGCGAACCATAAGGAGTCTCGACAGTTAGCCTCTCCGTGATTTCCAAGCCTTTCATCTGATACAAACCACTACCGCCAATCACACCAAGAATTTTTTCTGCCATCAATATATCCTTACTCGCAAAGAAGAAAAATTAATTATTAAATTTCCGCGTTACCTGCACTTTTAAATATAGGGGGATTATGTATATAGGAACCTGGAAGAAAACTTGAAATAACCAAAGATATTGACTCTTTCAGATCAATTGGGATTGTTTCTTTTATTATCCACTTCACCTAACAAAAACTTCAACTCTGTAATTTGCTCACCTGCCTTAGTAATAACTGCTTCCTCTTTTTTGAGGTTTTGCACTTTTACGTTAACGTCTTCAGCAAGAAGACTCAGCATGCTCAATCTCTTATCAACTTCATCCAGCATATTGATCTTGCTGTTCAGAGTATCAATTTTTGCTTCTGCATCCTCGGTAACAGTGGTCAGTTTTTCTATATTCAGATTAATTTTATCAAGGTTTTCTCGTTCTTTATCGATCCGTGCTTTTTCCACATTCGTCCGATTGATAACAACCTCAAGTTCGCCGAGAGCTTGTTGAGTTTTCTTAACCTTTTCTTCACTACTGGAAACTTTTACAATACGTGCTTCGGTTCGCTCAAGAATATTATTCAAGTGATCCATTTTCTTTTCAACTTCCAACATGGATTCCTGCTTTTCGTCCAGACTTATCTGCCTATCTTTTAAGTCCTTCATCAAATCATCCAACGCCCGAAGCCTTTCTTCGGTTTTTGCGACTTGTGCAGAATCTTTATTGAGGGCCTCAACTTTTTCCTCAAAATTGGAGCTAACCTGCCCCAACTCTCCTCTTATCTGGTCAATTTTTGAGATCTCATCTTTGGCTTCTTGAACCTCTTTGAACCGAGTTCGCAATTCGATCTCCTGAATACTCAATTTAGATGAGATATTATTCATCCGTTTTTCCTGATCATCGATAGCAGCCTTTTCCTTTGCAAGATCCAGAATCTTCTCTTCAACCAAATTAGCCATAGACTTTAAATCCTCCAGCTTCTGATCGATCTTTTCGAGGAAGTCTATTTTTTTAGTAACCCTGGCAATTTTTATGTTTGCCTCTTCGATGAAGAAATCCAGTCCATCAACTTTCTTCTCCATTTTTTCTATCAAGGCTTTTCTTTGCATCTGGGTTTCCATTTTCACATCCAGACTGATCACCATGGAGCTTAGGTCATTTATCTTTTTATCAACCTGATCAACCAACTGCTGCTTGCGAATAATTTCATCCATCTGCTGCTGGGTAGACTCGTTAAGAACACCAACCTGCTTTAAAGTATCTGAAATGGTATCAATTTTTTTCAGATCCTGGTCCAAACGCTGAACTTTTTGTTCGGCCTCCTCAGCCATCACATTAAAACGGCCCATTCTTTCGTTGGCATCATCGATGATCTTCATTTCATCTTTGAGAATCTTCATTTTATTACTGAGATTATCAATGAGAAATGAGTTCAGTTTATGAATCTTCTCTTCGGTCTTTTCTATGATCGCTTTTTCATCCTGAATGCGAACGATCTTGGTTTCGACATCCACAGAAACTGAATCCAATTCACGCAAACGCCCAGTGATACTGCGAATCATTTCATTTTTAACGGAAATATTTTTAGACTCTATTTTTAGCTCACTGATTTGCTGCATCAAACTGTTGAGAGAATCCTGAGTCTCTCGGATCATATGGCTTTGCCCCAGCAACTTCTCGTAGTCGCCCTGAACATTCCCCAAAACTTGTTTCAACTCTTCTGTATCGCGAGCATGATTTTCAATGGTTCCCTTATCTTGCTTAATGCGCTCGTACTTGCTATCCAACTCTGCAAGCGTGTCTTTCATCAGCCCAATTTTTCCCGAGGCTGTTTTTAAAAGACCTTTCATGCTGACCACATCCTGAACCTGACTAGAAACGCTGTCCAACATATGCTCAAGACGGTTAACATTGTGATCGGCTGACTTTATAAGTTTGGCCTCTTCACGAATTTTTTTGACTTTAGAGTCCATATCCCAAACCAGAACATTCAGGCGGCCAGCATCTTCATTGGCCTTTTCGACAATAACCCTTTGCTGGTTCAGGCTTTTGGTTTTCTGGTCCACATGCTCATTGAGCAAATGCAATCCATCCAATTCTCTCTTCAAGGTGTTGTAATTTGATGAAAGTTCTTTGGAAATCCGCTGAAAATCCCGGATGCGGACATCAAAGGTTTTGATTTCTTCAAATCGGATATTCAAAGAATCCAACTTACGAAGGCTATCGGGAACCTGGCTACTGATTCTGTCAAAGAATAGTTTTCTTTCATCCATTTCATCCGACTTCTTTTCAAAATACTCCACTAGAAGCTGGAGATTTTTGCGCTCCTGTGAAGCTAGATGAATCAGTTCTTTAAATTCTTTGGGATCAAAACCAGCAGGAATTTCTGAGCTCATATCACTTCTTGAGCCACGGGGATTTTCAGTTCCAGATTCTTCTGCCATAACAAATGTCCTGTTAAGTTAATTTTACTGAAAGTTTTCACTAAAAATTTAACACATGAATACCCTAAGGTACTATGTTTTTATATACTTATGAGGAATCATTGTCAAGGGATGAAGCCAAATCAAGGGGAATTCAGGGAACAGTTCAGGGGTGGGCAATTAGCAGTTCTGCGATTTGAACAGCATTTAGGGCTGCACCTTTTCTCAAGTTATCAGATACCACCCAGAAGTTAACCGCTCGATCACGGGAAATATCATCACGAATACGCCCCACAAAAACTTCATCTTTGTTTTCCCCATCGATAGCCAGAGGATAAAGATTATTCTCGGGGTCATCTACAACACAAACTCCGGCTTGAGCAGACAAAAGTTCTCTAACTGCTGAAGCAGTCACCGGCCCCTCTGTCTCGACATTCAGCGCCTCGGAATGAGAATAAAAAACCGGCACACGCACCGTTGTCGGGCATACCTGAATCGAGTCGTCACTGAAAATCTTGCGAGTCTCGTTGACCATCTTCATCTCTTCTTTCGTATACCCATTATCCAAGAAAATATCTATATGTGGAATACAGTTAAAAGCAATCTTATGAGGATATACATTAGGTTTAGACTCCTTACCCTGCAACCATTCCTGTGTCTGATTTTTCAATTCATCGATGGCTTTTTGGCCAGAGCCTGAAACCGATTGGTAGGTGGAAACCACCACCCGCTTGATCTTGAATTTGTCGTGAATGGGTTTCAATGCCACCACCATTTGAATGGTCGAACAATTGGGATTAGCAATGATCCCAGGATCTTCTCCAATAGCATCTGGGTTCACCTCTGGAACGACTAATGGAACATCAGTCTCCATACGATAGGCACTGCTATTATCAATCACCACACAGTTTGATTTTACAGCAGAGGGAGCAAATTCTCGGCTAACACCAGCTCCAGCTGAAAACAGAGCGATATCGACACCTTCAAAAGAATCATGCCGTAATTCTTCAACAGTAACTTGCTTGCCTTTAAACTCTAATGACGTTCCAGAAGAACGAGCAGATGCCAAAAGCTTGAGACGGTCCACCGGAAAGTTTCTCTCCTGCAGTATCTCCAGCATTTTTCGGCCCACAGCACCCGTTGCTCCAGCCACCGCTACATTATATTTTTCTTTTTTCTCGATCAATTCATCTTCTCCAGCTCAGCAGCCACTAAATCACCCATCTCTTTTGTGCCCACTTGTTTCATACCGTCAGACATAATATCTGCTGTACGAACGCCCTGCCCCAGAACCTTTTCAACCGCCTCTTCGATCCAAATATTCGGCTCTTCTTTTTCCAGAGAATACTTGAACAACATGCCAACAGACAAAATCGTTGCCAATGGATTCGCCAGTTCCTTACCCGCAATATCCGGAGCACTGCCATGAATCGGCTCATACATGGCATATTTTTCACCCAGACTGGCTGAGGGCAGCATACCAATGGACCCTGTCAACATCGAAGCCTCATCACTCAATATATCGCCAAACATATTTGTGGTTAGAATAACGTCAAATTGTTTGGGGTTGCGGACTAATTGCATCGCACAATTATCGACATACATATGAGAAAGCTCAATATCAGAATACTGAGAATGAAGTCCTGTTACGACTTCGCGCCAGAAACCGGTCGCTTCCAACACATTAGCCTTATCGACCGAACAAACCTTGCCATTTCTTTTTCGCGCTACATCAAAAGCAATTTTGGAAATTCTCTCTATCTCGGGTTCTGAGTAAACAAGTGTATTAAATCCATAACGCTCGCCTTTATCATTGGTACCCACTCCTCGAGGCTCCCCAAAATATATTCCCCCTGTCAATTCGCGAACAACAAGAAGGTCCAATCCTTCTACCACTTCTCGCTTCAAGGTAGATGCGTCCACCAGAGCGGGAAAGATTCGAGCTGGGCGCAAATTTGCGTAGAGCCCCAGACTTGAGCGCAATCCCAACAAAGCCCGTTCTGGGCGAAGAGAAAAGTCTATAGTCTCCCATTTAGGGCCACCCACAGCACCGAGCAGTACCCCATCCGCTTTTTTTGCAATATCCAGTGAAGCATCGGGCAAAGGGTGGCCAGTAGCTTCATAACCAGCACCGCCTACCGGGGCCTCGTTCAGGTTTATTTTTAAACCGAGTTTTGACTCGATGATTTTAAGAATCTTGATGGCCTCAACGACCACTTCGGGACCAATTCCGTCTCCCGGAAAAACAGCAATATTGAATTCAGTTTTCATAATCTGCAGTCAAACTCCTCTTAAATCCCACAAGTGGGTTTTATTCACCGTGGCTCGCCACGCGTTTTAAATAAATATCTTTGTCGTATACCCCGTCAGCTTGTGGCGGGGTCGCTCAATTTTCGCCAAGTATCTCAAACCAGCGGTAATATTACCACCCGGAAACGTTATGAAATTAAAGTAAGTTGTAAAAAATTATTTTTACATTATTATAGCCGCCAAACACAAGACACAAAGATTAACGAAAGCGATCTATGATAAACGGTAAAAGAGTTTGCGTTGTAATGCCTGCCTACAACGCCGAAAAAACCTTGCAAAAAACTTACGATGAAATCCCTAAAGATATCGTCGATGAAGTCATCTTAACAGACGATGCCAGCAAGGATAAAACAGTCCATGTAGCTGAAAAATTGGGAATCAAAACCTTTGTCCACACTGAAAATAAAGGTTATGGCGGCAATCAGAAAACCTGCTATCAAGAGGCTCTTAACCATGGCGCCGATATTGTTATCATGCTGCACCCGGATTATCAGTACACACCCAAACTCATTACTCCGATGGCTTCAATGATCGCTGAAGGAATTTTTGATGCGGTGATAGGATCACGCATCCTTGGCAACAAAGCTATGATGGGAGGAATGCCATTCTACAAATATGCATCCAACCGATTTCTCACCATGACTGAAAATGCGATTATCAATCAAAAATTATCCGAATATCACACCGGCTATCGCGCATTCAGCCGTAAAGTGTTGGAGACGATTCCAATGTTGGAAAATTCCGACGATTTTGTGTTCGACAACCAAATGCTTTGCCAAACCCTGTATTTCGGGTTCGATGTGGGGGAAGTGTCTTGCCCTGCCCTATATTTCGACGATGCTTCTTCCATCAGCTTCAGCCGCTGTGTGACCTATGGAATGGGAGTGATGAAGACAGCATTAAAATACACCATGGCCAAACGAGGCATCAGTCATTTTAACATCTTCAACCCAAACGGCAAAAAACTCTCCACCGAGAAAACTCAGTAACGTACTTCAATCAAACAAAGTCCCAGAGCGGGGGCGGTAGGGCCAGCGGCTTGCCGGTTACGGGCTTCTAGAATGGTTTTAACCTCTTTTGCGGGGATATTATTTCGTCCCACATGCACCAGAGTTCCCACCAAGTTACGCACCATATGCTTTAGAAATCCCTTACCTTCAAATTCTAGTTGTAGGAAATCGCCCTGCTTGAAAATCTCGACACGGTCTATAGTTCGAATAGGCGTTTTGGCGCTACAATTCCCCGCGCGAAAAGATGTAAAATCGTGCCTGCCTATATAATATTTTGCGGCTCTGCGCATCGCTGCGACATTCAAAATGTGAGGTATGAACCAGGAGCGGCGATAATTAAGCGCTGAAGGATGATCGCGATTCAAAATAGTGTACCTATAAAGCTTTTTTTTAGCAGACCCACGCGCATTGAATGCCATGGGAACTTTGCGCACTTCTCTAACAGTGATATCGAGTGGAAGATGACTATTTAAAGCAAACATAAACTCGAACGGCTTCATTTTAGATTCAGTAACAAACTGCGCTGGCATTCCTTCGGAATGCACGCCTGCATCGGTGCGACCGGAACTTAAAACCGTTGTTTCGGTTTTCGTGATTTTGGTCAGAGCTTTCTCCACAACCTCTTGGACGGTGATTCCATTTTTCTGCACTTGCCAGCCGTGATACGCCGTGCCTTCAAATTCAATTATAAGAAGATATTTTGTTTCCATTTTCTAATCTGTATAGAACATGATTATGTTAATTGGAAGGTATTGCCTAATCACCAGCAATCCAACCCTCCCCTAGCCCCTCCCTATGAAGAGAGGGGGAAACATGATTACAAAGAATAAAAAAAACGCGTTGCAACTGCTCAACGCGTTTTTTCTATTTTTTTTGCCATCTCCCGTCGGAGGGGCTATCCATATTTATATACGGATTATTTAGTTTGTTCTTCTAAATTTATTAGGCGGAGTTTCTGTATCTATATCGACCTCCTTGGTAAATGTGGGTCTCAAATACCTTCAGGAATAAATATAGTTCCCTTGCCCGCTTTCGCAATACTAAATTTAAAAAAAATCGTGTTTTTTTAATGCCCCATTAAAATAAAAATGAAGAATAAGGTCGGATCGTTGCCAGCAACAAGTCTTCCTGGGTTCGTGTGATCCCGACATAAATCATATTACGACTTTCCTCTCTTTTTGCCGGATAGTTCTCTTCATCTGGTTCCACCATCGCAACCGAATCAAACTCCAACCCTTTAACCTGATGGATATTGGTAACAAGCACACCCGGCTCAAAGGAAAACTGGTCTCTATGGCCGAGTCGCACTTCTCCCGGCAAATAGTTTTCCATCTCTTCCTTCAATTCCATAGCCTGTTTGGGGTACCGGCATATCAACGCGACTAGTTTATAAGGGTCGGCACGTAATAATCCGCGTGACCAATCGGCAAGAGCTTCGACAAGATCAACAAAGTTATCAACCTTCTTCCACTCAGGGTCAGAACCCGCCCTACCCTCAACGACTTTAGGATCGCCTGCCACTTTATAAGCCAGAGTCATAATGGGTACAGTACAACGGAAAGAAACTTCCAACTGAATTATGGCATCATCATCCAAGCCTAGATATTCGACCACTTTGTTCCAGCCAATGAATTTCCTTGCAGAAAGAATTTTCTGCGCCACATCGCCGACAATCGTTATCTGGTGCTTATCGGTAACCGCATCCATCATGATAGCGAATTCTACAGGGCCAAAATCTTGCGCTTCATCAATAACGATATGATCCAGTAAAACGGTTCCACCATCACCATCTGGAAGACCCCCATTTTTAATCTGAATAAACCTTAGAACCAATGACATATCGAAATAGTCGAGATTCTTTTTAAGCCTGTTCTTATCGGTCAGGCGCTTGAGATATTCAAGGTTGGAAGCCAACTTGGCATCGCGTTTCAAATATTTCTTCAAATGTTCCGTATCAGAAAGCAGACTGTAAAGGTCCTGCAAATAATCTTCCTGATTAGATATCTGCTTCTTAACGAATCCCAATTTCTGTTGTTTTTCAGCTTCCGGAAGTTTGGAGTTCTTCACCTCATGCCTGAAATCTCGCAACCGGGGTAAAAGCGGCTTGCCTTTACTCTTAGCCCAACTTTCCAGATGAGCGGTCCGGCTTGAAAACTCTTTTTTGATTTCTTCATCAAGAGCCTTCCCTTGTTTATCCACCAAACCGACAATAGCTTTCAATATTTCTTCAGAAAATTTTATCTCTTCAACAAAAGAAGGAATAGTAAGAAACTTAAAGAAAGGTTGTGTTCGCATGGACTTGCGAATAATAGATAAAGCCCAGCTATTAAATGTAGTGGTTTGTACGTCTTCAATGCCCATTGAAGGCAAAGTGGCAGAAACATAAACAGCCAGCGATTTATTCATAACAATCACGCGGGTGTTTTCTGCTTTAACGTTTGAATTGTTCTCGTGAAGCAACCACGCCAGCCGATGCAGAGCAACTGTCGTCTTACCAGAACCCGCAGAACCCTGGATAATGACCGGGCGTTCGGGGTCGGTCGTGATCATCTCGAATTGGTCTTTGGTGATTAAAGAAAGAATGCTCGGCAAACTTTTTTCTTTGGCATGCATTCCACGTGAACGATGCGCGGCAATTTCCGAGTCGGCATCCAGCTTTTCCCAGCTCGTTTCGTTACGGCGGAAAATGCCTTCAGGAGAATCTATCTGCACCAGATGACCATTTTCCACTTTAAAGGATCGCCGTATCTTTATCTTTCCATTACGCTCCCTGTCGTTGATCACCTCATAGAACTCTTCATCTTGCTTATAATTGAAATACAAGGCAGCTATGGGTCCATTACGCCAATCTACAATTCCTGCATCGATGTTGCTCTTTTTCCCGATCAGGAAAGACACTTCACTGCCATCGTCTTCTAAAGTGGTGACCCTGCCAAAATAAGGCTCTTCTATCAATTCCAGCAATGCCTTATCGCTATTTTTGCGAATATCCAAAATGGAGTGCGCAACTGCTTCATCTGAGATAAGAGGTTGCCTTTCTTCGTCATTCCACTCATTAACCACTTGTTTGGTCAATTCTCTAGCCGCTTGGTTGGCATTTATTGTAGCCGCCTGCACTTGTGGCAACTGTTGGCAAAGAGACTCCAAAGTAGTCTCGAGAAGAGTTTCCTCTTCTTTAATGTATGCTTTATCTTCTTCTGTTAAGTCCATTCCAATACCATTTAATTGAGATCTGCTACACAATGGTGAATTACCATTGATGAATCCTGTAATCTAAATGAGTCCAGTAGATAAGGTCAACCTAAATTTTAATAACCGACAAAAATATATTTTTACGCGATAGTCTAAAATCAAGAAAATCAAAGAAAGTCTTTTAAATAAGGGGGTTTTCATTTATTATTAAAAGTTCAATTCCGCTTAAAAACAGGGATACGTTCCAGCTTAAATTCAGGAGTTTTTTCCATGAAAACATATGATGATCTAGTGGGCGATGGCGGATCAGACATTATCGGACAAGTAACCCAACTGGGAGCAAAACTGCGTTCCCGGCTCGATAAAATAAAACATAAAGTGGCTCTAATGAGCGGTAAAGGCGGCGTGGGCAAGAGCTCCATCACCGCTAACATTGCTTCCTGCCTTGCAGATAGAGGATATAAAGTAGGAATCCTCGATGCAGACTTGAACGGACCCAGCATTTGTCACTTGCTCGGAGTTGGCAATAACAAACTTGTAAAGAAAGATAATGGTATAGAACCAGGTCTCGGGTATCAAGACATCAAAATCATGTCTATGGACATGCTATTGAAATCCGCCGACACCCCGGTGATGTGGACCGAAGAAGCCAATGCCACAGCCGTATGGGTAAGCACGATGGAATCAACCGCCATCCGCGAATTACTAGCAGACACCAACTGGGGCGAGCTCGACTATCTACTCATAGACATGCCACCAGGAAGTGACCGTATAGATAACATCCGCTCACTCATTCCAGAACTGGCAGGAGCGGTGGAAATCACCATCCCTTCCATGCTATCGCAACATATTGTTACGAAATCGATCACCAAGAACCACAAAATGGGTGTGCCAATTATCGGCCTTGTCGAAAACATGGCCACCTACGTTTGCCCGCATTGCGAAAAAGAAGGCAAACTGTTTGAAGGAGAAGATGTACAAAAGTTATCGGAAAGAAAAGAAATACCCTATATAGGTAAAATTCCTTTCGATACACGCGTATCGCAAAGCAAGTCAGGGCAACTTTTTTATACCGAGTTTAAAGATTCAATTACCGGCAAAGCTATCGCTGAGACGGTTGACAATATTGAAAAATTTATCAAAAAATAGTCCCTATTAGGAGGCGTAATGAAATTCCTTTGTATCCCTTGTGATGTGAAAATGGAAGTACAGGTAGAAGGCATCATGCCGGAAGAAAAGCAAAACCTGACGATGAAGTTTAAATGTAAAAAGTGTGGACATATGATCGCCATGTTAACCAATAACTTCGAAACCGAATTTGTCAGCAAACTAGGTGTCGAAATGGGTGGCGCAACAGATGTCAGCAAAGCACCGATGGCCGCAGTCAGCTCCTCATTAGCTCAAGCTAAAGAAGAACTGAAAAGCAAAAACCCCGAAGACGATCTTATATGGACAGAAGAAGCCGAACAACGCATCAAAAAAGTCCCTTTCTTCGTCCGTGGCATGGCTAAAAAGACAGTCATCAATTTCGCTATAGAAAAAGGCGCCACCACTATAGACGCAAAACTAATGGACGAAGTCCGAGAAAAAGTAGGAATGTAGCCGCGAGCCGCGGCGGGCGATAGAAAACATAAGGCGATACCCCTACGGGGGTCGTCATTGCGAGCGGAGCGTGGCAATCCACTACCCGTGTGTGCAACATTATAACCGTGAAAAAAGAAAAATCTATCCCACCAAACGACAAACCTTTAAATTTTTCTCAACTTAACAATGTTGAACCTGGCTGGTTGCTTTTCAGAATAGGAAATCCTAGTAAACTTCTTACAACTGATTCGTAATCAGTAGGTCGGCGGTTCAATTCCGCCCGCTGGCTCCAGTAATCAAACACTTACAAAAACAATTCCTTGAAATTCCGTTAACTGTGCTTATTTTGTGTCTATTTCACGGCCCGTTAAACAGACTTTCTCAGCAACGTCAAGGTATCGTCCTTCTTCTGAATAATCCTTTCCATTAACTTCACCATCGCCACCAAGTCCGGTGTTGAATAGTGAGTGGTGATGTCACCTCCCTTGTGACCAATTAAAAATTTACGGTCTTCGTTGGACACACCAGCTCCTCGTAACCGGGAACTAATTGTGTGTCTAAAAGAATGAACCGTTACTTTTAAGATCCCCGATATTTTCTCGGCAGCCTCTTTCTTTGCATTCCTGAAACACCGATAACCACTCAGTGCTTGAGCAATTGGTTTCCCATCCATACCAGTAAAAACATAATCAGGATGTTTCTCTCGTTGCTTACTAATGATTTCCAGAGCAAGAGAATTTAAGATCACAAATCGATCCTCATTGTTTTTATGATTTTTTCCTGGGATAACGAAATACTCAATTCCAGAGTCATGGCATTTACGCAACCATTCCCAACGTAGAGAACGTAATTCAGAATCTCTGAGTCCGGTATTAACAAGAAACAAAGCAATAGTTCTAAACCATTCGGGAAACAGATTAAATAAAATCGTCTGCTCCGCCCAAGAAATAGGATACGGCTGTTTCTTTTCAGGCAATCCTAAAGACCTAGCCTCTTTAACATCTACCAGTGGAACACTCTGCCAAGAAGGAAGAACGAGTTGAGTTCTAGATCGTCGCCATCGAGTAGCCGCCAATTTACCTATGGTATTTAAAACTCCCAATGAGTAATTGATCGATCGAGCTGACAAAGGTTTATTCATTCGAGAACCGGATTGAGAACAATCCAGAACAAACTGTTGAAGTGGAGTTGGTGATTGATCCTCTTCATAACCTCGATAAACCTGATCCATAGGTATGTTTCCTACATACACAGCCAGATCCTTGATACAACGAGCATCTTGTTTAATAGTTTTATGCCGGGCTTCCTGTAAATACTTTGCCCCGGCATCGTTAAAATCTATAACCGGAACAGAATCACCATGAATACGCATTCGGGAATATTCTGTAACAATGTTTGCCCGAATCATTTCTGCTTCTTCCCGAGATGTAGTTCCAGTACTTTTTCTAATCTTGTGGCCGAAGAGTGTCCCG
>JBLFWU010000014.1:0-53996 GCA_047610985.1 Nitrospinales bacterium | reverse complement strand
TCGTGGTTGTTCAAAAACCATTTTCGACCGATTGCTGAATAAAAACACGGACCTTCTTTACCATTTTTCTCTGGAAATAGGGTTTTTCAGGGACGACTATTTAGGCCATGTAAACTTAAACTCTGCTCCACCCTCTTCAAGACTCTCTACCCAGACAGAACAACTTTTATTAACAACAATACTTTTCACTAAAGCTAACCCAAGGCCTGTCCCCCCTATTTTATCTCGATTCTCCAATTGTTTGAAAATCTTAAAAATATGTTCTTCTTTGCCCTTTGGAATTCCCGGACCATTATCTCTAACCTTAAACAAATATAGTTTTTCGCTATAACTTTCGCACTGCACGTGAATCTTCAAATCAGAAGGATTTTTATGTCCCCCGTGCTTCTTGGCGTTAGCAAACAAGTTATTCAACACAGTTCTAATTAACAGTTTTGAACACTGAAGCTCTTGCGGATCAAAATTAGCAAAGACACATTTTTCTTCAATAGAATTAGTCTCTAAAATATCATCAATTACATCTACTAGTTTAACCCGTTCTTTTTTGTCGTCAACATTCTTATTGGTAAAGCTTGAATAGGTCAACACATCATTCAATAGAGTTTGCGAACGAACGACCAGCCCCTCTATCATGTCCAAATTAGATTTAATATCTTTGTCTATTTCGTCACCATGATCTTCTTCAATAAATCCCAAAACATTTGATATTCCCCTTAATGGAGCTTTCAAATCATGAGATATCAAATAGGAAAACTGTTCCATATCCTTGCTGGACTTTTCTAAATGAACAGCTTTTTCCTTCAGTTCTCGAGTCATAGATTCTGCATATGCCACAGCTTTTTGGTTTGATCGGGTGAGAGTTACAAACAGCAGAAGTATTAACAAATCGATAACTATGCCACCACTAAGGATGGTCAAGGGTTGATTATTTTGGGCCGCTGCCCTGAAAAGCTTTGTACTGCGAATATCAAAACTCCATGTCCTACCATATAAATCCAATGCAACTGATTTTTTAAATAATGGATTGGGGTCATAAGCAATATTTGTTTGTATATGTTCATTATAAAGTACTTCGGTGCCATCATTGATTTGGATATCTACACGTCTTTTTTCGCGTAACAGAGTACCCAGCATGAGTTTTTCAAACACAAAAGGGGCATAAACCAGCCCAACAAAATACTCTTTTCGATCATCCTCAGTTTGATCAGCGGCACCAATATAAAATGGAACATAAAATAAAAAACCCGGAGTTTTTTCTTTTTCCTGAACCAACGAAATGGGTCCGGTTATTTGCGCAAGCCCGGTATCTCGTGCATTTTTTGCTGCTTCATAACGGGTTTTTTCATGGGCCATATCCAAACCCACTGCCTTGGAATTTTTGGCCTGGGGCTCGATATAAGTTATTGGAAAGTATTCCTTCTCTTTATGGATAGGGTGTATATTAAAGTTTTTTCGGGTTTGTCTTTGTTGCTTCAAAAAGGAGATAACTTCTTTCGGTCGAATATGATAGATAACGCCAATGCCATTTATACCGGGATATTTCACATCGATTTTCAAGTGGGTAGAAAACGTAAGCCAATTTTCGTATGAGATGTCACCACCATTGGCCTGGATCGCTGCGACACCTCCCCAAAGGCCATCTTCATATTTTTTCATTCTTTCAGAGATAAGTTCGACAACTTGCTCCGCCTCTTTATTAAATTGAAACTGAACTTTTTCATCCACCTGTTTTTTGGAAAACCACCACGCAAATACGGTCAAAATGACAGACAGAGACACGATCAGCCAATGAAACCAATGAAAAGAAGTCGGAATTTTTGTTGTTTTATCCAATTCAGTTACCTAACCCACGTTAAAATTTAACTTTGACACCCAGAGCGACACCATACCCGTCCAACGTGGACGAGGCTTCCTCAAATTGATTTATTCGACCTTCAACTACCAAATCGAAAGTTTCATTCAAAATAAAATTTAATTGCGGTTCTGCGACCCAGCGATCAGGCACATCTTCATCGATGTTATAATCAACAAAACCTGAAATATAAATCCCCTTGGCTAACCAAAAAGTATAGATGGCACTGATTTGCCCCCCACTCCCATCTGTTTCATAGGGGTGGATCCTCCATTGCAGCCAACTTTTACTCCCCCCGAGAAAAGGCAAGCTATGCTTATAAGTCACCCCAAAGCGAGCCACACTATTGTCGCTGCCATTAGCATCGTTGTATTCCATTTCCCATTTCAAGCCTTCTAAACCGAAACCTATAGGCCGGGAAAAACGGTATTCAAAAAAATATCGAGTTAAATCAAATCGGTCGCTGTTTTTATTTTGTTCGCTGTTAATATCAATAAACCCCCAAAGGAAAATATCCAAAGGCAATTTATTAGTGCTTGTCTGTATATTGAGCGTGTTGTATTCCCGACTGTCCAAATAATAACTGAGATTCAACTGAGATGAATCACGATTGAGGTCTTTTGCATAACCATTTTGTCCAATGAAGAATAGAAGCAAAAAAAGTAAACTCACTAGTGAATGCTTAATCAAGACTAAGCTTCGCTTTTCAAATCCTCCAAAATTCACCTTTTTTGATTTCTTATACCATTTAAAATCTATTTTAAATTTTCCGATACTCATATTCCTTCCAATCGACTAGAAACAAGGTTCATCAAAATGTACTTCGGCTTCTCAACTAAATACACACTTAATGTAGAAATAATAGTGTTCAACAAATATGTTTCAATTACAAACATTAAAAAATATAAGATACCTAAGTGAGATTATTTCCTATTGCACCCAAATATAGTATTTATGTAACAGTCTAGAAAAAATGAAAAACACGGAACCAAAAAGGTCAGTCAACTTATTGTTTTTAAAGATAGGTGGTAAGTTTATCTATGAAGACTCTTTAAAGCCCAGTCGGTGAGTTATTGTTCGTCTTCGAGGATTTCGAGTGGGACTTCGTAATATTTTTTTAAGGTTTGCTTGGCAGAAGGTTTGAAGGGTTCCATACCTTTATCTTTATACGCATCAACAGTAGCGGCATCTGTCTTAAAATAAACACCACCGTCGGCAATAATTCCGAAAAAGAAGCCGTTTCTATACAAACCGAATCCTCCAAACATCTGTTTACTCTCCACACCATCCAAAAGTCGGAGCTGATCCAGAATATATTCTTTGAATTCGTGTTTTTTAGAATTAGCCACGGTAACGAGGGTAACTATCCATTTATATTAGATATAAAAATTAATAAAACTCCTGGGATTCAAGACTTAAAATAGAACATAACCATTTCTAAAAGCTAAAAAGTAATAGTTTTATTTTTAGGTATAGACCTATTGGCTACCGGGCCTGTCCTGCTAAGCAGGATATATTCGGCCCCTCCATTCGGTTTTTTTTCGTACGAGAGTATAAAGCATGGAATTTAGCATAATAGCTGCCATGACAATCGCACCGATCGGGAATAAGACTGCGGTATTTCGATGCAGCCCCAATTCATCACAGGTTTTATATGCCGCTGCTGTGACCATAAAAACGCCTGCTAAAGCCATTCCAATCCACAACCATCCTGTTTGTAAAAATATATTCAGGGTCAAAACAATATACGGAGTTAACAAAAAACCAAGAACCATGGAAACGTTCCAGGCCGCTCGTAGCACAGACCGTTTCATGGCAAGAAACATATTCTTTCTCCAACCTATCCATATTTCTTTGAGACCAAAATACATACGAATGGAAAACAACTGCTTCGCATCTGCGACAAGCAATTTGAGCCCAGCCTTCTTGGCACGTTTTGCTATCAAAACATCCTCCAGGACATCGGCTTTCCCCGCTTCATGTCCACCAATTTTTTCGTAGGCACTACGGCGAAACATCAGAAACGCGCCAAATCCCATCGCGCTTTCATGGTCCTGGTCATTCACGTTTTTAAAACGCGTTAATGAGGCTATGAATCCAAATATAACGGGTTGTACCGCCCGCTCCCAAAACGAACCGAACTCCGCCTGCGGCATTAGTGTCAACACATCTAATTCCCGCTCACGCATGGTACCTACCGCCGTATTCAGGGCATGAGATTCAAAAACCGGGTCGGCATCGGTAAACAGCAGGTATTCCCCTCGCGCTATTTTAAAAGCTTGATTCAGAGCAAAAGGCTTCCCCAACCATCCTTCGGGTAGGTCTTGCCCTTGCAATACCTTCAAACAAGAATTCTCGTTTTCCAAGTCACGCAGAATTTCCCCAGTGCGATCAGAAGAATGGTCATCAACCGCAATCACTTCGAAGTTCGGGTAGTCTTGATCTAATAAGGATTGCAAACAGTCCCGGATACCGCGCTCTTCATTTCGGGCCGGAACACATACTGAGATTTGCGGTGGGTCAACAACAGGCTTTCGCGCAGGTGACAATCGCACCAGATAAATAATATTGGTGGTCAAATAAATGATGATCGCCAATATTAAAAGCAGCTGTAAAATTGTCAGTATTTGTATCAAGCCAGTAAAACCGGAAAATAAAAAGAAGATGTAGAATAATTTATTTGTTATGCTGAATGAAGGTAACGCAATCAGGGAAGCCTTCCCCAATACTGATCTTTAATTACTTAATACTCCCATTTATTATGAATCGTTTCAAAACAAAACTTTCCTTCCTACCAGCTCTGATTCTGATGTGCGTCACTATATCAATAGTTACGCCACAATATTCGGAAGCGTTATGCATAAAAAATGAAAGGGCCAACTTAAGAAAAGGGCCTGGAACCAACCATGAAAAGCTATGGGAAGTTTTCAAATATATGCCTTTCAAACAGTTAGGCGTAAAAGGTGCCTGGAAGCGGATTCAAGATGTTGATGGCGATATCTACTGGGTGCATGCTCCACTAACCACTCAAAAATATAAATGCGCCGTCATAAAAAATAACAAAACAAACTTACGCGAAGGCCCCGGCACAAAATTCCCAAAAGTGGCATGGGCTCCCGTAGACAAATTTTTCGCAATGAAAGTCCTGAAAATAGATAAAGACTGGGTGCATATAGAAGATAGCACCGGCGATAAAGCCTGGATATACCGCTCCCTCGTCTGGATCCAGTAGCGCCAAATTGCCGCTGGCTATAGGCTATCCATTTAACAAACAACCCGGTTTAGCTATTAACTATTGTCCTCAACACTTTCTCCCCTTGTAAGAAAAAAATCCTTTATTTTATTGTTGGCTAGGATAATAATTAAAATTCCAACAAATAAATAACAAGAACAATACTCGGAAATTAACAATCAGGAGATAGTCATGGATGCGGTAACCGTTCCCGAACCGATTTTACCCGTTAAAAATTTTCTTGCGACATCACAGAAGTTATTGATCAATGGCAAGCGTGTCGATGCAACCAGCGGTGAAACATTTGAAGTCCTCGATCCCTCCACTAACACAGTCCTCACTCGTGTTCCCAAAGGAGGAAAAGAAGATATCAATCGCGCCGTCGAGGCGGCACGAAATGCCTTCGAAAATGGGCCATGGAGAAAACTAACCGTATCGGAACGCGGGAAACTGATTTGGAAATTGGCCGACCTAATTGAAGCGCGAGCCGAAGAGTTCGCGCAGCTTGAAACTCTGGACAATGGCAAACCTCTAACTATCGCACGCGCAGTTGACGTTGCTCTGGTCATTGACCACTTCCGCTATTACGCTGGCATGGCGACCAAAATTCATGGCGAGACCATCGACATCAGCGTTCCTTATGCACCGAGTGCTGAGTTTTTAGATTTCACATTACGCGAACCAATGGGAGTTGTTGGGCAAATTATCCCATGGAACTTCCCTTTATTGATGGCTGCTTGGAAAATGGGTGTCGCTCTAGCTGCAGGCAATTGCGTGGTATTAAAACCAGCAGAGCAGACTCCGCTTTCAGCGCTTCATCTGGCTGACCTGTTTGCCGAGGCAGGCTTCCCTGACGGAGTAGTCAATATCGTTAGTGGATTTGGTGATGCAGGTGCAGCTTTGGCAGAGCATATGGATGTCGACAAAGTTGCCTTCACGGGAAGCACCGAAGTGGGACATGAAATTGTTAAAGCCTCTTCTGGAAACTTAAAAAGGGTGTCGCTGGAACTCGGCGGCAAATCTCCGAGCATTGTTTTCCCTGATGCTGATCTTGACATTGCCGCACAGGGAGTTGCCGGAGCTATATTCTTCAATCAAGGTCAAGTCTGTACTGCTGGCTCGCGATTGTTGATACATCAGGACGTGTATGAAGAAGTTATGGAGCGTGTTGCGGTAGAAGCCAAAAATATCAAGGTTGGACCGGGGATGTGTGCCGACACCAACATGGGGCCCCTGGTTTCCCGGGAGCAACAGGAAAAAGTAATGAACTATATTCGCTCCGGCGAGCAGGCAGGTGCTCGGATTTTAACAGGTGGCAAAGCCGGAAGTATGCAGTCGGGTTGCTATGTGGAACCTACTGTGTTTGATAACGTGAAGCAGGATATGAGAATTGTTGCGGAGGAAATTTTTGGTCCCGTGGTCGTCGCCGCTCCTTTTGAAGACCTCGATGCGGTTATCGCCCGAGGTAATGATACGGAATATGGTCTTGCGGCAAGTGTTTGGACAAAAGATATCAACACGGCTCATAAAGTGGCGAAAGGCCTCAAAGCTGGAACAGTTTGGGTAAACTGTCATAACATCTTTGATGCTGCAGCTCCATTCGGCGGTTATAAGAGGAGTGGCTTTGGTAGAGAAATGGGCATCCACGCCCTCGAAAGTTATACGCAAGTGAAAAACGTCATCATCCAACTCCATCACTCGGCGTGAGGCCAGCGGCGAACCAGCAAATAAATCAGTAACTATAAAGCTTCTGATTTGAAATTAGTCTTTCGCCCTAGTCGGCGCTCTTTTTTCTAACAAGCTAAATTTGGCAGGCGTATTTTAAAACGGGTTCCAACCCCTAGCTTGCTTTCTACTTCAATTTTCCCCTTATGGGCTTCAGCAATTTGCCTGCAAATGCTCAGCCCCAATCCACTACCGCCTTCATCCCGGGTACGAGCTTTATCAACTCGGTAAAAACGGTTAAAAATTAGGGGCAAATCTTCTTCAGGAATTCCTATCCCCGTATCCTGAATAGTCAACAATACAAACTCGCCTTCGTTTTGTAACGATACTTTTAATTCTCCACCGCGTTGCGTGTATTTGATTCCATTCTGCAAAACATTCCAGACCATTTGTCGCAACCGCACTTCATCTCCCTTGATCTCAGTCGACTCCAGAAAAGCAATTATAATTTTTATATTCTTTTCTTCGGCTAGAATCTCCGCATGCTTACAAACCTCTTCCACCAAGGCATTCAGGTCAACCGGTTTGCAAACGAGATTTACTTGATTCTCATCGGACCTGGAAAGTACAAAGAGGTCCTCCAATACTTTCGACATATAATTGATCTCTTCCAGGTTGCTAGAAATGACTTCTTGATATTCTTCCGGTTTTCTTTGCTTGCTCAATATAAGTTCATTCTGGCCTCTCAATACAGTGAGTGGCGTTCTAAGCTCATGAGACGCATCGCTACTGAACTGACGCATTTGAGCAAACGAATTTTCCAATCGGTTCATCATTTCGTTAAACGTTAATGCCAGTTGCCCCAGTTCATCTTTTATTTTCAGCACAGGTATACGTTTGCTCAACTCTTGCCCTTGACCGATCTCTCTCGCCGTATCAATGATTCTGGAAATAGGTTTCAAAGCTCGCCTAGCCATAAACCTTGCGAACAACGCCGCAAAAATTAAAACAGAAGGAACAGCTGTAAATAAAAATATTTTTAAATTTCTCAGCGTCTCCTGAACCGCTTCTAGAGAAGTGCCTACCTGAACCAGATTGATCAGTTTTCCTCCGAGAAGAATTGGCATGGTGATTACACGTATCGGTTGCTGCCCCCCTACCTTGAAGGTTTCATAACTGTTCTTCCCTTCTAGAGCATCGGCATAGGCGGTTTGCGACAAAGGAAACTGCGAAGCACTGATATTTTTGGATCGGGAACCAACATTACCCGATCCATCATAAATCCGATAAAACTTATTAAGGTTTCCCTGGCTCATAAACTGTTCAAAGAGTTGATTCAGTCCTGGTAAGGGCGAGTTGCCCAACCTCATGGTTGCTGAAGTTGCAACGACTGTAGCGGATACGGTCAGGGAATTGTCTACACTTTCATGAAGGCGTTTGGCGAGAAAAAAATTGAGGATAACGCTGAATAAAATCAGAATAATGGCAAGCAGCGTGACATACCAAGCGGTCAACCTGGAGCGAATGGATTTGAAAGCCATGATTATACTTTCATCACATATCCAACTCCCCGTAACGTATGCAAGAGTTTAGCGGGAAAATTCTTATCAATCTTCTTTCTAAGGTGATTGACATAAACATCTATAACATTTGTAAAAGTATCAAAATTATAGTCCCAAACATGTTCGGCAATCATAGTCCGTGTCAGCACCTTTTCCTGATTGCGCAGAAAATATTCCAGCAGACTGTATTCTTTTCCCGTTAATTCGATTTCTTCATTCCCCCGGTTTACTTTATGACTGACCAGATCAAGAGTCAGATCTGCAATTTCCAATGTGGTTTTGGTTTCGGCTTTTCCTCTTCGTAACAGCACCCGGATTCTCGCAAGAAGCTCGGAAAAAGCAAATGGCTTGGTCAGATAATCATCGGCCCCCTGATTCAACCCTTCTACTTTATCATCAACAGAATCTTTTGCGGTAAGAAGCAAAATAGGGGTATCAATCTTCTGCGATCTCAAGCGGGAAAGAATATCCAACCCATTAATTTTAGGGAGCATCAAATCGAGTATGATCAGGTCATACGGATTTTGTTCTCCGAGGTGCAGCCCTTCTTCCCCATCACTGGCGATATCCACCGCATAGGTTTCTTCTTCCAACCCTTTTTTAATAAACGCGGCAACTTTTTTTTCATCTTCAACGATCAGAATACGCATTTACTCTTCCCATTTCTTCTGTACTTTGTGCAGTTCAATTTCCCCTTTAAGCATTTGAATATGCTTTTCACAATCTTTCAGGATTGAGGAATACATGGCACGACAACTTTCATCGTTGGCATCGATCATGGCCTGTTTACAAACCTTAACCGCGTCCTGAGCCCCTTCCATGGCTTTAAGTATATTTTCATTGAATTTTTTATTCATTCACATTCCTTAAAGAAACAATCTCTATGCCTATTTTAACACTAACCTGCTCTGGCAAGGAGCTCTATTTCACAATCACAAAATTCCTTTATCCCTCACGCTTTTCTTCAAATTCACGACCAAATAGATATTTTATCAAAATAAATCCTAACACGGCCCCAAGTATAGGCAACGCATCGATCAACTTAAGAATATATTCCCCAAAAAATCCAAAGGTTTTGATAAGATAGGCGGCAAATTTTACCCCAGACTGATCCAGTAAATAAAAAATAAGGTTAATGGCAACACCACAAATAAAACCGATAAAACCGCCAAACCCAAAATAAACATATTTCATAACTAACAACCTTCCGACCAGGGTAACCTTAGATTGAATCGGCAAAAAATATGGATCGGGAAATATGACCAACACTGCCTATCAAAGTGATAAGTTATTATACATTATTGTTCACCCTAATTTAAGATACGAAGAATGCGATTAAAAGATAAAACAGCAATTATCACAGGAGGCGGCTCTGGAATTGGTTTGGCAACCGCGCGCGCCTTCTGTAAAGAAGGGGCTAAGGTGATTTTATTCGGGCGCCGAAAAGAAAAGTTAGTTTCGGCGGCAGACGAGTTGGGTGACTCGGTCCTTATTGTTCAAGGTGATATGACCCGCAATGATGACCTGGATCAGCTTATCAATAAAACTCTGAATAATTTTAAAGGTATTGATATCTTAGTAAATAGTGCCGGACTTTTTAGCGGGGCACCTTTACACGAAATTACTGACTCGCAGTGGGACGGAATGATGGATATAAACATCCGATCTGTTTTCCAGCTGACACGCCGAGTCTTACCGATAATGATGGCTCAGAAAAGCGGAAGCATCGTTCATATCAGTTCCATACTCGGTCTTATCGCTGTTCCTGAAGTGGCAGCTTATAATGTTTCCAAAGGAGCGCTGAATCAGTTCAGCCGCTCCATAGCGGTTGAATATGGCTCTTATGGCATTCGTTCCAATTCTATTTGCCCAGGGTTGATTGATACAGACATGACGGCAGACTTGATGAAAGATGCATCTCTAATGCAGGAATGGAGCAAAGAATATCCTATAGGCAGGTTTGGAAAGCCTGAAGATGTTGCCAGCGCATGCTTGTTTCTGGCAAGCGATGAATCTTCTTTCATAACCGGAACCGTACTGCCTGTGGATGGTGGATTTACAGCGCATTGACGACAAGGGTTGACGCGCACCGTGGCGAGTGATTAAAATCAATTTTATTAAATACAAACTGATGATCTTACTATGAAATATGAAACCGTGATTGGACTGGAAGTTCATGTCCAGATCAATACAAAAACAAAAATTTTCTGTTCCTGCTCCACAGAGTTCGGCAAACCTCCAAATGCCAATACTTGCCCAATATGTTTGGGGATGCCGGGGGTACTTCCCGTTTTGAACAAGCAGTTTCTCGAATCGTCTATGAAAGCCTGTCTGGCTACCCATTGTACGGTTGCGCCGATGAACCGTTTTGCACGGAAAAATTATTTCTACCCTGACCTGCCAAAAGGTTATCAGATATCACAGTTTGAGGAACCATTGGGAATCGACGGGCATATCAATATTTATCTCAACGGAACTAAAAAAAGAATTGGATTAACCCGTATCCACATGGAAGAAGATGCAGGCAAATTAATCCACGGGGAAAACCTGGGGAGTCCTGGGAAAAGTTATGTCGACTTCAATCGAACAGGAGTCCCACTTTGCGAAGTGGTTAGCGAACCTGATCTCAGGTCTCCGGAAGAAGCCCGCGCATACCTTGGGGAATTAAAATCAATTTTGGAGTACACACAGGTCAGTGACTGCAATATGGAAGAGGGAAGCCTGCGATGCGATGCCAATATTTCCCTACGTCCTGAAGGACAAAAAGAGTTAGGGACTCGTACTGAGTTGAAAAACCTGAATTCCTTCAAGTTTGTCCAAAAAGCGATAGAGTATGAAGTCGACCGACAAACCCGTGTTCTGGAGCAGGGCGACAAGGTAATTCAGGAAACCCGGTTATACGATGCCGATCGTGGCGAAACTTTTTCGATGCGCAGTAAAGAAGAAGCCCACGACTACCGTTATTTTCCAGACCCTGACCTGGTACCGGTCATTGTCGATAAAGCTTGGGTCGATGAAATCCGAAAAACGATCCCGGAATTACCAGAGCAAAAACGCGAACGATTTGCAACAGAGTATGGCCTGCCTGAATACGATGCCGGAGTATTGACCTCATCCCGGGCTCTCTCTAATTATTTTGAAAAATGCACTTCTCTATTTTCCAAGCCAAAAATCATAAGCAACTGGGTTATGGGAGATTTATTGCGCGAAATAAACAAAAACCATCAAAATATAGAAGAATGCCCCATTTCCCCCGATGCCCTGGTAAATTTACTCAAGCTTATTGACGATGGAGTTATCAGCGGCAACATCGCCAAAACGGTTTTTGAAGAAATGTACCAAACGCAAAAAGAACCAATAGCTATCGTTGAAGAAAAAGGACTTAAACAAATTACCGACGACAAAGCCATTGAAGAGATGGTCGAAGGAGTTGTGCAAGCCAACCTGAGCCAAGTGGAAGAATATAAAAATGGCAAGGATAAGGTTCTGGGTTTTCTCGTGGGCCAGGTTATGAAGGTCAGTAAGGGAAAAGCCAACCCTGGTGCTGTAAATAAACTCCTTAAAGAAAAAATGTCCGGCATGTAATTCCAGGAATCCACTAAAATGAAATTTGTAATATTTGCAGTCAGCCTGACTATCGCATCTCTATTGGGCGGACTCGAAAGCGCTAGGGCAGAAACCGTCCAATCGCAAGATAAGCGCTACACAGATAACGGAGATGGTACAATTTCGGACTCTAAAACCGGATTGATGTGGATAAGAAATGACTCCTATTTACATTCAGGGCACTGGCTCAACTGGCATGAAGCCAAAGACTATGTAAAAGAATTAAATGAAGTGGGATTCGCCAATTACTTCGATTGGCAACTTCCAACAAAAGAGGAATTGAGATCTTTATTTGAATCTAGCAAAACAAACAGCTCACAAGTGGGTCGGGAAATGAAAATTCATATCGACCCGTTATTCGGGAAAAATGGCAGCGGTTCATTGTGGACCACCAATGAGAATGGTATGCACAATGCTATTGGGATAGTTTTTAATACAGGGGATACCTTTAGTGCTAATAAAAAGTCCCGCTCCCGAAAAGCCACACGTGCGGTTCGAATTTATACTGACAAACATTAATACTATTAAAGGTCGTAAAACTAATATGGGAATTTTCATCTTACTTGTTTCTTTTCTTTCATTTAACATCCTTTTCACAAACCCGGTTTCGGCTACTTACCCCACACCCGACATAGCCCATTGGGACCTTTCTGTATCAGACGAAAGAAATGACGCTGATTACAAAGAAGTGCAAAGCCTGGTTGAACAGAAAAATTTGGACGCGGCCCTCGCGCTGTTAAATAAAAAAATAGAGGAACTTCCTAAAGAAGCTTCACCGGTCATACTAAAAGCCTTTGTCCTTCACGAAAAAGGTCTAGCTAAAGAATCGCTAGAGAACTTATTGATCGGGTTTAAGATGGAACGCCAACACCCAGCCTTGCATTTTGCCTTTTGTCAAATCCATCGAAAGCTTGGAAATGCTAAAATTTCAGACAGGGCTTGCATCATAGCCGCTCAACAGCATCACAAAAATCCCCTGGCGCACTATGAATATGCACAAACTTTAATGGCAATGGGAAACTCTATGGAAGCTTTAAAAGAACTCACCCATGCCGAAAACCTGGACAAAAAAAGTTCATCCTATCCTTATCAAAAGGGAATGATTTTTATTTACCAGAACAACAATGATGAAGCAGAAAAATCATTCAAAAAGGCTCTCGCCATTAACGATAAAAACATTGAGGCTGCATATCAGCTTGCGTATCTGTATGCCACCCAGGACAAAGGTGAACTTTCTAAAACATATGTAAATAAAGTTCTCGAAATGGGATTACAACACCCCAAAGTAGAGTCGACTAAACTATTAAGAGACTATATTTTCAAAAACCAGATAGGAAAGCTGCCAAAAAAAATTGCCCCGCAGAAATATCACTTAAGTCTTTCAAAATCTCTTTATCAAAACAAAGAATATGGCATGGCAATCATTGAAATCGAAACTGCCGCCAAACTAAATCCTACTGATTTGAAGACTCAGGAAATTCTTGTCGGCATGTACAGTTTATTTTTGAGACTGGACAAAGCAGAAAAAGCCTTACTTCGATTAATCGAATCTGCCGACGATAAAGACCCTCTAAAAAGTAGAAGCTATCAAGAGTGGGGAGATATAGCTGTTCTCCGCGGCAAGATGAAAGCGGCCAAAAAGCGATATGAAAAAGCTAAAGAGTTGGGAGACCCTCAGGGCATCGCCAAAACTACCTTAAAAGAATTCCCGGACCTCACCACGCCTGTTGACAAATTGCCATTAAACCCGAATGAATTGTTCATCAACCCCATAAATTCTTTGAATCGTAAAGGCGAAATATTTGCGCACTTTGGAATGCATCAGAGAGCATTAGGAATTTACTCTTTGGTACTACGGATGGAGCCCTCAAATCTTGCTGCTCTTTTAAATATGGCAACAGCCAATTATCAAAACAAAAAATACAACCGAGCGATCTCTATTCTTGAGAGATTGCTTGTAATACATCCGAATCACGAAAATATTCTCTCACATCGCCTGCTTCTTGCCCGGGCCTACGTTATGAAGGGTGACCTAGGGGACGGACTAAAGAACGTTGACCTCGCTCTCAAATTGAATCCGAATGCAAAATACATGATTACTTCGGATCCTGTGTTTGAAAAATTACGGGGACTTAAGGAGTTTCAGAGTTTAATGAATTAAGCGTGTTTACGCTCAGTTCGAGCCCATTTGTCGTCCCTCAAATACAACAGGAAAACCATTAAACGCCACTGAACAAAGTTTGTTTGACATTAGCCTTTCCGTCTAGTTTAATAAATACGTTTCCATTTATTAGACATCCTCACAGGTGGTGGTTTATGAGTAGTTCAATATCAAAAGGCTTAAAAAATCTTCTTGTTTTGGCACTTTACACATTGCTCCTGACCTCGGGGAATACCGCCATAGCAGCAGATATTTGTACGGATGGATTGAAAGAGCTTCAAAGCAGTCAGGGCATTATCCAGGATAAAGGCGGAATTTGGGGCTATCTGGAAAAAACTAAATCTCTCAGATCAGAATCCTTGTTAGGGCTCCAAATTGATGGCAAACTCCAACGACTTATCTCCACCTTTGAAAATTTATGTAGTGAGGGAAAAACACCTACGGGTAGTCTTCACAGTCAAATTTTGGGCTTGTTGGGTGATACGCGAATGGTCTTCAATAAAAGTGGAGACCGAAGAACAAAGGAACAGTTACTGGAGATCCTGAACAACCTTAAAAAAAATATTGAAGAACTTCTGGCAAAACTGCCGAGTTAATAAAATTTATGGCTACTAAAGAAATAAAAGAAGGTAACAAGGCACCCGATTTTACTGCGCTGGATCAGGACGGAAAGAAGGTCAAACTCAGTTCTTTTGAGGGTAAAAAAAACATTATTCTTTATTTTTATCCGAAAGACATGACTCCAGGTTGCACCACTCAGGCTTGTGATTTTAGAGACCAACAGAAGAATTTCAAGAGCACCATCATACTCGGTGTTAGCATCGACTCACAGGAAAGGCACCAGAAGTTCATTGAAAAATATGACCTGCCATTCACACTACTTGCGGATATAGACAAAAAAGTTGTCCAAAAATATGGTGTCTGGCAAGAAAAAAAGCTTTATGGAAAAACTTTTATGGGAATTGTGCGATCCACTTTTATAATCGACAAAACCGGAACAGTTCGGAAAATATTCGTAAAAGTTAGAGTAAAAAACCATATAGAAGAAGTTCTCAACGCCTTAAAAGAACTCTAGTCAGCCCTTCATCAATTTTTCAATCTCTCTTACACTCTTTGGAATAATACTCGATAGGTTCATACAGCCTTTCTGAGTCATAACCAAATTGTCTTCGATTCGAATCCCGATCGTCTCATCATAGTTTTTTCCGTCTAAACGAATTTTGAATTTTCCATATAATCCAGGCTCATTGCTAATCATCCAACCCGACTTCATAGGTTGCTTTAAATAATTTCGAAACGGATCGCCATCGTGTTCCTGTTCCCCCATCAAATGGCTGACGCCATGCGGCCTATCCTTATAACGCAATTTATACTTGCCCCCCGCAGCGACGAACTTATTTTCCAAGCCATCGTTAATAACAGCCCAACATACATCATTCAGTTCATCTATCGTTACACCAGCTCGCGCAGCTTTTTCCACCGCTAGCTGCCCCTTCAAAACGATTTCATAAAGCATTTTCTGCATCGGATTAAACTTTCCTGAAACGGGAAAGCTTCTCGTAATATCCGCGTGCATGGTCATCCAGCGGATACCAAAGTCCATCAGCATCATTTCACCTTTTGCAATAGGGTCATCATTTTTCATATAGTGAAGGGTGGTCGCATTGGTCCCAGAAGCTACAATGCTGGGGTAGCTGAGACCATAAGGAGAATTCATTAACATTCGACCTTCTACAAAACCCTGGATCTGACATTCATTTTTAAAACTACCAAAGTTTTTCAGCATCGCCTTGAATCCTGCGCCGGTGATTTCCTGGGCTTTTCTGGCATTTGCAATATCGTATTTATCCAGAGGCAGGCGCAGCTCGAAATGGTTTGGCATTATATTTTTCAAGGCATCTTTCGGCGCTTTCCATTGCCGCAACCAACCTGCCAGTTTTTGTTTAAAATCATAATTGTGATCGGTAGTAATACTGATTTTTTTTCCTTTTCGTATTCCCTCATACCAGAATGTTGCCAGCGACCTTTTTTTATTCTTTAAAAATCTTTCCTCAATGACATCTTTGAGTTCTTCGATATCACGCACATCTTTTATACCCGTGACAGATTGAACCTCCTTCAAACTCTCTTTATCTCCAACTCCAAACCGCACCCCTTCCCAGAATTCCATGATTCGGTCTTTACGGCCCACGAAAAGAATCTCAGTTGAAACTTTGGATTTAGGGTCTAGCAACAAAATGACATTATTCTGATTGATACCGGTCAAATACATTATTGACGGTTCTTGATAGGTCGGACTATGGGCGTAGGCCCAAACCGTTTTCCCCCCTGGCCCATAAGGAACACCCGTAATGACCATCAATGAGTTTTCCTTTTCCATCAACTTATTTCTTCTATCTCGATATCGGCGTTTTGCATATGCACCTGCGCCACCATCACGAAATATTCCAGAGTGGGTTTTCTTAATCGTTTTCATATATTTGACTTAACTTTTTAAGTTTTGAATTGGAAATGAGATTTTGCTTAAATATACTACACTAAACATGGGCTCTTTTAATGCTTTAACCTTGGACTACTTGAAAAATGTGCGGAAGATATACACTTACAAAATCCATCAAAACTATCGAGTCGCATTTCCAGCCCGTTCGAATGAGCCTTAAGTACTTCCCCAGTTTTAATATCGCCCCGAGTCAAATATCTGCGGTGGTCACCAAATCATCAGAGGGGTTGCAATTGACAGGGATGAAGTGGGGGCTTATCCCTTCCTGGTCCAAAGACCCGCAAATGGGTAACAAACTTATCAATGCGCGTTCCGAAACCCTCCATGAAAAACCAAGTTTCAAAGAATCATTTAAAAACAAGCGTTGCCTGATACCCGCAGACGGGTTTATAGAATGGAAAGGAAAACATCCTTATTATATTAGACCGATAACTCAAGGCCTAATGGCATTTGCAGGGTTATGGTCAACATGGGATTCCGGAGACGATCCTCTCAATACCTACACAATCATCACGACAGAAGCCAACAAAACATTGTCCCCCTTGCACTCACGGATGCCGGTTATCGTACACCCCGACAATTATGAGAAATGGTTGACCGCAGAAAGCAATACTCTGTCTTCGCTTTTCACTCCCTGCTCTGATGAAGACTTGGAATATTTTGAGATTTCTCCGACCGTCAATTCTCCCAAATATAACGGACCTGAAATTTTACGACCTGCGGGACAAAGTTCTTTTACTTTTTAACAAGAATTACCAACCACTCTTTATCTTTTCTTTGCTCCGCAGAATCTTCAGCTTTAGATAATTGGCGAATTTCAAATGAATCAGAAAAATATTTCAGGATATCTTCACGAGTGGTATTGAAGGGTGGCCCTCCCTCCTCCTCGCCTGTATGATAGAATAATCCTGCAAGCATTCCCCCCGGCTTCAATGCCCTTGCTACCGTTGAAACATAGGAAGGTCGCTGCTCAGGAGATATTGCGCAAAAAAATGTCTGTTCGATCAACAAGTCATAAACTCCATTATGAGCGGAATCTATCTCAAAAAAGTCCATGTGCAAAACTTCACACTTGAGCTTACGCTCTTGAATAGTAGATTTTAAATGATCCACAGCACCCGAGGAATAATCGACCGCAGTAACTTCGAATCCGTTTTCAACGAGATAGATGACTTCGTGACCGCGACCGCACCCCGGAATAAGAGTTTTACCCGGAAGGATCGACTTCGACTCAAACAATCTGATAAAAGGTGGCGCAACTTGCCCCAAGTCCCAACCCAGATCACCTTCATCGTAATGCCGTTGCCAGTCTTCCTGTAGATAACCGTTTTTCTTTTCTGTCATAATTTATTTCTTAAAGAAAACTGCAAGGTTGTCAATAGCCGCCTGCCCCATGGCTTCAACCGCTTCAACACTATTGCCGCCAATATGAGGGGTAACCATTAAGTTCGGCAATTGGAGGAACTCCATATCATCAGGGGGCTCCGAACAAAACACATCGAGTGCCGCACCTGAAATTTCCCCTGACTCCAAAGCCTTATGAAGAGCAGAGGAATTCACTACAGGTCCTCGACAGGTGTTGATCAGATAGGAATTAACCTGCATTTTTCTCAAAATAGCTTCATCGATCATATCGCGTGTCAAATCTGTAAGTGGTACATGCAATGTGACAATATCCGATTTCTCAATCAAAGATTCAAATGACGATTCCGTTACTCCCTGATCGCGGCAAAATTCGCTTCTATCCTCAATATCGCAAACCAAAATCACACAGCCAAAGGGTTTCAGTAAACGAACGACCTCTTTACCAACGTTGCCACAACCAATGATCCCGATTGTTTTTCCAGAAAGATCGTTACCGCCTTCGCGAATCCATTCACCTCGTTTTATTCTTTCTGCACCCATAAAAGTCCGATGACAAAGACCCAGCATAAAACTCAGTGTTAGCTCTGCCACAGATCGTTTGTTGGTTCCCGCAGTTACTGCAAGCTCAACCCCTTTTTCTTTTATGGAAGGGATATCAAGGTTGTCGAGTCCAACTCCATACTTGGAAATTATCTTCAATTGCGGTAAAGCTTCGAGAGTGGCTTTGGTAACCGGATCTCTTCCAATGATCGCGGCATCGGCATCCTTTAAAAATTCGACCAACTCCGACTCGGATAAATAATCATTTTTTTCGTTATAGACCGTATTCGGGAACAGGCTGGAAAGTTTAGTTCTGAGATGTTCGGATTTGCAAAAGGCGGGTGGGGTGACAACTACTTTCATAGAATCAACCCCATAATTGTGTCACGATGGAGGCTCCTGCCGCATAGGTGCCGATCATAGAACCAAAGCTAGATAAAAAGAAAATCAATAAAAGCCTTGCGACCCGATTTTTCCACCACATAGAATAATGTGAAATATCATCGCGCAAGGTTTCAAAGTCACTCACCTTGGGTTTTCGCATATAAGACTCGACCAATCCAACCACCATCCCTGCCCCTATTGTAGGATTCAGCGAGGTCAGCGGTGCCGCAAAAAAAGCAGCAACGATGGAAACAGGGTGGCCAAACGCGATAAGCGTTCCCAATGCGCACAATCCACCATTAAGTAAGACCCAAGTGATTACCAGTTGTCCTCCCAGTTCAGGGGATTGATTGAATCCCACCACAAACATGCTAAGAATCAAAACACAAATGCCCCAGCCAATATAGAGCCCAAGTTTGCTGGGCGGCGGTTTCTTATCCAGCTCTTCAAGGTGGCTAGCATCAGGAGGTGATTGTAGATTGGGCATCATTCCAATAAGATGCCCGGCACCGACCAGAGCGAGGATTTTTTTCGGCGCATCAGGAGCCGCAGAAATCTGCGCCAGCCGCCCGACCATATATTCATCGCGCTCATCAATCAACACACGTTTGATTTCCGGTAGCGCTTCACCAAATTCGCTGACCACCGCATGCAACATATCGCCGCGCTTCAAATCTTCTACCTGTTCTTCGCTGATTTCTTCGCCGACAAATACACCTGCGATCAATCCGCCGACAATTTTGAATTTTTGCCAGAAAGAAACTTCGGTGACCAGCCTGTGTAAAGTGGTCGATATATTTCTGTCTATGACTTCAAGGCGAAGGTTCTTTTCACGGGCCAACTCCACCGCACGCATCATTTCTTTCCCAGCTTCAACGCCTATACGCTCCGCCAAACGTTTTTGGTAAGCAGTCAAGGCCAGGTTGATTAAAAGCAAACCTGCCTTCTTTTTCTTGAAGACTTGATATATATCGAGGTTTTTCCACCACGCTTGATTGGTGATGTTTTCCAAACGTGGCGCGCAAAGCTCAACGGCGACACAATCGTAATCTCCGGTACCAATTTTCTCCTCAACCATTTCGACACTCAATTTCGAAACATGCGCTGTGCCGACCAAAGTGACTTCACTGTTGTTCAATTGAATAACTTTTACAATTTCTTCCTGGTTTTCCACAAATACTTCTCCAACGGGCGTACGCCCGAGTATTATATTAACAAATTAGTGCGGTGGTTTTAAAATCCACACCCCACCGAGCCTCCCATCCTGAGAGGGAAGTATTTTTTTATTCCCCCTCCTTTCATAGGGAGGGGTCAGGGGAGGGTTGGATGAGGAAATTTAAAAGTTTTTCCACCTATATTTTGCCCACTCATTCTTCTCCAGTATAATTAATACAGTCATCTTATTACTATCTTAGATTTCAAATCAAGAATACGAAAAAATGCAGGACTTGGGATTCTGAAGTTAATAATTTAACATAAATCATTGAAAAAACTTATCCGAATTATCTCCGCGGGAAAATATTCAAAAGGCCGTTATTGCGAGCAAAGCGAAGCAATCCAGAACTAGATGGCCCGGCGATATCAAACAGACTCGGTATATAGTTAACTTTAAAGGATGGAAAGACCATAACAATTATGCAGAAAAGTTTTGAACGTTTGCTTAAAGACCTGAAGCAGGAAAGTTGATAGACTATAATCCATGAAGTTTGAATTTTATTATCCCCCTCATTCTAGCCTTCTACCTCCAGGGTAGAAAGATGAGTCAATAACAAATCAATCCCTAAATGCAACCTTTTAAACTAAAATCCGACTACAGCCCTGCTGGCGATCAGTCGCAGGCCATTGAACAACTGGTCAAAGGCCTGAACACTAGCCCGAGTGCGCAGACTCTTTTAGGGGTTACTGGCTCTGGAAAAACCTACACCATTGCCAACGTCATTCAAAAGGTACAAAAACCGACTTTAGTGCTGGCCCATAACAAGACTCTCGCGGCGCAACTTTACAACGAGTTCAAAACCTATTTCCCAGATAACGCTGTTGGATATTTTGTCAGCTACTATGATTATTACCAGCCAGAGGCGTATCTCGCACAAACAGATACCTTCATCGAAAAAGACGCATCCATCAATGATGAAATTGACAAGATGCGGCATTCGGCCACCCAATCCTTATTCGAGCGCCGCGATGTGATCATCGTTGCCAGCGTATCCTGTATTTATGGACTGGGCTCTCCTGAAGCCTATCAGGGAATGCTGTTGTTTTTGGAACGCGGTAGTCAAATGGAGCGCGATAAGGCTGTCGCAAAGCTGGTTGAGATCCAATATAAAAGGAACGATATCGATTTTCAACGCGGCACGTTTCGCGTGCGCGGCGACGTTTTAGAGATCCTTCCTGTCTATGAAAGAAATGAAGCTATTCGCATTGAGTATTTTGGTGACGAGATCGATCGTATCTCTTCCTTTGATCCACTCACCCGGCAACCCATTGCAGAACTGGATCGGATTGCCATATATCCTGCCAGCCATTATGTCATGCCTCAGGAGCCGCTTAAGCGGGCAATGGTTAATATTCGCGAGGAACTGATTGAACGTATTGGCTACTTTGAAAGTCAGAACATGTTGATCGAAGCCCAACGTATTGACCAACGAACCTTGTTCGATCTCGAAATGATCAAAGAGCTGGGGTATTGTCAGGGAATAGAAAATTATTCTCGTCACTTGATGGCTCGCGATCCGGGATTACCCGGCCCCACCCTCCTGGACTATTTCCCCGATGATGCCCTTTTCATCGTTGATGAAAGTCACGTCACGTTGCCGCAGTTACAGGGCATGTACAAAGGCGATCGTTCTCGAAAAGAAAGTCTGGTGCGCTATGGTTTCCGACTGCCTTCTGCGTTCGATAACCGGCCGCTTAAGTTTGATGAGTTTGGTGACCATGTAAGAGATATCATTTATGTTTCTGCGACACCGGGTCCCTATGAACTGGAAAAATGCCAGGACAATGTCGCGGAGCTGATCGTTCGGCCTACCGGACTGATCGACCCTGAAATCGAAATCTTACCCATCGCCACTCAGGTCGATGATATTTATAAACAGATTCGAATCCGTGCCGAAAAAAAACAGCGCACTCTGGTCACTACTTTGACGAAAAGGTTTTCAGAAGATCTAGCCGAACATCTTTCGGAATTGGGTCTCAAAGTAAAATACCTTCATTCAGACATTATCACGCTGGAAAGAACACAGATCATTCGAGATCTCCGATTGGGTGTTTTCGATGCCTTGATAGGAATCAATCTATTGAGGGAAGGACTGGACATCCCCGAAGTTTCACTCGTAGCAATACTAGACGCGGACAAAGAGGGATTTTTAAGGTCGACCACTTCTTTGATCCAAACTTCTGGTCGTGCAGCAAGAAACGTTGATGGAAAAGTAATTTTCTACGCTGACCGAATTACCAAATCCATGCAAGCGGCTATGGATGAAATGAGTCGGCGGCGGGAAATTCAACGGGCATATAACGAAGCCAACAATATTACTCCCACCTCGATAAAAAAATCGATTCAAGACAGCATGGAAAATAGAAAAGGCGAAGAAATGGCATTTGCCGTAGCCGAAGAAGAGGAAGCCTATGAATCAGGAGTTCCTGTCTTGGTAATGATCGCAAAACTTGATAAACAAATGTTGGCTGCAGCAAAAAATCTGGATTTTGAAAAAGCCGCGGAACTTAGAGATAGGATAAAAAAAATGCGGGCCAAAGATTTAAAAATAATTGCGGGATGAATTAGCGCATCTCATTTCTTCGATCCGCTAATCGAGATTGAACCAACTTCGCAATACTGGCTTCTGTTTCAGGTGAAATATCACGCCACTTAATACCCGTCACAAAGGGTGAAGTTTCGCTTTTAGGATTTTTGCGAATATTCCTGATATCAGCCATCTGGTTCTGAATGCTTCCGCAGTTAGGAATTTCAAAATTCAAATATAATTTATTATCTTTAACAACTTGTTTAGTGTGGGTGAATAAAATTCCACTTGCACTTATATCACGGACAATTCCCGAGTCTTCAAATTTTTGACCATCTGCTTCATAGTGGTACCGAATAGGAAAATTGGCTTTAAATCTTTCATTTTTGCGTAGGTTATGTGAATCAAATGTACGCGGATATTCTATGACTAGAAGCGCAATAGCCTGAACAAAAGAGAGGACCGATGTCGATTTGAAGTTTACAAATAGACCTTCTTTTGTGAAATGCACTTGAATTCCGGTCTGGGGAGCAATCCTAAAATCTTCCACGCCCACCCTGGGCAAATCCAGGATAATATACTGGCCTTTACGCCACCCACGGACTAGAACATTGAATACTTCACCTCGCACCGTTATGGTAACTTTTTGACCCATTACAAGGGGAAGTTCCTGTTTCTTATAAGCCATACACTAATGTCCGTAAAGTCAGGTTTGCATAAATTTCTACGTCACTCATCCTTAAGCCGAAGGGACGAAAACTGCAGAAAAACGCTAGATTCTGCCAAATTATATTTTTTGATAAAGTTAAGGTGATAAACTACTGAATTCCGAGTCTTTGTTCAAGGAAAAACCATCCAAAATAGCAGAATTTCCTTCACAGTTGTTTGAGTCCAAATCAGGTTATGCGGCGGGATCGAGCGGATATAGCTGAAAATACTTTTTAAAAACTTTTTGTGCAATGGGTGCTGCCGTAGTTCCTCCGTGTCCTCCATGCTCCACTAACACAGCAACTGCAATTTCTGGTTTTTCATAAGGAGCAAACGCCACGAACCAAGCATGGTCTCTATACTTATAGGGGACCTCAACTTCTTTTTCCAGTTCCTCGTTCGATTTCATTCGAACAACCTGCACGGTTCCAGTTTTTCCAGAGACGATGATATTCTTTAAGCGCGATCTTTTACCTGTCCCTCTAGGTCCATTGACCACATCGCGCAAAGCTCTTCGGATGACTTCCAGATTCTCAGAGCTACCTGCTATCTGCCCTCTAATTTCCGGAAAAAACTCTTTGATCGTTGTTCCGCCCGGCTCTTCAATTCGTTTTACAAGATAAGGTTTGAGCAGCATGCCACCATTTGCAACCGCCGCCATCATGTTTGCCTGCTGTAAAGGAGTAACCAAATTATACCCCTGCCCGATGGAGGCAGAAATAGTTTCCCCCAATAGCCAAGCTTTTTTCCGGTTTTTCAATTTCCACTGAGTGCTGGGGACCAGTCCACTTTTTTCTCGACTTAGCCCCACCCCTGCAGGAGAACCGAAACCAAATTTTCTCGCATAACGCGCCAGAGTATCGATTCCCATCCGGTGACCCACCGTATAAAAATATACATCACAAGACTGCACCAAAGCATCGTGCAGATTCACAGCACCATGCCCGGTTTTTTTCCAGCATCGATACCTGCCACGACCCAGCTTAAAATGCCCTGGACAGTAGATAGTTGTTTCGGGGTCGACAATCCCTTCTTCCAAAGCGGCATAAGCCACAGCAATTTTATAGGTAGAACCTGGAGGGTATTGACTATGAATGGACCGGTTTTGGAGAGGGTGCATTTCATCATTAATCAGATTCCTCCAGTTTCTAGGGGTTATTCCCGCCGCAAACTCATTCGGATCAAAAGTGGGTTTGCTGGTTATCGCCAGAATTTCTCCCGTCTGGACTTTTATCACGACAGCCGATCCGTTTACGATTTTTTCAGGAGTGCTGGTCATCGCTTTTTCCAGTTCTTCCTGCACTTTCACATCTAGAGTAAGAATAAGATTATTCCCACTTTCAGAAGGAAGCTTGCGTATCGTCTTAAGCTCTCTCCCAGAAACATCTGCCTCCACTTCTTTGTGTCCTTTTTTACCTCGCAAGGTGGACTCAAAAACATTTTCCAAACCATTTTTCCCTACAAAATCACCCTGGCTGTAAAACGGATTGTTTGTTTTTTTCAATTTTGACTTTGAAATTTCACCTAAATAACCCAGGGTATGAGACATCAAATCTTTATAAACATAGTTCCTCAAAGGCTCTGCTTTAATTTTAATTCCCGGGAGACGCATATTATTTTCTTCAACAAAAGCGACTTCCTCACGGGAAATGTCTGCCTTGATTAAAATATCCTTAAAAGATTTTTCCCGCCCTATATTTTTCTTTAATTTGCCACGCTCAAATTTAATTTTTGTTGCAAGTAAATCCAGAGAAGAATCTGAATCTCCAGCATCTTCAGGAGTAATATAGAGATTAAAGGATGGCCGAATGCTAACAAGGGTTTCACCATTCCGATCTTTAATCACCCCCCGGTAAGCAGGAAGGCTTACCATACGCACTCGATTATTTTCTGACAGCCCGGTTAAATATTGCCATTTTAAAATCTGCAAATACCAAATTCGCATCGACAAACAAATAAACACAAAAATTATCAGAATGGCGAAAACACGAATCTTTTTTTTAATCGCGTCGTTGGTTTCTGTCCCGTAACGAAACATATTTATTTAACCGGATTCATATAAGGATCGGAAGTTTTTGCCTTCAACCAGTTATTCAACTGATTCAACAGTAAAAACAGAATAGGTCCAACAATTCCATTGTAAATACTATAAGCAGGCAAGGACTGATATAAAAAACTGGATGCCACCTCGCCTTTCAAAACAGTGTTCATAGAAAAATAAAACACCAGCCCATCAAACAAGGAAGATGCCACTAGAAAAAAAGCAACAGGGATTACGCCTTCAACGTAAAATTTATCTTTTAGAGCTGCAAAAAAGAAACCAACAAAACTTTTCGACAAAGTGTTCACACCCAATAATCCACCGGAAAGGCTATCCTGTAATATGCCTGTCACAATACCCGACCCAATACCCATAGTTCTTGAGCAATGAACCCCGCAGTAGACTACCCAGATTAAAGCAAGGTCTGGAACCACTCCTCCAATGGAAAACATTCCAAGCCAAGTGGTTTGAATTGTAAATAAAATGATAACAATTAAAATTTGTGCGAAATAATACATGCTATGTACTAAGAAAGGAAAACAAGGACTTCTTCCAAATTAGACAAATCTGAACTGGGAGCCAACGTAATCTCCTGAAATAGCCCCTGTTTTTTCCTGGTAACTTGAGAAACTGTTCCAATAACAAGTCCTTTAGGGAAAATCCCACCCAAGCCTGAAGACAGGACTCGGTCACCAACCTTAATCTCGGCGGTGTTCGGAACAAATTTAATTTTACATTGTTTTTCACCTGTACCAACGACCACACCCGAAATACGACTGCCTTGAAAGAGAGAGTCCACAGCACTGCGTGAATCTATCGTTAGCAAAACTTTAGATGTAGTGGGACCTGCATGAATGATTTGACCAATGACCCCTGAGTTGGTCACCACAGCAGAATGGGTTCGAACACCGTGTTGAGTTCCTTTATCAATAAACACAACCTTAGACCATTGTGTGGCGGCTCTGCCAATAACGGTGGCAATCAACGACTCTTTCTTACGGTCTTCCTGGTAGGCCATTAAACCGGCAAGGCGCTTCTGACGGGAAATTCGCTCAATCAGATCATTCTTTTCATTGACGAGGCGCTCTACATCAAATTTTAGTCGCTCGTTTTCCCTGGAAACATTAACAAGGTCAAAATAATGATTGATTCCATCTGAAACAGATTGAACGGATTGTGTAAACAGATTTTGAAACGGGGAAAGAATAAGACCCGTCAATGAATCGAGGAAGGAAATTCCTTTTTCCTGTTTGGCACTTAAACTCATCAAGGCCAAGGAAAACAGCAGAATAAAAAAAACCAGGATTATATTTTTTCTACCTTTGGGTCCCTTGTTGCTGGGCACTGCTAGATGGTAACCTTTCTCAGCAACTTGGGATCATCTAACACTTTGCCAGCACCTAAAGCTACTGCCGAAAGAGGGTCCGCCGCTAAAGTTATTGGCAAACCTGTGGCTTCTTTAAGTAAAATATCTAGTCCTTTAATTAGAGAACCCCCACCAGCAACCACCACTCCTTTATCTACAATATCAGCGGCCAACTCCGGCGGTGTGCGTTCCAGGGCAATTTTTACAGCCTCTACAATCGTTCCAAAAGTTTCGGTGAGTGCTTCTCGAATTTCCTCATCAGAAATAATCAGTGTTTTAGGGATACCTGCAACCAAGTCTCTACCCTTGACTTCCATTGTCATACGTTTCTTTAATGGATAAGCAGAACCAATTTGAATTTTCACATCCTCAGCTGTTCGTTCACCAATTAAAAGATTATATTTTTTCTTTACATAATTTACGATGGCTTCGTCCATTTCATCCCCGGCAATTCTTACCGACCTACTAAAAACAATTCCGGACATGGAAATAATGGCCACTTCCGTTGTTCCACCACCGATATCAATGATCATATTTCCCGTGGGTTCCTGTACGGGAAGGCCCACTCCAATTGCAGCGGCCATAGGCTCTTCTATCAGAAAGACTTCCCGTGCGCCGGCAGATTCCGCAGAATCTCGAACTGCCCGTTTTTCTACTTGGGTAATACCCGACGGAACTGCAATAAGCACTCTAGGCCGAACCAGAGTTTTTCTGTTATTGTGAACTTTTTGGATGAAACTACTGATCATTTTTTCGGTAACTTCAAAATGTGCAATAACACCATCCTTCATCGGGCGAATGGCAGTAATACTGCCCGGGGCTCTTCCGAGCATTTGCTTGGCCTCTTCCCCTACGGCCTGAACCTCCTTTGTAGTACTATTGATAGCTACGACAGAAGGTTCTCGCAAAACAATTCCCTGCCCTTTGACATTCACTAAAGTATTAGCTGTTCCTAAATCAATCGCTAAATCGTTCGAGAACAAATCCCAGAAAAAATTTAACACTCCAACTAACCTCTTTAAAATTCAAATAATTTATGTAACTAATTGTTTTTCCTCGCTTTTATTTATAACAAGGGGTCGCGCGAATTGCAAGATAAAAGCCTTGTCCCTCTGACCAACCCTCATTATTCAAGCCCTGGCGTAAAGAAACATCATTTGTAACTATAAACTCTTACTATTGGCTTGCGATTCTCTTTGGCCTTTAATAAGATAGATGGCTTTATAAATGAACACGTCCCGGAAGGTTTAATGTTAAGTATAATTCGCGAACACGCTGATTCATGGATGATTAAAGCCATCCTCTGGTTAATTATTTTTGCTTTTATTGGCACCATATTTTATTCATGGGGAATGGGAGGGTCTTCCGGTTCTAGCGGTGGGGTTATCGCTTCGGTGAATGGAGAGAAAATTCGGCAAGGGGAGTACGAACGTACCTTTAACAATCTCGTAGACTTTTACCGACAACAATTTAAAAGCCAGTTCTCCAATGACATGATAAAGAAACTGGATTTAAAAAATCAGTCTTTGGAAGCTTTGATCCAGAAAAAAATTCTTCTCCTTGAAGCAGGCAAGCAGAATATTCAGGTCAGCAACGAAGAAGTCATCTCTTACATTAAAAAAATACCGGCATTCCAAAGCAACAAGAAATTCAGTGAACCAGCCTATCGAAATTATATCAAGAGCCAAAGATTAACACCCGGTGAGTTTGAAGAAACCCAACGCGAAACCCTTTTGCTTGATAAGCTCGAAAAAATATTCCGCACTCATTCCAAGGCTTCAAAGTCAGAGGTCTTGAAAGAATTCCGCAATCAGGAAGACAAGGTAAAGCTTGAGTATGTGAGATTTACAAATGATAATTTTATATCTAAAACAACAATCTCAGACCAAGCTCTCAAAGATTACTTCCAAGCGAACAAAGCTAAATTTGAAATCCCCCCGCAAATCCGCGTGCAGTATGTAAAGGTTGAGCCTAAAAAATACCAATCAGAAATTGAACCCAGAGAAGAAGACATAGAAGAGTATTATCAAACAAAAATCGCTAACTTCAATGTTAAGAAAAAATACAAAGCCAGCCATATCCTTACTAGCTTAAAACCTTCGGACATTGAGGGCGATATAACGGAAAAACAAAAGCAAGCTGATGAAAAAGCCAAACTAAAATCGAACGAACTTTTAGGAAGACTGAATAAAGGTGCCGATTTTAGCGAAGTGGCCAAAAAACATTCAGACGATCCCGCATCAGGAGCAAACGGTGGCAGCCTGGGAGAGTTTCCCGAGGGAACTATGGTCTCGGCATTTGAAAATGCTCTCGACAAACTAAAACCAGGTGAAATCAGCAAACCTGTTCTTAGCCCTTTTGGGTATCACATCATTAAGTTGGAAAGCATGGATAAAAAAAGAATTAAACCGCTTTCTGAGGTTAAAGATGAAATCATTGAATCCTTGAAAGAAATCAAAGCCCGGCAACGTGTAAAAAGAATTATAAAACGCATACATCAGGCCGCCCAACAAGATGGGAACCTGAGTAAAGCCGCAGAAGGACATCAGTTGCAAACGGCAGAAACAGATTTCTTTTCCAGAGAAAACCACATACTTCTTGAAATCGGTAACCAGCCTGATTTTTTCAATACAGCTTTTAGCTTGGAAAAGAATAAAGTTAGCGAGCCCATCATTACTCCTGAAGTATCCTTTGTAATAAAAGTTACCGAAGAAAAGCCCAAATATATTCCTGAGCTGAGTGAGGTTCTGGAAAAGGCGACAGAAGCTTTAACAGAAAGTAATAATGAAGCGGCTACTTTGAAAAAGTTTGAAGAACTAAAAGAAAACTTAGCAAGAGATAAAGATTTGGAAAAACTAGTTAAGGGATACGACATCAGCATCCGCAACACGCCCTTTTTCAGCAAAGCAGAGTCGATTCCAGGCATTGGCAACATAAGTCAAATTAAAGAAAAAGCCTTTACCATGAAAGCAGGCGAATTCAGTTCTGCAAAAGTACGTGACCGTTTTTATCTCTATAGATTGGCAGATATAGAAAAATCCGGCGAGCCAGATAGCGAGCAGATCAAGAAAATCACAAATAAAATTAAAATAGAAAAAAGCCGCCAAGCTTTTCAGGAGTGGATTGAAAATTTAAAAACTGGAGCAGAAATTTTGGTAGATAAATCGCTGTTATAGGTCCTACCCTTCTTTTTTATATAGCCGATGGATATCGAGAATCTTTTTCACCAAAGATTCCATATCTTCGGCGATCACTCGAATCATCTCTTCCTTCCTAATCCCTCCCAAATCATAAATAATATCCGGGACAGAGCCATAACTCTTTATTGCCTTTTCGGTTCCCCATTCAAGTGAAGAACCTTCGCGAACCCGAACTTTCTTTGGTTCTTTGGAACGATCAAAAGAAGCAATTTTAAACTTCAGCTTCTTACAGATTCTTAGCAAAGCATCGGTATATTTTATATTCATCACTGCCCTCTTATCGGGCTCGTGCTGCATTACCGTCAACACAATATTGGCCACATGGCGAGAACCACCAAATTGCGGCCGTGCTCCGGTAAAAATATCTTCTCCATTTTTTATAACGCGCCCGGGAATAGCAAGAACATCGTCATGCTTTTTGGCATCGCTCAAACCTAGACCAATATTAGTCTGAACCTCAGGAACTAAATTTCCAATCCGCTCTTTTGTGAAAATCTCCATGGCATCTTCTAGATCACGTAGGCATTGATGTTTTTCACTTTCCCGATACATAGCAGCAAAAGGTTCAACACATGGAGTGCCATTACCTGAAGCAACCCCTCCAAAAATAGCCTGACCAATATACTCCTTAGCATTTCCAACCGCCTCTCGAAGGGATGACCCCTTAGCCAGTCTGGCGGTTATTGCGGCAGAAAACACGCAACCTGTACCATGCATATCTGCTTTCGATAAACGTTCCGATGAAAAAACCTGCACCCCTTTATTGTCCAACAGCAAATCTTCGGGGTCTCCCTTGAGATGCCCACCGGTGATCAAAACAGCGCGCACGCCTGTTTTTAAAATTGCACGTGCGGCCTTTTTTCTGTCTGAAAGACTTTTTATTATTACTCCCGAAAGCAATTCAGCTTCTTTTATATTAGGAGTGACCAAAGATGCAAGAGGGAGTAAATGCTTTTTCAACGCCTCAACCCCGCCTCTTGTCAACAAACGTTTTCCCGAGGAAGAAAGAACAACCGGGTCGACCACCACATTTTTCAATCGGTTTTTCTTAATCATTTTTGCAACCAAGCAAACCGTTTCTTCATTACCAAGCATCCCTGTTTTCACTGCTTGACATTTTTTATCCTCAGAAATTGCACGAAATTGTTGTTCAACAACATCCGCCGGCAAATCATAAGTCGAATGCACACCAAAAGAATTTTGCGATGTTATGGAGGTGATGATGGTTTTGCAAAAAACACCGAGAGACGAAAACGTTTTTAGATCTGCTTGAATACCTGCTCCACCACTCGAATCCGAACCGGCAATAGTTAAAGCAGTATTCATAGTTTTTTCAGACATAAATAAACCTTAATGAAATTTTAGAAGGGGGTAATTTAGCAGACGGTCAAGAGGACTGGCAATAAAATATTATGCTTTTTAACCGACCGTAACCGATTTTGCCAGAGAACGAGGCTTATCAACATTTCTTTTAAGAGATGTAGCCGTAAAATAAGCAAACAACTGGCCAATCACTAGTTGAATCAGCGGAGCAATCAGAGTGGGAACATTGGGGAGAATCAATTCCTCACTGAATAAATCTTGGTTTTTTCCCTGCTCCGTAAAATGGATTCCCAGTACAAATCCAGATCGAGCACGAATCTCTTCAATGCTGTGTATTGTTGATTGGTATAGATCTTTCTTCTCTTTGGGTGGAACGAAGACGATAGAAGAAATATCATCATCTATCATGGCAAGGGTACCGTGCTTGAGAAACCCAGCTGGCATCCCCTCAGCATGCACATAAGCCACTTCTTTCATTTTCAAAGCGGCCTCTAGAGCAATCGGATAATAAATTCCACGCCCTAAGTACAGCCAGTTTTTGTTTTTACAATATTTATTTGCGATACGATGAATAAAACCCGACCTCTCATTTAAAACTCCCTGAATGATTGCCGGTAGTTCCTTTAAAGATTTTAAGTTCTCCTGGTACGCTTTTTTGCTAATGACTTTTCGCTTTAGTCCCAGCTTCATCGCTAGTAAAGTGAGAACAACCATTTGCGATATCGCGGCCTTAGTGCTGATCACGCAAATTTCAGGTCCAGACCCTTGCAAAATAACCTTATCAACCATCCGCGCAATAGATGAACCCATCACGTTCACTATCGCCGCAGTTTTGGCACCTTTCGATTGGGAAAATTTCAATGCCGAAAGCGTATCGAAAGTTTCACCTGATTGCGACATAGCAAACACAAGAGTCTTTTTATTTACATTCGCCAAGCTTAAAAACTCATCCGAACTGATAGGCGCAATGAATTTCTGCGCTAACTCAGAAAAAATATATTGCGCATATTTTGCGACATAGAAAGTCGTGCCCACTCCCAGAAAATAAGAAGACTCGGCTTTTTCAAACATCTCCACAACATCGTCGAGTCCAGACGGTTCTAAATCAAGAGCATTTGAAATGGTTTGTGGCTGCTCATAGATTTCCTTGAGCATATAGTGAGGGTATCCACCCTTTTTAGATGTTTCACTGTCCCATTCAATTTTGGTGATGGGTTTGGTGACTTCCTCTTCATTGAGAATACTCTTAACAACATAAGAATCGCGGGAAAGTATGGCGTATTCTCCATCATCCAAGATTACCGCATTTTTAGTATGGTCTATGAAAGCATTGAAATCCGAACCGACAAATTTTATTTCGTCTCCAATCCCCAACATTAAGGGCGACTCGCGCTTGGCACAAAATATATGGCCCGGCAGGTAGGTACAAATAAATGCCAGGGCAAAGGTTCCCTCAATCAAATTGAGGGTTTTCAACAATGCCTTTTCAGGATTACGGCTTTTTTTGAAAAATTTCTCAAGAAGATGAGCGATCACCTCGGTATCTGTATCCGATGAAAACTTATAGCCTTCTTTTTTTAATTGGTCTCTTAATGGGCGGTAATTGGAAATGATTCCATTATGAACAACAGCAAAGTTGCCATCACGAGATGTAAAAGGGTGGGTGTTTCCTCGAGTCACCTTCCCGTGTGTCGCCCAACGGGTATGGGCTATCCCAATATTACTTTTCTGCTGCAGAACATCATGTTTTCGGTAAAACTCTTCTACCCCACCAATATCTTTTTTAATAATGAGGCGGGATTTATTCATCAGAGCAACACCGCAGGAGTCATACCCCCGGTACTCTAGATTTCTGATGCCTTCAAAAAGAAGCTGCGATACATCTTTCAGCCCAACAACTCCACTGATTCCACACATATTCGCCCGCTATTTATGAGTTACGGAATAGCAGGCAGGAATAATTTCTCCCGAATGCACCACCGTACCAGGTTGAATCATATTACCCGCGCCGACCACTACACCATCGCCAATAAATGCGCCAAGCTTGGACATACCGGTAGAAGTTCGTTTTCCATTTTTGACGGATATGGGTTTCCAATCGATAGTGCGGTTCACCGTCATACAGCCGGAACCGATATCTACATTTTCCCCCAGAACGCTATCACCTATGAACGAAAGTCGACCGATTTGCGTATTATCCATAACAACGCAGTTTTTCAATTCCACACCACTTCCTACCTCACAGTTTTTCCCGAGAGAAGTGTAACTTCTAATAAGAGAGTTATTTCCAATATAACTACCGCGACCAATTGAGCAAGGCCCTTCAATAACCGCACCCGCCTTGATCAAGACATCTGCTTCAATTTTGACAATTCCTTGTAACGTCACATTCGCTTCCAAGGTTGCCGTCTTTGCAATAGACGACTCTTCCCAGGAGTCCATGATCATTTTATTGGCCGTTAATATTTCCCAGGGGTGAACCACATCCAGCCATTCATCCTCCCACATGGATGCACGTAGGCCATCACCTGCCACCATTTTCTTGAGGGCTTTTTCCATCGAAGCCCCATTCGATTCCAACAACTGGAAAAATGAGGCGGGTAAAACAAACACTCCCGCAAGAACATAATTGCCGAGGCTATTACTCTTCGGCTTTTCAATGATTTTTGTTATTTCCATCTGCGCATTGAGAAAGACATTCCCAAACTGTTCGTTCGAAGGCGGTAGACAGATAGAAGCTACAGGGCATTTGAAAGCGTGAAAAGATTGCTGAATCTTGCTAAAAATATTATCTGCAGTAAGGATGTCCCCATATAGAAGTAGAAAATATTCTCCTGGAGAAATTTTACTTTTAACCTGCATAACCGCATTTCCAATCCCGCGGTTTTGTTTTTGCTCAACATAATGAATATTTAATCCATCATGCCCATGCTCTCGAAGAGCATCGATCAATTTGTCTCTTTTATGTCCCACCACAACAAAGATGTCATTAATGCCTGAGCTTTTTAACAACTCAAGAGAGTTGTCAAGAATTGTACGACCTGCAACACCGATCATCGGTTGCGGACGAGTGTCCGAAAAAGGACTGAGATGGGAACCTTTACCTGCAGCTAAAATGATGGCTTTCATTTAGAAATTCTCGGTTGGAAGGCAATGCTCTATATTGCGGACGTGCGTTATTTTTCCAGCAACTTCTCTGCCCGCTTCAAGTCTTCGGGAGAATTTATCCCAAAGATTTCATCAGTATCCTCTATTTGCACCGATGCCACGGGGTATCCATTTTTCATTGCGTATTCTAATGTATCGGTCAAATAAAATTCCTCCTGAACATTATCATCGCCGAGACCGCATAAGGCCTTAAAAAACAGCTCCTTATCAAAACAATATACCCCGGAGTTGAATTCGTCAACAATTTTCTCTTGGGCAGAAGTATCCAGGTGCTCAACAATCTTTAAAACTGCCCCATCACTATTACGGATAATACGACCGAAATCATGTTTCTCCTTACTCTTAAGTGTTAAAACACTGCATTTTGCTGCCACTTCCTTATGCTGCAGCAACAGCCTCTCAAGGGTCTCAGCCTTTATTAAAGGCATGTCCCCGCAAAGCACCAAAACATTACCTTTAAAACCGTTTAAGGCCTTCTCTGTTTGTCGGGCCGCATGCCCAGTGCCCAGTTGCTCCTTCTGTAATACAAACTCCAGACCGCGCGTGGAAAATGTTTCATGTACCTGATCGGACTGATGGCCTACAACAACAATAGTTCGAGCCGGATGCAATTTTTCTGCAACATCAAGAACGTACTCAAGAAGTGGTTTTTCAGCAATGGGTATAAGGACTTTGGCTAGGGAGGTTTGCATGCGGGTTCCTTTGCCCGCCGCGAGGATGATTACTGCTAGGTCTTGCTCTTGCATTTAATTTCGTATTCCGCAATTTTCTTTCTTAAAGTATTACGGTTGATGCCCAAAATATTTGCCGCTTGCGTTTGGTTACCGTTGGTTTCTTTTAAAACAATCTCAACAAGCGGTTTTTCAATGCCTCCCATAATCAACTCATGTAAATGTCCGTTGTTTTGTTCATCCATTGCACCAACATATTGCTTAATGGATTTGTCGAGCCATTTTTCAAGAAACGTATGTACTTTTTTTTGAGTGTTCTGCATTGTCAAAGAATCCATTCTTATCCCAGGAAAAAAAACGCGGCGTCCTCCCCAGGGCGTGGCGTGGCTTGAATTCGTGGATACTAGCAAAATCCTTAAAATCGGTCAAGCAAGGACTTGTTTCTCTTTAAAAGTCACATAATTACAGGTTGCTTACTTTCCACCCTCTGGTCTAAGATGAGAGTAAATAATAACTCATTTCAGTTATTTTCAATTTTCCTCTAAAAAAATTATCCGATTTTTCATATGAAAGTTTCTTGTATCACATTAGGCTGCCGAACCAATCAACACGATACCGCTGAGATGCAAACTCTTCTCGAAAAGGAAGGGTTTGTCATGGTCGGTCAGCGAGAAAAAGCCGATGCCTATGTCATTAATACCTGCACCGTTACACAAAAAAGCGATGCCAGTTCCCGGCTCGCCGTTAAAAAATCCCTTACCCTCAACCCTGATGCCCTAGTGGTGTTCACCGGATGCTATGCGCAACTGAATCCGGAAGAAGCCGCTGAACTGCCCGGACTAGATATCGTACTGGGCAACGCCGATAAACTGGAGATTGCAAAACTGCTAAAAAGCAAGCTGCTAAATGCTGGCAGACAATGGCAGAAATCTGAGGCTACCGAAATCGTGATGTCGGACATCCATAAGAAAAGAATTTTTAGAACCATCCCGGTCAAAAACTTTCAAGGCATGACCAAGGCTTTCATAAAAGTTCAAACCGGTTGCGATGAGAAATGTTCTTTTTGCACCGTCGTTAGAGCACGTGGCAAATCCATCAGTGACAACCGAGAAAACATACTTAACAATATCCAGCAAGCCATTGATACCGGTTTCAAAGAAATCACCCTGACGGGAATCAACCTCGGCACCTGGGGGATGGATACCGGAGAAACGTTCTCTTCCCTGGTTCACGATATTGTCGAGTTACCCGGCGATTTTAGAGTCCGGCTGAGCTCGATCAACCCGATGGAGATCGACAACGATTTGATTCGTCTTATTGCCGAAACGGAGAAACTCTGTTCACATCTACATATTCCTTTGCAAAGCGGCGACAACGAAATTCTTCGCCGAATGCGCCGAAACTACAATACAGAGCAATATAAAGATGTAGTCCGTCGTGCCATCAACGCGATTCCCAATTTAGGGCTGGGTGCCGATGTAATTGTAGGGTTTCCTGGAGAAACCGATGCAGCGTTTGAAAACACTCGCAAACTAATCGAAGAGTTCCCTTTCTCTTATCTTCATGTATTTTCTTATTCACCAAGGCGTGGAACCGAAGCCAATGACTATAAAGATGATATTCCCGGCAATATTAAAAAAGAGCGCAATAAAATTCTCACTCAATTAGTAGCAGAAAAAAGCCTGGAATTAAAAAATAAAGTTCTCAATCAAACGGCAACCGTACTCATAGAAAACCAGCGCGATAGAAAAAGCGGCAAACTAAAAGGCCATACCGACAACTATATTCCTATCAGCCTAAACGGACCCGACTCACTTAAAAACCAATTGATACCCGTAACTCTGCAACAGGTTTCAGGAGACCATGTTGAAGGATGCGTCCTCTCATAACACTCACCACTGACTTCGGACTCGACGACCCTTTCGTTGGTATAATGAGGGGAGTCATTCTTAATATCGAACCCGAAGCTCATATTATTGACATCACTCACAATATCGATCCGCAGAATATCTTCCAAGCATCCCAAGTCATAAACGCGACCTATCCTTGGTATCCGAGAAAAACCATCCATATCGTTGTCGTCGACCCAGGTGTAGGCGGACCCGTTTTGATCAAGTCACCCAAAACATCCAACCGTTCTTTGATTTCGGAGGGTCGAGGGTCCGTTGGTAAAAGGCCCATCGTCGTGCAATCGCAATTTCAAACATTCATAGGCCCCGATAACGGAGTTCTTACTTCTGCTTTAGGTCCTAAATCCAAAGCCTATGAATTAAACAATCCTAAATACTTTTTGAAAAACATTTCCAACACCTTTCATGGTCGCGATCTGTTCGCTCCTGTAGCTGCATGGATCGCCACCGGGATTGCCGCATCTAAAATGGGACCTCGCATTCTAAAACCGATACGACTAGAACTACCGGAGACCACAAAAAAAAGCAAAAGCATCAAAGGTGAAATTATCTATATCGATCGGTTCGGAAACGCCACCACAAACATATCCGCAGAATTAATGAGCGAAACCTTTGCATCATCCGATACAATAGAGCTCACGGTCGGCAAGAATAAAATAGATGGACTCGTCACCGGTTACTATCAAGTTCACCCTGGCCAGACTGGAGCCATTATCAACAGTTGGGATCAGGTTGAAATTTTCTGCCGCGAGAACAGCGCAGAAAAGAAGCTCAAATTAAAAACAGGGCAAACCATCACCCTCAAGGTAAAATAAAAATTACCTGATTTAAAAAAATTAACAATCTAGAAATTATCGAGTCCTATGAAAGCTTACGATCCAGAGGGCATAAAAATTGTCTGTCAAAATAAAAAGGCGCGCCACAACTACACTATTGAGGATACTTTCGAAGCTGGACTGGTATTGAGAGGCCCTGAAGTAAAATCATTGAGAAATGGTAAAGCCAATCTGGTCGACAGCTACGCCACTATCAATGGTGAAGAAGCCTGGTTGAATCATTTTCATATCGATCCCTATACTCCCGCAACTCAGTTCAACCATCACCCCATGCGGAAACGTAAATTACTTTTACACAAAAAAGAGATCAACAAACTTATCGGAAAAACTCAGGAAAAAGGCTGCACCCTGGTCCCTTTAAAAGTATATTTCAAAAATGGTAAAGCAAAAGTGGATCTCGGCATCGCCAAATCCAAAAAACTATACGACAAACGCGCCGCGCTCAAGAAACAAGAGTCTGACCGAGAAATAGACCGGGCCATGAAGTCCAATAACCGCAGCTAAAACTTGTTCGAAATAGGATAAAAAATGGAAACAGACAAGGCGATTAGCAAGATACTGCAGGGGTTTCAACCTGCCTGCGTAGTCATCACCGCGAACGAGTTGAAAGTCTTTGACCAACTCAAACAACCCGTCAATGCTAAACATGTTGCCGAAAACTGTAATCTTGACCCAGAAGCGACCGAGCGATTGCTGAACGCCCTCACCTCACTTGAGATTATCACTAAAGAAAATGGCAATTACCACCTGCCGCAAGCAGCACAGGATTATCTCGTCACCGGCGGCAGCCATTCCATGCAGCAGTGGATTCAGCTTTCAGCAGATCTTTATCCTGTTTGGGGTCAGTTGGCAACATTTATTAAATCGGGAATCCTCATAAAAAGCATTATGGAAATGTTGGGAGGCGATCCACATAAAATGCGCGCCTTTACTGATGCCATGCACGATAAAGCACTCAAAGCTACATGGATGATCGCCCGTGAGATTCCCATCGGTGACGCCAAAAATATGTTGGATGTGGGGGGCGGACCAGGAACTTATGCCCTGGAATGGTGCAAGCTACACACGCATTTGAGGGCAACCGTATTCGACATTCCCCCTGTTCTGGAAGTAGCCAAAAACTATATCGAAAAATACGAACTGGAAGCACGCGTTGGAACTCAGCCTGGTAATTTTCAAAAAGATGATATTGGCGATTCACAATATGACCTGTTACTGATGGCAAATATTCTCCATATGTATGATGCAGATATGGGGAAAACTCTAGTCACAAAAGCCGTAAAAGCGTTGCAACCTGGAGGACGCATCGTACTACACGGATTCTGCACTGATGAAGACCAAACCGGTCCCTTGGACGATACATTGTTCAGCCTCAACATCGGTATGCTAACCGAAGGAGGACGGGCGCATCCCGTAAACGAAAAAATCAACTGGCTTAAGGGAGCTGGGGTTTCTGATATCCGCTATTTCCGAGTAGAAGCAATGCCCACAGGTGTAATTACTGGTATTAAGGCTTAACTAGAAATCCTTATTAAGCATTAGACCTGTATACAACCAAAGCCACTCCCGTAACTGCAATCGCTCCCCCAAAATAACCGACCATGCCGATTGGATCGGGTTCTAAATTTGCAAACCCCATCGCAGGTAAAATTTCCATTCCAATAAGAGTGATCAATGGGTTGAGAGAAATAATAACGCTGATCAGAGCTAAAGGTATATATTTTACTGCTTCAGCCAGTGCTCCGTAGGCAACCAATGTATTGATCCCACAAAACATAAGAGCCCACCATGCATTAAACCCTGCCGATGCAAACTCCGACCATTCGACCACCCCTACCAGCGTTATGGTTGCCACTGTGTAGACTAGGAAATTAAGAGACTGAGCACCGTGTTCCCGGCTAAGGAATTTTTGCGAAATCATATAACCCACCCACACCAGTGCCGCCATGATAATGAGGAAATCGGCAAAATAATATTCGCTGCTCATGGCAACCCGGCTTTGTTGATCGAAGAAAAACAAAGCGAGTCCGGCGGCGACAACGAACATTCCAAAAATTTGTCGAAAGGACAACTTCTCGCGAAAAACGAACACACCTGTCAAAACAAGAAATACGGATGCTGTTTGAATCAACACAGCCATATTGGACGGACCGCTAATCTCGACTCCCAAAGTGACCCAATAGTAATTTGCTGTCAAACACAGTCCACCAAAAACTCCCATCCAGGGTGGCTTACGAAGAATATTTAAAGGACGACCGCCTTTGAATTGCAGAAAAATACCCAGAAGCAGGAATGCTAATGAGAAACGGAACCAAGCAATTGTACCAATACTGAATCCTTGCAGTGACACCTTCAAGATGATCGGCAACACTCCCCACAACAGGGCTGTGACAACAGACAATAAGATTCCACGCTTAAAATGACCAGATCGGTCAGCAGGATTCACAGCAAATGCCTTTAAGAAGAAAGTCGGGAAAAATTTCTGAGGACGGTGAGTCCAAGTTGTTGGCTTTTTTCCGGGTGAAACTGGAAGGCGTGAATGTTTTCGTAATGAATTCCAGAAACAAAATCGACCCCATAATTCGTGGTGGTAGCAACAGTGGCCTTATCTTCTGGCACGACGTAGTAAGAATGTACGAAATAAAAATAGGATCGATTGGGAACTGAATCAAACAGCGGGTGAGAAGGTTTTACTTCTACATTGTTCCAACCCATATGTGGAATTTTAAGCGGGTCACCAGAATTAGGCGCGTCTTTAAAACCAACTACCTTTCCTTTCAGAATATCCAGCCCAGATACTGAACCAAACTCTTCTGCCTGACTGAAAAGAAGTTGCAACCCAAGACAAATCCCTAGAAACGGCTTACCGCTTTGCACCGACTGTTTGACCGTATCAATGAGATCAAATTTCTCCAGATTATCCATGCAGGCTTTAAATGCACCAACACCGGGTAGAACAACAGATCTCGCTGAAAGTATTTTTTTAGAATCGCTGGTTACAATGGCTTCGGCGCCGACAGCTTCAAACCCCTTTTGCACGGAACGGAGGTTACCCATTCCATAGTCGATAATTGCGATCAACTAAAGGGTACCCTTAGTCGAAGGCACCTCACTGGTTCGTGAATCGAGGGAGCAAGCAGAGTCCAATGCCCGAGCAAATGCTTTGAACAGGGCTTCGGTGATGTGGTGTAGGTTATTCCAGTATGGAGAATTCAAGTGTAGCGTTATGCCGCTGTTGGCCGAAAATGCCTGAAAAAATTCGGCGACCAATTCGACATCGAACTCTCCAAGTTTAGCTTTCGGCAATTCAACATTGAACACAAAAAAAGCCCGACCACTTATATCAATGACACATTGCGCCAGCGCTTCATTGAGGGGCACATTGGCTTCGGAAAATCGGCGGATACCTTTTTTTTCTCCCAACGCCTCTTTAAAAGCTTGGCCTACCGCGATTCCAACATCTTCGACAGTGTGATGAAAGTCAATATGCGTATCACCTTGGGCTTTAATCGTCAGATCAAAATAACCATGCTTTGCCAATTGCGAAAGCATATGATCCAGAAAGGGGACAGGAGTTTTGATCTCCTGAATCCCGGAGCCATCCAGATTCAACTTGACTTCAATTTGAGTTTCGCTTGTGGAGCGTTTTATGTGGGAAGTTCTAGCCATTCCGAGTTTGCTTAATAGTTAAGTCACGCTTTTTCCCATTACCGGAGTAGACAGGCTTGCTTCCGTTAGCACTAATCGCTTTTTTGCCATCGCCTGAAACCCATTTTTTTCCATTCCCTGAAGCCGCCATTTCTGCAACCGATCCATAGAACGTCATAATGGTTTCAAACATTCCCTCCGGATCCAATTTCAGATCTTTTCTCTGTTGTGTAGAGGAGCCGTGTTCCAGAACGATATCATCCAACCCAATACATTTAACAGGTGCAGCAAAAACTTGTTCTTCATGAAGCGCCTCAAGAACAGCAGACCCAAATCCACCTTTCAAAGAATGCTCTTCAGTCGTAATGAGGCAACGTGTACTGTTGGCATATTTGACTATTAGTTCTTTATCTACCGGCTTAGCAAACCGCGCATTTATTACAGCAACACTAACACCTTCTTTTTCGAACATAGCGGAAACTTGCATTGCCCAGTCGACTGTGTGACCGTAAGCAAAAATAGCTATATCAGAGCCATCTTTAACCACTTCGCCTTTACCTATCTCTAATACCTTCATTTTCGCATCCAGGGGAATTCCCAGTCCAGCCCCTCGAGGATATCGCATTGCTATAGGACCTTTATGGTCAACAGCAGTTTTAAGCATATGGCGCAATTCGTTTTCGTCTTTGGGTGCCATGACAACCATATTTGGCAATGTGCGAAGGAAGGCGATATCGTAAAGCCCTTGATGTGTAGCACCGTCTTCGCCAACAATGCCAGCGCGGTCCAAAGCAAAGGTAACATCAAGATTCATCAGACAAATATCATGCACCACCTGATCGTAGGCACGCTGCAGAAACGTGGAGTAAATTGCCGCTACCGGGCGAAAGCCTTCGATGGCCAACGCACCAGCAAAAGCAACACCATGCTGTTCTGCCATACCCACATCAAAAGTCCGATCGGGAAACTCTTTGCCGAATTTACTGATACCCGTTCCATCAGGCATGGCAGCAGTGATGCCCACTATTTTTTCATCTTCTTTGGCCAGCTCTATCAGAGCGTCTGCAAACACATTGGTATATGCCGGGTTGGATTTTTTCTTATGGAATTCACCAGTCGAAACATTAAATGGCTTGGCACCATGCCACACATCAGCTTTTTCTTCTGCCTGCTCATAACCTTTGCCTTTGCGGGTCACCACATGCATTAGGGTTGGCCCTTTAAGATCTTTAACCGTAGAAAAAGTTTCAATGAGAGTTTTCACATCGTGACCATCTACCGGACCAACATAGCGAAAGCCAAGATCTTCAAACAATCGACCTGGGATAAAAACCCCTTTTATAGCCTCATCAATTTTGTGCGCATAACGGGAAATTTCTTTTCCAATTCCCGGAACAGCTAGTAAAAACTGGTCGATTTCCGACTTGATCTTCAACATAACCTGGCCGGTCATGATCTTGCTGAGATGAGCGGACATACCGCCGACATTAGCGGAGATAGACATTTCGTTATCGTTGAGAACAACGATCATATCGCTCTGAATATGACCCGTATGATTGAGACCTTCAAACGCCATCCCCGCTGTCAGAGAACCATCTCCGATGACAGCCACCACATCATTATCAGCTTTTTTGAGATCCCGCGCTTTGGCAAAAGCAAGTGCAGCAGAAATGGATGTACCTCCATGCCCACAATTCCAGGTATCGTGCTCACTTTCTTCGCGTTTGGTGAAACCGCAAAGTCCGTCCGCCTGTCGCAACGTGCCAAACCGGTCTTTCCTTCCCGTCAACAGTTTGTGAACATAGGACTGATGTCCCACATCCCAGACAAACTTGTCTTTCGGACTGTCAAAAACGTAATGCATGGCCATCGTCAGCTCTACCACACCTAAATTAGAAGACAGGTGACCTCCGGTTTTGGAAATCGTATCCAAAAGCATGTCACGAATTTCCTTCGCTACTTCGGGAAGATTCTCAATAGGTATATTTTTTAAATCCTGGGGACTATCAATTTTATCTAAAAACTTGCTCATGGGCGGTCCCAGTCAAAAAGTTCGTTGCACAAAAAACCGAGCAATTTCCCTGAGGGGGTCGGCTCGATCATCAAATTCTTTCAAACACTCTATACTTTCCTCTACCAGGTCTTCAGCTTTTCGCTTTGATACATCCAAACCATACAATGCTGGGTAAGTGGCCTTATCTTTTGTCAGATCACTGCCAATATCCTTACCTAATTTTTCCTGATCTCCTGTAATATCAAGAATATCATCGATAATCTGAAAGGCCAGTCCTATATGGGCTCCAAATCTTGATAAGGAATTCAATTGGTCCTCTGTAGCCTGGCTTAGAATCCCACCACATCGAATACAAGCTCTAATTAGAAACCCTGTTTTATATATATGGATATATTCTAGAGTTTCTGCGGTAATCGGCTTACCTTCAGACTCGAGGTCAACCACTTGACCTCCAATCATTCCCGTTGAACCCAGAGCACTTGCCATTTCGTGCGTTGCTTTCAAGATAAAGTCGGCTGGAACGGACTCCATCCCTGCTGCTCGGGTCATCAGGATGAATGCTTGGGTCAGCAAGGCATCTCCCGCTAAAATAGCAGTAGCCTCACCGAAAACTTTGTGGTTTGTGGGTTTTCCTCGCCTCAGATCATCATTATCTAAGGCAGGGAGGTCATCGTGAATCAGGGTGTAGGTATGTATCATCTCAGCAGCCACTGCGAAAGGCAGAACTGCGTGTCGATTTCCTCCTACCGCTTCTGACGCCGCCATGACCAGCACGGGACGCAACCTTTTCCCTCCAGCCAATAGACTATAGCGCATCGCTTCATGGATGCTTTCAGGATAGGCTTTACCATTAGGCAAAAAATTGCTTATCCCTTCATCTATCAGCTTTTTACCTTCAGAAAGGTACTGGGATGCAGACAAACCACTCAACAAAATCAAATAATTATTAGGTTTTCGATAGTACTACTTATCGAACAAAATATTACCATATATACACCAGCAGTCAACTTTAATAGTTCACGTCACCCCTACCGGACAAACACTTAATTTATAAGCTTTTCCCTGCTTTCTAAAAAAATAAGCCTCGCTATTTTTTTGCACAAACAAGTAGAAAAAAAACCTTGAAACATTTCTACACCTCCAGGAAAACTAGACATACTGATGCTTGTATTTATCTGAATGTTTCTATATCATTGGCATTCATTTTCATTCAAAAAACATTCACTAGGCAGATACCTAACACGTTTACCAGTTTCTGCCTTTAAATTTCTTAAAAAAATAGGAACCCAGCATGCATAGTCTAACAGTCACATGGGTCGGGTATGTTTCTCTTATTTGCTTTTGTTTGGCATATACGCTTGTCATCTTCGAAGAGCAGATTCATATGAGGAAATCGAAGCCGGTTATTTTAATAGGTTGTTTCATGTGGGCTTTGATCGGTATTTATGAAGCACAACATGGCTCGCATGACCCGCAACATAGCGCCCATCATTTTGTAAAAGAGTTGATTGCAGAAATTGGTGAGCTCTTTTTCTTTTTGCTGGTGGCTATGACTTATATCAATACCATGGACGAAAGAAATGTGTTTAAAGCTCTGCGTTCTTGGCTGTTGAAAAAAGGATTAGGGTTTAAAAAACTTTTTTGGGCTACTGGGTTAATTACATTTTTGCTTTCACCACTTGCTGACAACCTGACAAGTGCCTTGTTAATGGCTACTGTTGCGCTGGCGGTAAGTAATGGCAATGGCAAGTTCATCGTTCCCGCATTCGTAAACATTATAGTAGCTGCTAATGCAGGTGGTGCATGGAGTCCCTTTGGGGATATTACAACCCTTATGGTTTGGACATCTGGAAAAGTGCAAACTATGGAGTTTTCCTACCTGATGCTACCGTCCATCGTGAACTGGATCATTCCTGCAACGATCATGTATTTCTTTGTTCCTGATGAGCAACCTGAACCTGACAAAGAAGAGGTTGAAATGAAAGCCGGCGCCAAGGTCATTATATGCTTGGGGATTTTCACCGTTGCCACGGCGGTTTCTTTCCATCAATTCCTTCACCTCCCCCCATTCATGGGAATGATGTTTGGTCTCGGTCTCTTGATGATCAAGGGATATTATTTAAAACGCTGGGGCGAACTGAAACACCTCAAGAAAATGGGTGTCACCGAAGAAAGAAGAGATCGGCCTCGATTTGACATCTTCAAAAAAGTAGAAAGCGTAGAATTCGATACTCTTCTATTTTTCTTTGGCGTTCTTACAGCCGTGGGTGCTTTGCAATACATTGGTTACCTAGCTCTCGCCAGCGAAAGCATGTATGGCAACTTGGGACCGACCTACTCAAATATTATAGTGGGAATACTATCTGCGATTGTCGACAATATCCCTGTCATGTTTGCCGTTCTAAAAATGGACCCGACTATGGGACTCGACCAATGGTTACTGATCACCTTGACCGCCGGAACAGGCGGTAGCCTGCTATCTGTAGGCTCAGCAGCAGGGGTGGCTGTTATGGGAGTTGAAAAAGCAAATTACAATTTCATGTCTCACTTAAAGTGGGCACCTGTAATTTTTCTGGGTTACGCAGGAAGCATAGTGTGCTGGTATTTCGTAACGGCTTCACTTAGATAATAGAAAGTCCGTGAGTATCCAAAAGCACTAATCTTTCTTTCGCAAAACAATCTGTATTTGCGCTACGGCGTCTTCCAGAGTTTGGTCTATCAAAGCTCCAAGCTTTACGGATATTAAATTGACTTTGTATTTTAGTGATTGGGAGTTCAACCCAAGTTTCGCAAAAAGCTCTTGTTTCCTGTTCAGTCTCTTAATTATAGACCGGTTCAAACGCATGAAAAACTTCCCCCGCTTTCCCAACCCATGACTCTTTAGGGAATGATCGTAACCCCTGTCTTGCCGTTCTAGAGAAATCACCTCGGCACCTGGTAGAGCAGAACATATTTCACCCAAGTCATAAGAAACGGGAGACCAAGAGTCCGACTTATTCAACCGAAAAGTTGCAGAGTGATCGCGATTAAACAAACTTGGCCAAACTCCCTGCTCATATAAATCTTCATCGGGAACAACAATAATCATCGACCCACCTGGCTTTACCAATTGCCACCATTGCTCCAATGCCTTCGGCACATCCCTCATATGCTCTAAGGAATGGCTGCTATGAATACAATCAAATGTGTTCGAGCTTAAATAATCTAAAATTTCCTGGGCATCGCCCTGTTCTTTATCGAAAGGAACCGCGTTAGGAACAACCAGATCATCTCCACATCCAATATCCAAAACTTTTCCGGAAAAATATTTATCTAAGAATTCAGGACCGCGTATTTTTTCTGTCTTAGCCGATTCATCCATATTTTTTTAATTCCCCTAAAATACCAATCGTTTTTTCTCAGTCACCTGTCCAAGCCTTTTCCCGCAACCACCCGTCCCAGAGTAAAAACATAAACTTTTCCTGCGCCCGCCTTCTTTAATGTTTTTGCTGCCTCATTTGCCGTTGCCCCGGTTGTAAATACATCATCCACCAGTAAAATATTTTTTCCTCCGACCCATTCTGGACGATTGACCTCAAAAGCTCCTTTAATATTTTGCGCTCTTTCTGCTTTGGTTTTGGTTGCCTGCGGAGAAGTCACCGTTACTCGCTTTAACAAAGCACTCTCCAAGGGAGCATGCAAAACCCTCGAAACTTGACGAGCCAAAAGAAAAGCTTGATCAAACCCTCTCTCTCTCATTTTGTTAAAGTGTAGCGGAATCGGAGAAATAGTTAAACCTGAGTACTCTTTCCCATATTCGGAAAAATATTTTTCAAGCAAACAATCAATATCAGATAACACACCCAATTGTTTCTGATATTTGAAATGATGGATCAATTGCCGCAGGACGGTATCATAATGGCCCAACGATCGCGCCCGATCAAACTTATAAGGACTTTGCCTACACACCCCACAAATAAATTCATCGTGTGGATAGTCATAAGAAATATCTGCAGGAACGCCACAAACAAAGCATATCGGGTTATGGATAAGGCCAATATCATTAAAGCAGGTACTGCAAAGATATTCGCCTCCCTCGCGCCTATCGCTACTACAAAATATACAGTTTTGCGGAAAAAGAAGATTTAAAACAGCTAAAAACCATTTGAATCCAAACCGAGAAGTTTTCACAAGCTCATCCTTACAACATAAGAAACCACAACAAAGGCATACTTTTGTTTTTCTTCCATAAATGCAACAGTATCAAAGGTTTTTATATTTTTCGTTTATTTTTTATGATAAAGTTTTCGGCTTAACAATTCCTCACTAAAATACTATGAACAAGAACCAAAAAATTGCCCTACTAACGAAAAAACATGTTGCCCAAACTTATGGGCGATACCCAATTGCACTGGTACGGGGGAAAGGCTCGAAAGTATGGGATAAAGCTGGCAAACAGTACTTGGATTTTGTGAGCGGTCTTGCTGTTGACAACTTGGGTCACTGCCACCCAGCGGTTGTTTCTGCTATCCAAAAACAAGCAAAAACACTGCTGCATGTTTCCAATTTATATCATATCGAGCCGCAATCTCAATTAGCAGAACAGCTCACATCCCTCTGTTTTGCTGAAAAATTTTTCTTTTGCAACAGTGGCACCGAAGCCATCGAATCGGCAATAAAGCTAGCGAGGAAATTTTCATTTGATCAGGGGCATGTAGACCGTATAGAAATTATAACAATGCATAATTCCTTTCACGGACGCTCAATGGGGGCTTTGTCAGCAACAGCCCAGGAAAAATTCCACACCGGATTTCAACCTCTATTGCCGGGGTTTAAATATGTGCCATTCAACAATATCCCAGCAGTTAAAAAGGCCGTCAGCAAAAAAACTTGTGCCCTATTGGTAGAGCCTATTCAAGGAGAAGGTGGTGTAAACGTACCCAACCCTTCCTATCTGAAAGATTTAAAATCATTCTGCAAAAAAAATGACCTGCTATTGATATTCGATGAAGTACAAACAGGATTTGGTCGAACCGGGAAATTATTTGCCCACGAACTATACAATACCAAGCCTGACATTATAACTCTTGCAAAGGCCTTGGGAGGCGGGATGGCCATAGGTGCCATGGCAGCGACAAATCGAGTTATGAAATCATTCGTACCTGGAACTCACGCTGCTACGTTTGGAGGCAACCCTCTTGCTTGCGCAGCAGCTTTAGCATCCTTAAAAGTCATCACTGGAAAGGGGTTTTTAAAAAGGGCTTCAGAAACAGGAACATACTTTTCTGAATGCCTGCAAAAACTAGCGCAGCAACATTCCATAATCAAAGATGTCCGCGGAAAAGGTATGATCTTGGCAGTAGAGCTTGATCAGCCGGGAGCACAGATTGTTCTCGATTGCATGGAAAAGGGGTTTCTGATCAATTGCATTCAACAAAATGTTTTGCGTTTTCTTCCTCCTTTAAATATTTCCCGCAAAGATATAAGTAGCCTGATGCCTGTCTTATCTGAAAGCCTACTTCGATTATCAAAAAGCAAAATATAATTTCGGAATACTTTTATGAAAAAAGACCTCTTAACCATCAACGACTTTAGCCGCGAAGAAGTTCTGACACTCTTTGAAAAATCAACGGACTTAAAAGAAAAAAGGAAAAATGGCATAGAGCATCTTCCTTTAAAAGGTAAATCTCTAGGTATGATTTTCAACAAGCATTCCACCCGCACTCGAATTTCTTTTGAAGTTGGAATGTATGAGCTTGGAGGACAAGCTCTTTTCCTCACCGGGGATCAACTGCAGTTGAATCGTGGGGAAACACTGAAAGATTCCGCACAAGTGCTTTCGCGCTACCTGAATGGGATTTTAATTCGCACTCATGACCATCAGGAAGTTGTTGATTTGGCGGAGCATGCGACCATACCTGTCATCAATGGACTCACAGATTTAAATCACCCCGTCCAGATTCTTGCTGACATTTTTACTATTAAAGAAAAATTCGGGAAAATTGAGAACTTAAAAATAGCTTATGTAGGCGACTGTAACAATGTAACCTATTCCTGGATGACAGGAGCATCATTGATGGGAATGGAATTGGCTATCGCCTGCCCTCCTGGCTTCAAACCTGATTCATTACCCGCTCTTAGCGGAAACGGACAAGTTGAATTTATTGAAGATCCAATACAAGCTGTAAAAAATGCCGATATCATTTACACCGATGTTTGGATAAGCATGGGCGATACCGGCGACTTGGAGAAAAAAGAAAAACTTCTAGTTCCCTATCAGATCAATCAAAAACTATTAGATGCCACCGGAAAGAAATCATTAGTGATGCATTGTCTGCCAGCTCACCGTGGCATGGAAATCACATCTGACGTTCTAGATGGAAAAGATTCTATTGTTTTTGATCAGGCCGAGAACAGACTGCATGTGCAAAAAGCAATTCTCGAAACATTATTATCCTAGTTAAATCAATGATATAGTTGCAGCTCTTCAAACAAAAAATAATAATAACAAACGCGAAGACCGCAATGAGCTCTTGGAAATCATCTGCATTTCTTTCTAACATTCATTTCACCCGCCTGGCATTCACTTCCTTCTTAATACTTTTTATTTCTCTTCCCGTTTCTTCATTTTCAGAGGAAACAAATTTAAGACTTCAGCGGCACCTGATTTTAATTATTAAGAAGACTATTGTTCTCGAGAAGGAAATTGATGCCCTCAGAAAAAATTCCGAGACCAAAGAAAATCTTCAAAAAATAATAGACCTACAAACACAGGTTGACCGTTTAAACCTTAATTTCGATTCGAGAGCAACCAACTTGTCATTGGAAAACAGCTCTTTGAAGAAAAAAGAAAAATCTCCATGGACCAAACAACTTGAAGATATCACCGCACCTCTTCTTCAGGCCATTCGTGACCTAACCGAAAAACCACGTAAAGTAGATTCTCTAAAAAAACGAGTTAGTTTTCTGGAAAGCACTCTAGTCATCCATAAAGAGGCTTCCAAAAGCCTGACTGAACTTAAAAGTACACGTAAGAAGGTAGAAAACTCTTCCAAATCCGAAGACAAACGCTATCTTTCCAGACTGGCTCTCCTGCAAAATAAATATGATCCTGAGCTAACCCTACTGAATCTCGAAGAAGCCAAAAAAGACCTAAAGGAGATTCTTTCCTCCGATGAGTCACTATTGACTTCTGCTAAAAATCAGGTCAAAGATTTCTTCAAAAACAGAGGAAAAAACTTACTAATAACAATTACTACCTTTTGTGGACTTTGGTGGTTACTCAATCGACTCAGAAGGTGGATATTACGGCTGAATTTGTTTGCTCAGTTGAGCCCTGCTTTTGGAAAGCTTTTCAGCGCTGCTTACAATATTTTCATTCTCATAATCTGCTTGATTGTAGGCTTGGCTTGCCTATATTTTTTCAACGACTGGTTATTGATAAGTCTTATCGTCATGATCCTCTTACTTGTTGCATGGACTTCACGACAATACCTCCCAATCTTTCTTCAAGAAATAAAACTCATCGTCAACCTTGGAACAGTTCGAGAAGGAGAAAGATTTATCTGGAACAGCGTGCCCTGGCTGGTAAAAGATATAGGCTTGAGTGCAATTCTAGTTAATGAAAATCTGCAAGGCGGAGAACTTAGACTCCCGGTCCGAGATTTGATTGACAAACATTCCCGTCCTGTTGTCGAGGGCGAGCCCTGGTTTCCTACTAAAGTCAAAGACTGGGTTATTCTGAATGACGGTTCTTACGGATGCGTAAAACACCAAACTCTTGAGCAAGTTGTTCTTCGCATGAAAGGCGATTCGTTAAAGTTTTATTCAACAATAGAGTTCATGAATCATACACCTTTAAATATCTCAGCAGGATTTCGTTACTGCATCGAGCTAGGCTTGGATTATAAAGTACAAGATAGAATTGATGAAGAAATCCCCAGACTCATTGAGAATGGATTAAAAAATATTCTCGCCAAATTTTTCACCGGAGATTCTCCAGATTTTAGTTTTCTAGAAGTCCGGTTCGACCACCCGGCAGCCAGCTCACTGAACCTGATAGTCATCATTCATGCAGAGGGGAAATGTGCTGACCATTACGAAGAGAACCGAAGGGAAATTCAAACGGCCTTAGTTCGAATTTGCAACGAAAATAACTTAACGATTCCATTCAGCCAACTCACTATCAATATGGCTGAAAACCCACCTACACCCAAATAAAAAAAGTGATCAAATACGAAGTATTAAAAAAACACAGTCATTCCTCTGCACGGTTGGGAGTTCTGACAACTCCTCACGGAAAAATTAATACCCCCTGTTTTATGCCCGTTGGTACTCAGGCAACGGTTAAAGCCATGACACCAGAAAATTTGCAATCCATCGGCGCTCAAATCATTCTCGGAAATACCTATCATCTTTATTTGAGACCAGGGCATGAATTGATCCAGTCACTGGGTGGGCTCCATAAATTCATGAACTGGCACCACCCTATTCTCACGGACAGCGGTGGCTATCAGGTTTTCAGTATGAATAAGCTTACAAAAGTTATTGAAGAAGGAGTGACCTTCAAATCACATATTGATGGTTCCAGCCATTTTATTTCTCCGGAAAAGGCCATAGAAATACAAAAAGCATTGGGCGCAGATATCATCATGGCATTTGATGAGCCTACACCCTACCCTTCAGATATTTCAACGACTCAAAAATCTTTACAACTCACCACCCGCTGGGCGAAAAGATGCAAAGAAGCGCTGCAAACCGAAAATCAATCTCTTTTTGGAATTGTACAAGGGGGAATGCATTCCAGCTTACGCAAAGAAAGTACAGAACAAATTACGGCACTAGACTTTCCCGGGTATGCGATTGGCGGGCTGAGCGTGGGAGAAGAAAAACATTTAATGAACGATATGACAGAGCTAACTGCCGCTCTACTACCTGAATTAAAGCCTCGATATTTGATGGGTGTCGGAACCCCTGAAAACTTATTGACCTGTAGTGCAATGGGAGTCGACATGTTCGACTGTGTTATGCCCACCCGCAATGCCCGAAACGGGAATTTGTTTGTAACCGATGGAAAAATCAATATCAGAAATGCTCAATATAAAAATGACCCCAATCCTATTGATTCAAATTGCCCCTGCTATACATGTCAAAACTATTCGCGTGCGTATCTTCGACATCTCATAATGGTGGGAGAAATTCTGGCGATGCAACTTCTTACGGTGCACAACTCGGCGTTCTATCAGAACTGGATGAAAAACATCCGACAAGCTATTGAAGAAGATATTCCCTTTTCTTTTACCTGGCAGGACACCCCAGCATAGCTATATTCGTTAAATTTCTATGGGTCACCTATAATTCCGTGAATCTTAAACTCGTAGATATCATATCCAGACCGCTTTGGTAGTGAGGACTGAATAACAGCTCTTAGCAATTCAACTTTTCCGGAGTCCATCCACCCCATGAAACGATTGAATATTTTTTCAGGAAAATACAAGGTCAGGTTCAATTGAGCCCTTTGATATACAAACTGGGTTCCCGACCGCATGGGATTACTTTGCAGCGGTTTATACTCTACATGTCCTTGAAGCATGTAATCCGCAATCTCTCGCCATTCTTCACCAACCTTCAGCAAGTTTTCTCGGATCATCGAAAGCAGTCTCCCTTGCTCGGGAAGTTCGTAGCTATAACTTTTCATAAACTCCTTTATGCAATCAATTTGGCGCGCAAAGCCAAAAAAAGAGGTATCTCTTTCCGTGAGCGGTTTTCTGCTTTAGCTCTTTTTCCCGGCTGACTCTTTTTGTTTGATATCCACTCTTCCAGTCCATCGACAGCAAACCCTGAGCTCGAAAGCGCCGCAATATAACTTTCAAGAGGACGGTGATAGGTGAGGGTAAAGGAGTCTTCATCTGCAAAAGGAGGTGTGAGGATAGGCACACTTGTCTCAGTTCTATAATGATCTACTCTTCTATATTCAATTTTTTTTTCATCGTCCCACCCCCAATGAGTCTGCCTTGGTATACGAAAACAGGGATGCGTCATAACCACAACAAAATGACCTTGAGGTTTTAATCCGATCGCAGCATTTTCAAACAACGCTTCCATATTTTCAATATTCTGTATGGCCATCAAGCAGGCCATTCCATCGAAGCGATCTTTTGCAAAGTTATTTGGATCCGCCACATCACCAACACGAAAACGTATCTTAGAGTTTGAACGGGATTTCGCATGGCTGATGAGTTCAGCTGAAGAATCAAGCCCTTCCACATGCATTCCCTTTTCCGACAAAAATCGCGAAAAGACCCCCTGCCCACAAGCCAGATCAAGTATTCTGTCACCCTTATTGGGGCTCAGCATTTCGAAAACACCCGGCATAATAATATCTTTTTGAAAATCGGTGCCTTGCGCACCTACCAACGTGTCATACCACCGCGAGGCTTGATCCCATAAGGTAATTGTCTTTTTATTAGGAGGGGCGCTCCTCTTTCTTCTTATTTCCGGTTTTCTTTTCACAATATTTTCC
>JBLFWU010000013.1:0-55448 GCA_047610985.1 Nitrospinales bacterium | reverse complement strand
TATCAACAACTTTTACAATATAATTAAGGTTTCTTATTGAAATCGCTTCATATTCTTCACTCCGAATCGGCTACAGGTTGGGGCGGACAGGAAATCAGAGTATTCCAGGAAAGCAGTTTATTATTGGAACGAGGCCATCGGGTTTCCATAGTCTGCCAACCCGAAAGCTTTATGTGGAATAAATGCCAGTCCATCACCTCCTCCAATTTCAATTGTTACCCCCTGCCCATGAAAAGTCCGGCGAACCCATTTTCATTTGTTCGTCTGTTGCGAATACTGAAGCAAGCCAAGCCCGATGTCATACATACCCACAGCTCCATAGATAGCTGGCTTGCAGGGTCTGTCGCTAAATTTGCTGGCATCCCTGTTGTTCGCAGTCGCCATATTTCAATTCCCATAAAAAGTATATTTCCAAATAACTGGTTGTACTCCCGAATTCCAAAAAAAATTATTACCAGCGGTGAAGCCATCTCCAATGTTGTCACTGGTGTTTCAGGTGTTTTACCGGAAAATGTCAAATCAATATCAGCAGGAGTCGATTTTCGACGTTTCGATTTTAAAATAGACGGAAGAGCAATCAGAACAGAGTTGGGAATAAAACCCGACCAACCTCTAATCGGAAAAATTGGGGTGATTCGTGGATGGAAAGGTTATGACTATTTATTAGAAGCCGCGCCTATTGTTCTGAAAAAATATCCTGATGCCCGGTTTATTTTTGTAGGGAGAGGTCCCGGCTTTGAACAAACACAGTCCATTGCCAACTCTCTAGGATTGGAAAAAGCAGTCACACTTTTGGGGCATCGTGAGGATATCCCAGAAATTATGGCGGGACTAGACATTCAGGTTTTGGCGTCCTTTGCCGGAGAAGGCACTCCGCAAGTTATTCCTCAAGCATTTGCAATGAAAACGCCTGTGGTTGCAACTCGCGTTGGCTCAGTCCCAGAAATGCTGGGACAAGGTGAAAGAGGTGTTTTAGTAGAACTTAAAAATTCACTCGATCTTGCAAATGGAATTATAAAACTAATTGAGAATCCGGATATTGGAAAAGAATTTTCCGAAAAAGGTTATGATTTTTGCAAAAGCGAGCTGGGCATTGATCGAATGATGGATGAAACGATAGCCACCTATAAGGAAGCAATTAAAAGTTAGCCTCTTCAAATATTTTCACAAACAGTCCATATGAAAATTGCCATTATTCGTCAAAAGTTTGTTCTTTATGGTGGTGCAGAGCAATTCGCAGATGGTTTTATTCACCAACTTGCAGAATCTGGACATGAGGTTCATATTTTCGCTAATCGCTGGACTCCCTCCCATCACAGCAATATCCACCACCACTTTGTAGCAACCCTTCATTTTAACGCCTTTGTTAGAACCCTGTCATTTGCCAGATCTGTTTCCAAAAAAGTTCGAGAGCAACATTTCGACATCATTCAGAGTCATGAAAAAACCTGGACACAGGATGTCTACCGAGCAGGCGACGGATGCCACATAAAATGGCTTAGCCAAAGAAGTAGAAATTTATCTCCACTTCAAAACCTGTTTCTCTATCTAAATCCTTTTCACCAGTTGATTCTCAAACTGGAAAAAAATATTTTTGAGTCCGGTCAATGTAAGAAAATAATTGCCATTTCTCAAATGGTAAAAAACGATATTCTGGAAAATTACAAATGCCCGCCTGAAAATATTGCTGTTGTATATAACGGAGTCGATCTTAAGCGTTTCCACCCTGACAATAAAAATACCTATCGCAAATTTATAAGAGAAAAGTTAGGTATCCCTGAAAGTGCTACTTTGATTTTATTTGTGGGGTCCGGGTTTGAACGAAAAGGTCTGCAATTTCTACTGCAGTCTACCGCTTATTTAAAGAACAAAGACTGGCGGTTGCTTTTGATGGGGAAAGGGAAATTTGAGAAATATATGCATTATGCCCCCGCCAACAATCACTCTCAAATTATTGCAAAAGAACCAGACCCCGAAATAGAAAAATATTATGCCGCCGCTGATATTTTCATACTTCCTTCCATTTACGAGCCCTTCGGTAACGCAAATTTAGAGGCTTTGGCAACAGGTCTTCCGGTTATCACCACGCAATATTGCGGTGCCGCAGATATCATCAACAATAAAAATAATGGTCTGATTGTCGAAGACCCTTTCAACCCTGAAGAAATTGCTGAAAAAATCCGTTACCTTTTCTCCCCCTCAACCAGAGAAACAATGGGAGAGAAGGCAAGAGAACTTGCCGAACAATATCCTCTGGAAAGAAATAGCCGAGAGATGCTAGAAATTTATGAAAATCTAATTCCTAAATGATCCACGTCAAACCTCAACCTTATTAAAAGCTACGGTTCAACGCTCCAGCAAAAGGCAGATTTTTTTTAATTTCAGATATTCTTAAATTCCAAATCCGGTTTCTTTTTCACATGAAACAACTGCCAATTTAATCTGCTTAACACCACCTGCTCTGAAATGATCTTCCTTACAACATGTATTGGTTGAAACTCTGGATAGGGCAAAGGCTTTGCAAAAACTCACACACAGGAAAATAGAAATACAAAACCTAACTTAAACATCGGACAACATTCTAAGAGATTGAAAAAATTCAGGTTAGAAGACTAAAACGTATAAAAATTTTATTAGAACAGCTTGCAGTTTGGTATACAACGGAGCAAAGTAGAAAGAGTTGATGCACCGGCTATTTCCTGAGTCATCAGAAGACAGCCGGTTGCATAAAACGCAGGCGTTGGAATTAGCCTTTGGAATGGGTTCCATCACACATGGGAGATTTTCCCGTTTTACCACAGTCACATAGTGCCAACCGTCTTGCTTCATCTACTATGAATTCTTTTGGGGTTTTTCCTGTTGCCTTTGCACTGTGAGAACCATCGCAATAAGGTTTTTTGGCTGATTCACCGCAAGTACAGTAATTTTTTATTCCTGGAGTTTCGTCGATAAACATCGGACTATTTTCATATGCCATGAGGGTTTCCTTCGTTAAAAATTGGTAAGAGTCTAACGGTACAGATTAATTTTTACTTGTCAATAATTTTAAAATTAGCAGTAATTTTTAATCACTTCTTTCAAATATAACTGAAAAATTATATGAAAATTCTAGTCACTGGTGCAACGGGTTTTGTGGGAAAAACACTACTTCCTTTGCTCGCCGAAAAAGGCCACGAGATAATTGTCTTAACCCGCGATATTAAATCAGCTCAAGTACGGCTTCCGGTTGTCTGCAAGTTAATCGAATGGGATCCTGCAAAGACCTTAACTCATATAGAAGATGATATTGACATAGTAATTAATCTTTGCGGAGAAAACGTTGCCGGCGGACGTTGGACTTCAAAAAGGAAACAAGCAATCTATAATTCTAGAATTATAGCAACGCGCAATCTCATTGACTATTTTCGAAAAAATCCCCATCCGATAAAAGCTTGGATTTCAGCCTCAGCTATCGGTATTTACGAAAACTCTATTGTTTTAGATGAGTCCGCACCTAACGGACAAGGGTTTCTTGCCAAAACCTGTAAAGACTGGGAAGAAGAAACATTTAAGGCCAGAGACTTGAATATACGCACTGTCGCTTTCCGAATAGGAATAGTGTTGGGGGTCGATGGTGGGGCTATGGAAAAAATGTTGCCCCTGTTCAAGACTGGTTTAGGTGGGAAAATTAGCAATGGCAACCAATGGATGAGCTGGATTCATACTCGTGACCTTGCAGGGTTGATAGTAGAGGCCATCGACAACCCTTCTTACGAAGGCCCTATTAATGCCGTCAGCCCCAATCCGACGACCAATAGGGAATTCACATCCACATTGGCCGGGATACTAAAGCGACCTGCTTTCTTCCCCGTCCCCGGCTGGGTACTTAAATTGCTATTAGGGGAAATGTCTCAGCTACTAATAAATAGCCAGAAAGTTTCTTCAGACCTGACTAAAAATTTGGGCTATAAATTTATATACCCAAAATTAAAATATGCATTAAAGGTCATCTGCGACCAAGCCGGGCATACTCTAGCGGTTGAACAATGGGTTCCGCAACCTCTAGATAAGACATTTTCTTTTTTTACAGATCCACAGAATCTAGAAGCCCTTACCCCTGAATTCCTTCAATTTAAAATTCTTAAAGTCACGTCATCACCCATTCAAGAGGGAACGATGCTCGATTACAGTTTAAAAATTAGAGGAATCCCAATCCGCTGGCAATCCAAAATAACAGAATGCATCTTTGGGGTTCGTTTTTCCGACATGCAAACGCGCGGACCCTATCTTTTCTGGCATCATACTCATGAGTTTTTTGAAAAAAATGGCGGGACCCTTATTCGAGATAAGGTTCTCTACAAGCTACCTGGTTGGACTCCAGGAGACATAATAGCTCACTGGCTTGTCAGGAAGGACTTGGAAAAAATATTTCTTTATAGGCGGGAAGTCATAGCAGAGTTACTAAACCCAAAAATAGAAACTTAAATTAAACCACGAATGCAATTCCAATAAAGCTTCAGTACTGGATTCAACAAGTAATCTACAAGCGGGTTTTTTAATCCAGTGACCGCAATAATATCCTGATGCAACCTGACAATTTCTTTATCTGTCACTTTTCGTACAATTTGAATTTGTCTTCTTTTTCTACTTATTTTTATGGCTTGTGCGGCGATCTCCCAATAGCTCTTTAGCTTCAGAAAAAACCATCCATGGAAGAGGGCATGTACGATTTGTGAAATTTCAACCAACACGATTGCCGGTGCAATCAAACATAAAGTCTTACACTCAAAGTTTTTCAATAAAATATGTAATCTGTTTTTTTCAGATCGATAAAACTTAAGTACGCCTTTATTAAAATTATAATGATGGTAACAAACAGAATCAGGCACTACCATCAATTTCCACCCCATCATCCTGATTCGCCATGAAAGATCATGATCCTCGTGGTACAAAAACAAGTCATCATCAAACCCTCCGACTTTTTCATAGACCTCCCTTGGGAGCATGAATATTCCTCCACAAGCTGACTCTGTCAAAGACAAGTCAGGTTGATCAAGCTGATTGATTAAATTGGGGCAAGCAATGCCTGTATAATTTACTAGGACACCATACGAATTTATTCTTGCCGCTTCCTTTGACGCTTTTTTTTCTGACGAGGAATAATATAGAATCTTGGGGATCGCTCCCCCCACGGTTGGATCAGCATCTAACAGTTTTGCAAGCTGACGGAGGCAATCCGGCTGTAACGCCAAGTCGTTGTTCAAAAAAATAAAATATTCTCCCGCAGCCTTATCAAATCCTTTATTTACTGCGGGCCCGAACCCCAGATTTGCTTCGTTCTCAATTAAGTTGACCGTAGGGAACTCTTTTTTAACTAAAGCCTGCGACCCATCTTCGGATCCATTATCGACCACCAGAATTTCAAAATCTTCGTAATCTTGATTCAATAAAGATTGAAGGCATCCAGAGAGCACTTCTTTTCCATTCCAGTTAACAACAATAGCGGAAACTTTTTTCATTTGCTGTTTATCTCAAGAATTTTTTTTAGAAGATGGGGATTGCTGCAATAATTAAATTCATAAATTACTATTCGTTTTTCCTATCTGGTCTAGCAAAAATTTTGTAGAAAATTCGGCGAAATGCCGATGTCCGGTTTCATTAAAATGACCATCATTCGGAATAAAATTTTTCGACAAAAATTCATCATCAATTTTCACAAATAGATCAAAGGCATTAAAATGAGCAATGCCCTGAGATTCTAAAAACGCATCAAACTGTTTTACCGGTAAAACAGGAAAATTGCGGTACTGATGAAGCCCACCAAAATGGATAACCGCAAGTTTCCCTCCATTTATCTGAACTTCCTGTTTGAGCTTCACAAATAATTTCCGCGTCAACTCCCAACCTTCTGAATTAAAGAAAAATAAATCATCAAAAATTGATGCTGTATCTTTGAGATACTTTGGAGTATTTTTTTTGTCTGCCTCCGTATTGCCAGGTTTCGGTTTTTTTCTCTCAGGAGAAGGTACCTTCTTCATATAGTCAGGCAAAAACATCCTTTTAAAATAATGTTCCAGATGATTATATTTGGTTCGGGTAAATTGATACAAGGCACTATTGTTCCATAGCCACTTATTAAAGTTTTTACGTCTCGCCTGCAAAACTTTTAACCACCCCACCTCATACTCATCCAAAAGCGGGCTCATGTCTCCGCTTTTGAATTTATCTATATTATTTCCAATATCATTGCACCAGCAAAAAGCTACCACTGTCAAGTCCGGCTTATATTTTCGAGCTTTAATGTGGAACATTTGCGACTGTTGCCAGGTACCTGTCCCGCCAACACCAAAATTGATCACTTCAACTCCCGCCGGGATTTTACTGGATAAATGTTTTTCCCAAACTCCTGCAAACTTTTTATCCGGCACCGTTGCTTCTGCTGATGTGAATGAATCGCCCAACACAGCAATGCGAATTTTCCCAGGAATACGCTTTACGGGATACGCTTTGCCCAGCAAGCCATCGGCATTAACCTCAACGTGCATCTTCACTTTGTTTTCTGTGAGGAATCCCTTTGTTTCGGGACAATAGGATCGGCCCATGATTGGATCGTAACAAAGAACGCGGTTAGGCTCGAATTCCCAAAAAGTCCTCACGCCCAATTCCATTGCTCCAAGAAAAAGCAAAAGAGGTATCGCGGTAAAAATGAATATTTGTTTTTTAGAGAATTTTCGTGTCATTTTCTATCGCCAAGAGACTTTTCAAAACATTTGACCAACTGTTCACAATTTAAATCCCAAGAAAACTGTTGTATCTTTTGGTATCCCTTTTCCGCCAATTGAAGTCTTAACGGCTCATTCGTTAAAACCCGAATTAGGTTTTTTGCAAGAGCTTCCGGATTCTTAATAGGCGAAACCAACGCTGTTTCTTCATTCAGTGCATAATCACGGCTGCCCCCTGTATCCGTGGTCACAAGTGCCGTGCCACACATCATCGCTTCCATGGCGGGCATCCCTAGACCTTCATACCAACTTGAGCACAAAAAAGTACCGCAAGAGGAATATATTTTGCGGAGGATCTCCCCTGTAGGGCGGAAATGATATTCGAATTCAAATCCTGCTTCCTCATATAAAGGAGTTGGATCTTCTAGTTTTTCACCAAAAACCACGAGTTCAATCTTACAGTTTTCTGCACGAACCTTTTTCACCGCCTCTATCGCATCCTTATAACCTTTCCAATCATAATCATGGTGAAGCATGCATACCCTCGAAACTGCATCTTCATGCTTATCCTCTTTATAAAAAGAATTCTGATTCACGGGAGTCACAAGAACCTCTGCCTCCTGCTGATATTGCTCCTTAAGAACATCTTTCAGCCAGGTTGAAATCACCATTTTCTTGAAAGGCATATAATAAGTTGCTTGCGCCTTACCCTTTTCACGAGTCCACAGGCTTTCGTGATGCTGTACAAAATAAAACTTTTCCCCTTTACTTTCAGGTAATAAAGCAGAAAAATTGGCAGTTTGCCAAGCAGTTGCCAACAAAATATCAGAATCGGGAATCAGACTTTCATGATTCACAGAAAGAAGTTCAATAGGGACTTTGTTATCTACCCAATCAATAGTTTCTGGAGCTAAAACCGTAACCTTTTTGTTAAAAATCCTAGGCCAGTGATCAATTCGATACCATCTCGCTGGCTTGGCTACCACAAATAAGCGAACCGAATGCCCCATTTTTTTTAATCGATTAACATATTCAAACAAGGCACGGTTACCACCGCTTATTCTTTTATATTGGCTGAGGATAAAGGTAATTTTCATCAAATAGGTCTATCAGGCAGGGCTGAACTTTTTAAAAGGCTGCTTTGAATTTCAATAGCGAGAATAAAGATCGAAACGCGAAATTTATTCCAATATCTTTTCATAATAAGTATCTGGGTCTTTCGGGTCAAACGTTTCATTTGAATACACCAACAAAACCATATCACCTTCACCAATATTCTTAATGGCGTGAATGGCACCTGGCTCGATTTTAATAGTTTTCAAATCGTTGGCCCCCATCATCACTTCACGAGTCTCACCGGTTTCTCGATCTTTCAACAATAAAAGTCCGGTCCCCGTCGGCACACAAAACCATTCCAACTTGCGAGTATGATAATGGTTTCCTCGAACTTTTCCAGGGTAGGCAACAGAAACATGAAGCTGACCAAACTCCTTACAGCCTTCTGGCAACTCCCCTCCCAGAACTTCAATCAGCCAGCCTCTTTCATCGGATTTTTTTTCAAGATCCTGGATTTCTATATTCTTCATTTATTTTTACCCTTTCCAAAACAATTCAGGGTTTGCTGAATTCCTTTAGCTAAAGATGTTTTAGGGATCCAGCCATACTTGCGCTTATACCTGCTTGCATCACAACAATAAGATATACCATCTTCGGCTCCCGGCTTAAACTCCACCTTTAAATTAGGCTCAAACCTTTTGATTGTATTTACAATTTTAACCAAAGAAGTCATTCGACCAGAGCTTACATTGTAAGCCTTCTTCACTGGAGGCTGATTTTGGAACCCTGCCATCACAAAGGCTCGCACAACATCGTCGATATAAATAAAATCACGATTTTGTTTGCCCTGTCCATTTATTTCTAAAGGAATTTTATTCTTCGCCCGGTGACAAAATGTTGCTACAACAGAATTGTAATCAGGGTGGCACCCGGGTCCATATGCGTTTGTCATTCTTAAAATTGTGTACGGAAGACCTGATATACGAATCAAGTCTTCTGCCGATTTTTTACTGATCCCATAAACCGACTCTGGCTGCAATGCGCTTGTTTCTGAAATTTTTGCTACACGATTTTTCAAGCGATACACCTGAGCGGAAGAAGCAAATAAAATCCGTGCAGAAGGTTCTCCATATCTTTTTATTGCCTCCAGCAAACGCAAAGTTCCAGTAACGTTTCCCGTCAAGATTTCTTCATCCGTTCCTCGGTTCACCCCTCCCAGATGAAAAAACAACTCAACCCCAGTAACAAAAGATTTTAAGTGTGCCAACGAAGGAAGCGACTTGCCACGAGATAAGGCAATCACTTTGCCATATTTCTTTAGCGCACCAGTAAGGTGTGAGCCAATAAACCCTGAAGCCCCTGTTACGCCAATACGCATTGATTATGATTTGACCAATAGGTCTCTTGGAGGGTTTATAAAATTAAAAAAAACGGAAAAGAGCATTAAAAAACCTTACTAACCTTGCAAATCCGGGCCAGTATAACTCTTATTAATATGCAAAACCAGACAGAAGCCCGATTGAATTTCCTTGATCTCTCTGCTAGCCTCTAGCAAGATAATTATCAAAACTTAGAGTTATTACTCCCTTCATTCTTGACGGCAATTTACGAAAAAACCTTGAGACCCTCATGCCCTATCGTCTGACTTTATTCCTACTCACGCTGATACTGGTTACCAGTTCGGCTCATGGCCATACCAAAAACCCATACTCGCCAAAATTTCAAGAAGCCCTGCCCGGCTACAACTACCAATTCCCGCGTGATGACTTTTCTCACGATGCCTTTCGCATAGAATGGTGGTATTACACCGGAAACCTGCAAAGTGAAAATGGACGGCATTTCGGTTACCAGCTCACCTTTTTTCGTGTGGGACTCGAAGGAGATAGCCCTATTGAAAATGCTTCAAAATGGAAAGTGGATCAAATCTATTTTACCCACATGACAGTTTCAGATATTCACAATAAAAAATTTCATTTCTTCGAACGTATTAATAGAAAAGGAATCAATAATGCCGGCGCCGAATCTGACCGCTTTAAGATTTGGAATTCTGATTGGCGTTTGACTGCTGATGGGAATACACAAAAGATAAAAGCTCAGGAGGACGAGACAGGAATTGAACTCAACCTAACACCCATAAAAAAGAGGGTCTTTCACGGAAAGAACGGCATTAGCATTAAAGGAAGCGATAAAGGAAATGCTTCGCATTATTTCTCCTTCACCCGAATGAAAACAGAAGGCTCTGTTTTCATTAAAGGGGAAGAATTCAAGGTGACAGGCAACAGTTGGATGGACCGAGAGTTCTCCAGTAATCCTCTAAACCCTAAACTTTTAGGATGGGACTGGTTTTCACTCAAGCTCGATAACCAAACCGAAATCATGCTCTACCAGTTGCGACAAAAAGATGGAGGGATCGATCCCCACTCTAGCGGCACGTTTATTTCTGCAGATGAAAGTTCTCGGAATATTTCAAATTTTTCTATCTCCCCAAAAAGCTCATGGACAAGCGAACACACCGGAGCGACCTACCCCTCAACTTGGGAAATTAACTTACCCGAGTCTAATACCCACTTACGAGTAACGCCCGATTTTTCGGATCAAGAACTTTATAACCTAAGATCTATCTCAGGCTCCTATTGGGAAGGCAGTGTCTCAATAAAAGGAACTATGGATGGAAAACCAGTAACCGGAAAAGGCTACGTGGAGTTAGTGGGATATGAAAAAGCACTCAAACAGGATTTACCTGATTAGTTTTATTCGAGTTAAATTTTTTAATCTTCCAGGCCAATAGCCCGATCCAATAAAAATTCGTTACGGAAATTAACAAGATTAAGAATAGTTCAACTTGCCCCAGCAGGGAAAAAATCGCCAGCATCACATTATTTGTGCAAAGACATAGAGGGCTAATCGCTGTCAGAAAAAACCGGTCGCCAAACCACTTCCCTAAGGCCTCATCAGTTTCTGGTACATGTGCGAGTTTACGGCTTATCAAATCCAACTTCTCAACGAGCCGATCTTGCCAACCATAAACCCAGACAAAAAGTGTCTGCAATCTTAAATCCCAGTTAAGCGATTCATCGCCTTCTACAGCCGCATGATCATCTTCTGTAATACTTTCATCGACTCTGTTCTTATCGTAAGAACCGACGCGCGAGGTATAACTCACCAGATAAAAAACAAAAAACGTACTCTGCATGAAACAAACCAGTAACCCAAACAATCCTAAAAACCAAAACTTCGCATCCCCGGTTGTTTGCACAAGATAAAAAGATATCCCAATATAAACCAGAACCGTGATAGCAAAATCTGTAAGCGAATCGAGAAACCTTCCGAACCGAGAAGAAGTTCCTCGAACTCGGGCCAGATTTCCATCCACATTATCCAGAAATACTTTTCCGTAAAGAAAAATGGCGCCCCACACCAACGCATCCGGTCTGCCGGAGACATAAAATCCAGCGGACAACAAACCAAATACAAACGATAGAAACGTAATTTGGTTTGGCGTTATCGGTGTTGCATAAAGCATCCGAACCACCCAGCCGTTCAGAAAATACCAGAGTCCGTTCACATCAAAGAATCGGGCTTCCGGTGGTAGCTTATTCATTTTTTCAATATCGAAGGACATATCCACCCGCCGTGGGGGCAAAAGGTCATAACCCAAAAAGAAAACAACAGTGTTCTGCTTTTTACTTTAGCCCAAAATTGTTATTTCATCTTGTGGGTCTTTAGCGGGATCGCAAAACTATTTCTAGAAGCTGAATAATTATAGCAGGAAGTAAACCGTTCTGACCTATCTCCATCGGCAGTTCGCCGCTAGCAGATGCCACAGATGTGGCAAATGGCCGTATCGCATACAGGGGTGTGGCCGGCGCTCAGGCCGCGCTGATAATCATCCCATAAAAATCCGTTGCGATAACCATGGTCGACAATATCCCAAGGCAGGTAATCGTCTTTTCCGTATTGTCGATATACAAAAGAGTTTACCGAATGTTTGCTTAACGCGCTTTTTGCATCGTGACCATTATTCAGGTACGTTTTGAAAAACTCATGCACGCTTCGATCTCCGCGCGAAAGATAAGTCTGCAGATAAGCTTCATTTGGGGAACCAAAGCTCATTTTCAAGTGGGGGAGTTTCCCCAATGCTTTTCGCACGCGGGCAAATTTTTTCTTTAAACTTTTTACCTCTTCCATCGGATGCCACTGAAACGGCGTTCCTGGTTTTGGAACCAATGGACTCAAACTGATGGTTATTCGACCAATTCGTCCATGTTTTCGGCATTCATCAACATAAACATTTTGAACCCGTTCAACCAGACTAATGAATTGTTCGATGTCGTCATCGGTTTCGTGTGGTAAGCCGATGATAGAATAAATTTTTAAATGTAAAATTCCTTTACGAGTCAGGAATCCGCATTTTTCTACAATAAAGTCATCGGTAGCCGCTTTATTGATCACATCGCGCATTCTTTCAGATGGACCGTCTACAGCAACAGTCAAAGTCTTCTGTCCACTCTTGAGGATGAGGTCAACAAGTTCATCTGTGAGGGTTTCCATTCGCAACGAAGAAAATGAAAGTGTTTTCCCCTCATCTGTAATTCGTTTCGCTAAAGCGGGAAGTTGTGGGTGATCCGTCACCGACGGACCGACCAAACCGACCGTTTTAGCCATTTCCCCTTGTCCGTCCAGAAGCTGCGTCATCGAATCATAGGTTTTATCCAAGTCGGGGAGACGGGGTGGACGGTAAATGAAACCTGCAGTACAAAAGCGGCAAGCCCATATGCAACCGCGAGTGACTTCCATCAATGCCATATCCTTAAACGTTGAGTCTTCTCCATGAACCACCGAATGCGTGCAAAGAGATGCCTCGTCTGTCACCCAATGGCGCGTCACGCGCTGAGAAGCTCCAAAAGATGTGGAAACACCAACCTGCCGGTCGGCCTCCATTTTCGGATTATAAAATTCAGGCACATAAATTCCGGGGAGACTTGCTGCCCGTTCGAGAAATGTATTTTTATCCTCTTCCGAGGTATTAAGAAGCGTATCAAAAAAGGTATTAGCCATGCCTTCACCTTCACCGATGAACAGCACATCCATGCATTTGGCTAAAGGTTCTGGGTTAATGAAAATCGCCGAACCCCCTGCAACAATCATCGGATAGGAAGCATCGCGTTTCTCCCGGTCTAAGGGGATATTGAAGTATTTCAATGCAACGACTGTATTCAGATAATCTGGCTCAAAAGAAATCGAAAATGCAATGATATCGAAATCTCTAGGGAGTCGATTCATGTCCATAGATCGCAAATCCATCTCACTCAGCGTTTCCATTTCCGGCTTCCAATCGGTTGGCAATGCATAGCGGTCGCACTCCACACCTTCAATGGAATTTAATAAGGAATAAACCTGCTGAAACCCAAGGTTGGCAAGAGCTACTTCGCGAGTATTCGGGTAAACTAAAAGTACTCGAATGGCTTCATTCGATACCGATCTATCTAAAATGGTATGATCCGTTGGGCAAGAAACTGGCATTAATTCTCGATATAAGTTGGGTTTAAAAATAGAGCCCCTATCATACTCCAAATAGAGCTGATTTAAAAAGGATTCCGCTACCAATGACCGAAATGTCTCCTGAAAACAGAATGCAGGCCTATCTGCAAAAAATTGCCGCTGGCCCTAAATTGAGCAAAGATCTTTCCGAAGAAGAGGCGGAAGATGCTTTATCTTTGATATTGGACGGCGAAGTGTCGGAAGTGCGGATGGGAGTCTTCCTCATCGCTGCCCGCATGAAAGTTGAAACCGTCCCAGAAAATATCGGTTACTGGCGAGCTTTGCAAAACAGAATGGCTCGCAAGAAAATTGCTCTTGATAGCCTCCTGCAAATCGCTGATCCTTTTGATGGGTTTCAACGCATCCCTTATTTCGGTTTTTTTGCCATCCCCGTAATTGCTGAATTAGGACTGCCCACTTATGGTCATTCTGCTCTACCTCTGCCACCAAAATTCGGCATCACCTTTGAAGATTTAGTGGTCAATCATTATCAGCTTCCAAAATCCGGAAATAGCGAGCAACGTATTAAACAAATCGAAAAATTTAAATTCGGTTATCTCAGCACTGCCGACACTCACCCTGCATTGGAAAGCCTGCGATCGATGCGAACAGAAATTGTCAAACGTCCGATGTTGGCAACACTGGAAAAAATTCTCATGCCGCTACAAGCGGACAGCAAAAACTTTCTCGCCACCACTTATTTTCATCGCGGCTACGAAGTGTCCTTAACCGAAATCGGAAAACGCAGCCCATTCGACCGGGTCATTGTCGGCAACGGAATGGAAGGCACCACTCTATTCGGCGTGCATAAAGAAGCAAAAGTTTTCATTCAGAATGGAGACAGCGAAGCTCAACCCCGCACGCTAAAATATTCAGAAATGTATCAGAAAAAAACCGCCAAACAAATTATAGAATCTCATGAAGCACTAAAAGAAATAGAGTCTAAACGCGAAACCATTACTGATATGGGAGAGAGCGCTTTAAAAACCGGGAAGGGGCCAGCAGCTATACAAATTGCCAGCCAAGCCGCGTGCCTGACTAACTTGTCAGATATTTTCAAAACCCCGCAAGAAGGTTTTGATGCTGCCTTGAAAGTTTTACAAACAGGAGTCTGTTACGAAAAGCTGATGCAGTGGATGAAACTTTAGCTGTTTTTACTTCAGCATCGGTTGCAGATGTTGCCAAACTAAATCAGCTATTATTTTATAACCGGAACCCGTAGGGTGCAGTCCATCAGGCCGCGTATATTCTCGGACACCTGCAACGCCCTCCAGCAAAAACGGAAGATAGGGCAGATCATACTTTTTAGCCAGTTCTGGATAAACCGACTCAAATTTTAAAACATAGTCCTCGCCATAGTTGGGTAACGCTTTCATGCCCGCCAATAAAACACGGGCACCGTGTTCTTGGGAAATGCGGATCATGGTTTCAAGGTTTGAACGCATTTCTTCTGTCGAAAGCCCTCTCAATCCATCGTTGGCACCCAATGCAAGGATAACGATCTGCGGTTTGTGTTTCATCAACCAGTTGATACGGCGTACACCTCCCGCAGTGGTATCTCCGCTCACACCTGCGTTGACCACTTTATATATCAACCCAGCATTATCGATTTTCTCCTGTAGACGTGAAGGAAAATTTTCTTCAGTATCTACACCGAATCCGGCAGTCAAACTATCCCCTAATGCAAGAACCACGATTTTCTCCCGTGTTGTGTCGGCTGCAAATACCTCCCCTGTAAGCATTAGCAATCCCACCAAAACATAGCTAGTAATTCGGTTTAATAAAATATTTTTCATAATTTTGTAATACAATAAACTCTAATCATTAACCTTAAATTTTACCAAGCTTTTGATAAAAATATCCAGATTGATAAAAACCCTTCACGGCGGCGGTCATAAAGTAGAGATTCTGAAATCCATTGACCTCACCATTCCGACTGGACAGTTCATCTCCATCACCGGTCATTCGGGCAGCGGTAAAACCACCCTGCTCAGCCTGATTGCCGGACTCGACACCCCCACTGGCGGAACCATCAATATAGACGGGCAGGATATCACGAAACTCGATGAAGACGAACTAGCCGTGCTACGTGGAAAACGATTCGGCTTCATTTTCCAAAATTTCCACCTCATCCCAACTCTGACCGCTTTGGAAAATGTCGTGCTTTCTGCAGAACTCAATCGCACACCCGGTGCGACAAAAAAATCTGAAGACCTGTTGGGAACAGTAGGGTTACAAGACCGACAACATCATTACCCCGCACAATTATCTGGAGGAGAACAACAACGTCTTTCTCTGGCACGCGCATTCGTCAATGATCCCGAGATCATTCTTGCCGATGAACCCACCGGCAACCTCGACTCAAAAAACAGTGACCGCATTATCGAATTATTAAAGGATCTGCATCGAGTAAAAGGAGCCACCATCATCCTCGTCACTCACGAATCTCAGGTCGCGGATCAAAGTCAGCGCATTTTGACTTTAGAAGACGGAAAAATCATCGCCGACCGAAATATAGAAGAACTATGAACCAACTCAATTTCACCCAACTGATTTCGCTCATGCTGGCCGAGTCGCGCGGTGCGTGGAAGCGAATGTTCTTCTTTATTCTTTGCATTGCCGTCGGCGTGGGTGCCGTGATGACAGTTAAAAGTTTTTCCAACATGGTGCAGGAAACCATCCAAGGGCAATCCAAAGGACTCCTCGCGGCCGATATCGTCATCAAAGGCAGTTGGAAACAAGGTGAAGATGATATCACCTACCAGAAAAAAACCTTACCCTTAGGAACCCAGTTTTTATTTCTAAAAGAACTGCACGGCATGGCGCAGTTTAAAAACCCAGATTCGCCAGAAAAGTCCGGATCCATAATAACGGAGCTGAAATCTATTCCCTTGATCGGTTCGCAATATCCTTTCTATGGAGAATTTAAGAGTGATCCAAACCAGCCCTTACAAGAGTTACTTTCGGGCAACGGCGCAGTGGTCGAACCTTCCTTCCTTATAAAGACAGGGTTGAGTCTTGGCGATGGATTCTCTCTGGGAAAAGCCAAATTAAAAATCACTGGCATTGTACTGTCCGAGCCCGACCGCATCTCTCGCGCTTTTAGTATCGGACCTCGGCTATTCATTTCCCGTGCCTCTTTGGATAAAGCCGATTTGATCCAACCCGGCAGTCGGATAAAGCACCGCACTTTAATAAAACTCCCGAACACCATCGAACTGGAAAAAGCACTGGTACTTCTGGAACGCGGCTTGCCCGATAAAACCATCTCCATCAGAACTTATAAAGATGTGCAATCTTCGCTTTCCAGCTCCATTGATCGAATGGGACAATACCTCGGCGCGTTGGGCGTCATCGCACTTCTTATGGGCGGCATCGGGGTCGCTATGATCGTTCGCACTTTCATGGCACAAAAACTCGACACTCTGGCAATCATGAATTGTCTCGGCGCATCTTCTCGCACCCTGTTCAAGGTTTATTTATTACAATCCCTTTTGATGGGGTTAGCTGGCAGTTTACTGGGAGTCGCTCTCGGTTTTTTTCTTACTTATTTGTTGCCTGCTAAAATGGAAGGGCTGATCAATTATCAACTCGAACCCGTCTTTTACTGGACCCCCTCTTTGCAGTCTTTACTGCTCGGCGTTGCAACCACACTCCTGTTCTGTCTATGGCCTTTACTACGCGCTGTGCGGACGCGCCCTCTGCGACTGTTTCGCCGCAACTTCGAGGAAGAAGAACTCACCTCTGGCAGTCGCAAAGACCGCTGGCTAGCTGGACTAACTGTGAGCATCGGTCTTGCAGCTATGATCTGCTGGCAGGCCGGGTCTTTGAAACGCGGATTGGTGTTCCTCGCCGCGCTAGGAATTTCAATTGCCGTGTTTATGCTGGCTTCGGTGCTACTTTTAAAATTATTGAAGGCGTTGCCGCAGTCGGGTTCCCTTGCAAGGAAATATGGAATATCCAATCTCAAACGTCCTAACAATCAGGCCGTATCGATTATTACCTGTCTGGGAATGGGCATCATGCTAATCCTCACCGTGAGACTGGTGCAAATGGATACGCTGGCCATGTTGAATAAAAATACGGAAAATAAACCGCCCAATTATTTTTTCATCGATATTCAGAAAGACCAAAAAGAAACGTTCAGCAAGGTACTCGATGAAATTGCGCCAGAAGCTGAGCGCAGCTTAACTCCGCTTGTGCGATCGCGGTTACACAGCATAGACGATCAACTCATCTCTAACTGGAAATACAAAGACAAGCAACGAGAGGAATGGTTCATCAACCGTGAATTTGCTATGACTTATATGGCAGGCTCACCTCCTAAAGATAATGAAATTATCGAAGGCCAGTGGTGGGATGAAGAGCGGGCAAAAAATGCTGAAGTCTCCCTCGAACAAGATGCCGCGAAAAGATTAAACGCAAAAATCGGTTCGCAATTAACTATAGAAATTCAAGGCATCCCTGTCTCCGCAAAAGTAACTAGCATTCGCAGCGTTAACTGGCGAAATATGCGAACTAATTTTTATATGATTTTTTCACCCGGCGCACTCGCTGACGCACCTCTCACTTATGTCGCCACCGTTCACGTTCCCGATGAAAAAGAATTGCAGCTTCAGCATGCTGTTGTTAAAGCATTGCCAAATATCACCGCCCTCAGCACACGGGACATCGTCAACACCATTGAATCAACCGTATCCAAACTGACAACCTTGGTTGACTTTATGTCCGGATTCGCCATAGCGGCAGGACTGTTCATCCTTTCCGGATCAATCGCTTCGACCAAGTACCGACGCTTGCGTGAATCAGCAATATTAAAGATACTCGGCGCAAAAAGAAAATTGGTGGCTTCCATTCTCGGATTCGAATACGCAACCTTGGGAATCATTGCGGCGCTGGTGGGCATTCTGCTAGCGCAGGGGTTCTCTTGGGCCATTATGAAATACATGATCAAATCTGACTGGCATTGGCAACCCGAGATTCTCGCATGGGCATTTTGTTTTGGTGTATTGCTCACCGTTATTACGGGAATTTTGAGCAGTCTCGATGTCATAAATGATAAACCGCTTAAAACAATCCGGGAAACTACGTCGTAAATCAGGCTATGTTCTTTTTTTCGGATATCTGAGGTTTTTTGCCACCCTAGACAAATGCACGAAGGATGTTGCTCCTCCCCTTAGGAGTCTTGAACCCTCTAATAAAGCTAAATTCTTTCACCATCATGAACCATTCTTATGGCTTTTATAAAAGCATAAATGGGTTGTCCGACTTGTAAATTTAGATTTGATAAAGACTTTCGAGTGATCGTGGCAAGTAATGGACGACCTGCATCCAATTCTATATCTACCGAATAACCCACATTCTCGCCAATTTTTTTAACTTTTGTTTTTAAGATGTTGAGCACGCTGGTCATTCCATCAGGCGGTTGCGTTGCAAGGCTTACGTCTTTGGAATGGATGTGCACTCGAAGGCTTTGTCCTTGAGGAACTTTCTGAAGAGGTACGCTCAATACCTGCCCCATAAAGTCGAGGCGAGTGATTCCAAACTCGGTATCGTGATCCAAAACAGTGGTGTCAAGGATCGCGCCCGAATGCTGATCGCCAATGGCATCGCGCAATTGAATATCGGCGAAAACTTTTCCCACCGGCCCCCATTTCACGACCTTGCCATCTTTCAGAATCACCATGGTATCAACAAGCTGCAAAACCTCGCTCATTGAATGAGTGACATAAATAATGGGAATAGAAAGTTCTTTTTCTATTTTTCGAATAAATGGAATGATCTCAGTTTTCCTCTGAGCATCTAACGCGGCGAGGGGTTCATCCATCAGAAGAAGTTTTGGACTGGTAAGCAAAGCTCGTCCCAACGCAACTCTTTGTTTTTCTCCGCCAGACAACTTTTCGATGCCGCGCTCCAATAGGTTTTCCAGCGCCAGCACATCCACTACTTCCTCCAAATGCAGTCTCCGAGAATCAACAGGTGTACGTTTATATCCATATAACAGATTATCGCGAACATTTAAGTGTGGGAAAAGGCGGGAGTCCTGAAAAACCATGCCGATCGCCCGTTGATTTACTGGTATAAAAATATTCTCGTTTTGCCAAACCTCTCCTGCGATTTCCATTGTTCCTGATTTTTCCAACCCCGCGAGGCAACGAAGCAAAGTGGTTTTACCCGAGCCCGACGGACCGAAAACAACTGTGATCCCCGATGCAGGAAGCTTCAGATCTACATCCAGAGCGAATCCTGGATAATCGACTTTAAATGTGGCTTTCAAAAATTCCGTCATGAAACATGTACCGGTAATTTTTTGTTAATGGAATAGACTGTGAGCAAAATAAGAAAAGAAAACAATAGCAGCCCAACTGAAAGAATATGCGCCTGTGTGTATTCTAAAACCTCAACGCGATCGTAAATTTCAATGGATATGACTTTTGTTTTTCCTGGAATATTTCCCCCAACCATCAGTACCACCCCAAACTCCCCCAAAGTATGAGCGAATCCTAATACTGTTGCGGTGAGATAACCGCGTCGGGATAAGGGAAGTATTACCGAAAAAAACGCATCCCACCTCGATGCGCCCAATGAAGCGGCGGTTTCCATAGGAGTGTTGCCAATCGATTCAAAATTGCTTTGCAAAGGTTGCACGACAAATGGCAATGAGTAAAGAGTTGAAGCAAAAACTAACCCCGTAAAGGTGAAAGAAAGCGGAGAACCCGTTAGAGCTTTTACGGGGGCGCCAATCCAACCATTAGGTCCCAGTAAGATTAATAAATAAAATCCCAACACGGTAGGAGGCAGAACCAAAGGCAATGCCACAAGGGCTTCTATTCCAACTCGCATTTTGGAGCGGGTATGCGCCAACCACCAAGCCATAGGAGTCCCAACAGCCAATAAAATCATCACCGTTACACTTGCAAGTTGTAAGGTAAGCCAGATTGGACCTGAGTCGAGAGAGTTTATATCCATTGTTCTTCTTTATAAATGTTCGAGGGAGTAGCCATAACTTTCGATTATTTTTTGAATTCGGTTATTTTTTATAAAATTTAAAAATTCATTTGCGGCTTTATTCGTCTTTGCCCGTTTTAATAAGATGGCTTGTTGTCGAATTGGGTCGTGCCATTTAGAAGGAACTATCCAAGAGTAACCCTTGAGTTGCCCTTGATTTCGCCTTAATTGAGAGAGGGCAATGAAACCTATATCTGCATTTCCAGTCACCAGAAACTGAAAGGTTTGAGAGATGTTTTCTCCGCGAACCAACCTAGTTTGAAGCTGATCCCAAAACCCCTTTTTTCTTAAAACCTGTTCAGCAGCTTTACCATAAGGAGCTGTTTTGGGATTGGCGATTGCAAGGTATCGGAAATTTTTTTGATTTAAAACCTGTAAATCGTTTCTCAAAAAAAGTGTGGTATCGGCACTCCATAGGGCCAACCTTCCTACCGCATAAGTGAAGCGAGATCCTGCAACACCTATCCCTTCTTTTTCCAGAAGTTCCGGTCGCAGAGAATCCGCTGCCAACAAAACATCGAAAGGGGCTCCCTGCTTGATCTGAGCATAGAGCTTGCCCGTCGAAGCTGAAATCACGACGACTTTATTTCTGGTATTTTTTTCGAATTCCCTAGACAGCTCTTTTACAGGCAATAGAAAATTGGAGGCCACAGCAACCCGCACCTCATCAGCCAATGCGCGGGGAATCTGAAACAGAAGAAAGGCTAACAACAGGCCTGCGACTATTCCTGGATTTTTTTTGAACACGTTCATACGCACTATCGTTATGTTTATAATTATATAGCGATGCATCGTTATATATCAAAATATATATCCATGTCAAGAAAACCAGCTGATTTTTATGTTTTGTGTTGATCTGGCCACCTAAACACTCAAATTTATAGGGCTGTGACAATACGATTATTTAAAACCAATTAAATCAGCTCTTTAAATATTTTCCCCTCAATAACCTGAAATAAAACACAAAAGTTTCATTTTTATTGATTCAATGGCTAAAGTTTTAAAGTTTTCTGCCGAAGAGACCACCACGTAGAGTTATGCCCAAAATTGGAGATTTGACATGGAAGCTCAAATAATTCAAGCACGTCCTCAAATCATATTCGTCAGAAGCCCGGGACGCTGCGAGGATTGCGAAGAAGAAGAAAGGCAAGAGGCTCTTCGGGAAGACATCGCTCAGGACAGAGTCGACCTTTCCCAAGCATCTTTAAAACTTGCCGAAAATTCCAGCTCCGAAAGTTCTAGCTCTGGAAATTCCAGTTCTGAAAGCTCCAGCACAGAAATTGATTTAGCAACGGAAAGCGAGGGTGAGGAAGATTCAAATTCTCAAAGCACCGGCCCTAAAACCGAACTGCAACTCACTGAAGACGAACGCCGAATTTTAAATCAATTACAGGCTAGAGACGCAGAAGTCCGCGCGCATGAGGCAGCTCATCTTGCTGCAGCAGGGCCGCATGCAAACGGCGCTCCTACTTTTGAATTTGAAACTGGACCAGATGGTCGTCAATATGCAACCGGGGGTGAAGTTTCGATAGATAGCTCTCCAGTTCCTGGAGATCCCGAAGCAACGGCTCGCAAAGCACAAACAATCAAAAGAGCGGCTCTGGCCCCAAGAGAACCATCAGGGCAAGACAGGCAAGTGGCGGCTCAGGCAGCACAGCTTGAAGCTCAAGCCAGACAACAAATTCAAGCCGAAAAAGCTGAAGAAAGCAAAGAAGCCCGTGAAAAAAGTACAGAAGAAAGTTCGACCACAAATATAGACACTGATAAAGTAAATACAAAAGAAGCTAATACCCGTAACGAGAACCAAGAATCAACTAACGGAGAAAACACATCTTCTGAAGAATCCCCTTTTGCAAAGCGAGTGAAAAACCAATTCTCACCCTCCAGCAGCTCTACTTCGGGCAACCTGCTGAACATCATTTCATAACCCAGTAAAATACTGTTTTTCAAATTTTCATCGAGGACACATTCCCCCATATTCATATCATTTATTTCCTACTCGATATCTTTACTGTTGGTATTTTTTGAATGGAAGAAGATAAAAGAAGAGAGATTGAAGTGGGCGCTGATGCTTATATAATCAAGGGGAGCTTCGATCAGTCCAACCTAATAGCAACCGTCCAAAACCTGATCTAGCCAGCGTGACGCTGGACCCTATAGGTCACTGCCCGTCAAGCCAAAAAGTATCACCATACCTTTTACTATAGGCGGCATATCTCCCACACTAGCTTAAACTAAAAACAGCCTGCCGTCTTAAGACGGCAGGCTGTTAATAAAATGGCGGGGCTGACGAGACTCGAACTCGCGACCTCCGGCGTGACAGGCCGGCGTTCTAACCAGCTGAACTACAACCCCGCAATCTTTATATATGGTAGGCGGAACAGGGCTCGAACCTGTGACCCCCGGCTTGTAAGGCCGGTGCTCTCCCAACTGAGCTACCCGCCCAAGCAATCATGGACATCTCAAGAAGAGTCTGGGAGTATATAAATGCCGACCGCACTCTGTCAAGCGATTTCCCCACAATGACAAAACTGTTTTTCACTCTACGGCCAAATCATAAAAAGTCTTTTCAAATTTACCCCCAGCTATATGGTAAACAATTGACAGTTGGGGACTTACACTATAAGATACTTTTCTAAGGTTGGGAAAGGGTTTTCCTGCTTTTCTGCAATTATTTTTGTTTTCCTATTTTTGTTTCTGAACGATCCCAGTTTTTCCTACCATGACAGAAAAAATCATGGCCTCTCTGGAGAGCCTGTCTACTGATGAACTAATTAAGATTCGAAAAGATCTAGATCAATTGATTAAAGAGAAATTCGACAAAGATCTGGGCAAGCGCCAAGGCCAGAGAGCAAAAGTTAAAATTGTCGGCCAAGCAGAAATCGAAAGAGAAAAGGAATTTTTTTACAAATTACATAAAATTTTTATCCAGGAAATGTCCGTCAATGGCCTCGTTTTTTCTATAAAAGGAACCGTTATAGACGGCGATCTCTTGAAAGTTTCTTTTCGGATTCCCTCTACCGGAGAGAAAAAAATTATTGATTGTCAGGCGGTGAGAGTCACAGAAACTAAACCTGGAACTATCCCTGAATTTGAGGTCGCTGCCATGGCGGTAACCCAAGACGCAGTAAAAAGTTATAAAGACATGCTAAGAAAAAGAGGCAAATAATACCTCATATGATTCCATCAAATCTTCTTTCACATCTTATTGACTTAATAGGGAACGTGGCAGACGCTCACACCACGGCCCTGTTTGGTTTGACAAAAGACAAGCTGGTGATGCGAGAGCATTTCACTCTTAGCCGTCATTTGAACCGGAATATTGTTATAAAAATTGGCGAAGGCCCGATAGGCCTTGCCGCACAAACCTTAAAACCGCAATTGATGGAACATATAGATTCTGACATCGGCGGAATCTATAAAAAAGCAGAGAATCTAAAAGGGTTTCTGGCTATCCCCGTTATCGCTGAAGATTTACTCGGTGTGCTCATAATTGACACCAAGGAAAGCTATCAAATATCCATTAAATTACAGAAAATCCTGTCAAACTTCGCTGAACAAATTGCATGGCATTTACATCAGGAAAAAAACGGAGCAATATTAAATAATGCACCCAATTTGCAGGAGTTAAATTCCTATTGTAGGTTTCTCGCAGAATCTCCAAACCGGTCCTCCGTAGCAGATCGGTTAACGCAAATACCTGCGGCAATTATTTCCTTTAAATCTATTGCTGTAATTTGGTTTGAAGAAAACCAAAAAGAAGGCCGCATCATCGGCCATAATGGTTTTACCCATGACTTGTCTGAAACCGTCGTGCATTTTGGAAAAGGACTAGTAGGTTCCTGCGCTAAAAATAGATCTCCCTTATTATTACGCTTTAATCCGGAACGAAAAACCATTCTGTTTTCTGAAGATGAAAAAACTGAAGATCTGTCATCCGCTCTCGCTCTACCTATACAACTCAATGAAACATTATATGGAGTTTTGCTAGTTGGGTCTGCGTTGCCAGAAGGGCTGAGTCATGCTGATCTGGACAAGCTTTCTCTTATCGTTTCCGCAGCTGCTTCGGCATTGTTTTGTTCCGACACCAAAGATCGCTGGGTCTATGATAAAAACCTTGATCCAGTCACCGGTGTTCCTAATCATAGGTTTTTGACGGAATATAAGCTTGCAGTGTCGGAAGAGCTTTTTAAATCCAACCAGCCAGTTTATTTTTTGTCGGTGCAACTCACCAACCTTACCGACCTTTACCAGACTTACGGCGTTAATCAAGGCGATGCCTACTTAAAACAAATGATAGCCCTGTTCGCAAAAATGATTCCCTCGCCTAAATTTGTTTTCCGGTTTTCAGAAAATACATTCGCGCTCATGTTAATTAACCGCAAGCAAAAGGAAGTGGAACAACTGCAAATCAAGCTGAAACAATTATTTGAATACAACCCTCTACATGTCAATGGGGTCGCTATGCAGGCAAGTATACAATGGGGTCTATCGGTTTATCCTGATGACGCTAAAGAACTTTTTGAATTGATAAGCCTTTCACGAAACAAATTATCCCCAAAAATTAAAGAGATGGCATGATAAAACAATTTTTCAATAAGATAATTGGTTTTTTCTCCACCGATCTGGCAATGGATCTGGGAACGGCCAACACCTTGATATACATAACTGAAAAAGGCATCGTGCTCAACGAACCATCCGTCGTGGCGATAAATGTTGTAGACCACACTGTTGAAGCGGTGGGATTGGAAGCGAAGAAAATGTTTGGCCGAACGCATGCGAAAGTCAGCACAATACGCCCGATGAAAGATGGTGTGATCGCTGACTTCGATGTAACCAATAAGATGATCCAACACTTTATAAAAAAAATATTACACAAGTACCGTTTTTTCAAACCTAGGTTGGTCGTGGGAGTCCCGACCTGCATTACCCAGGTAGAAAAAAAAGCCGTCATCGATGCTTCTCTCATGGCCGGAATCAGGGAGGTTTATCTAATAGAAGAACCCATGGCAGCGGCTATTGGCGTGGGCATTCCCGTGCATCGTCCTGAAGGTAATATGGTAATCGATATAGGCGGCGGCACCACCGATGTGGCAGTCATCTCTTTGTCCGCTATTGCTTATGGGGAGTCCGTTCGCGTTGCCGGAGATGAAATCGATGAATCGATCGTCCGCTATATGCGCCTCCAACATCATCTCAATATTGGTGTGTTTGAAGGCGAACGAGTTAAGGTGGCTGTAGGCAGTGCATTTCCGCAGCCAACCAACCTCACCATCGAAGTAAAAGGACTCAATGTGAAAACCGGAGTCCCAATGTCCATCACCATTGGTGACGATGAGATACGCGAAGCCTTGAAAGAACCCCTGACTACAATCGTAACCTCCATTATGCGTGCATTGGAAAAAATACCGCCTGAACTTTCTGCAGATATCCACTCCAATGGTATCTACTTGACTGGAGGAGGCGCGCTGATCCGCGGACTAGACAAAATGATTGAAGAACGGACGACCCTAAAGGTTTTTATTCCTGAAGACCCTTTGCTAAGTATTGTCAAAGGTGCTGGAGCCGTTTTAGACGACTTTGAAAACATGAAGAAAGTCTGTATCAATTAAAACGGTTGCGCTACAATTCCCTCCATCAATACCAAATCCACGCCTATGAACCTATTAAAGAATCCGACTTGTCAAGAGTGCGGGGGAAAAGTGGCATCCGTTCCCACATTTCTAGAATACAAAGGCGAAGAAATTTTTCTTTTTGACCCCGCGGTCTGCCAGCCTTGTCTGGAAAAGTTGTGTAAAAACTATTCAACTGAATGCGCAAACTGTGGTGGGACCATACCCCCATATTCAAATGTCGGCATTTTGAAGGCAGGAAACGGGCAAAACCAATATATTCATATGACCACCCAATGCAACACCGCAGGTAATGCTTTTTATGGCTATTGGGGAAAAGGCGCCGCCCGAGAGTTTGTGCAAATTGAAGCCTGTTCATGAAAAGGTAGACCCAGTAAAAAATATTGCGCTGAGGGGGTCGGTTTAGATATGATCCCCAAACCACTAAACTTAAAAAAAGTCGATCATGCTAAAAGTTCGTTTTGAAAAAGAAAACCGCACCATTGAGGTAGAAACAGGGGAAAATCTTCGGGAAGCCGCGATTCGAAACAAGTTCAGTATCTACCCCCACATCACCAAAATTCTCAACTGTCGGGGTCGAGGTTTGTGCACCGCCTGCACAGTACAGGTTTTATCAGGCAAGCTCGATCCTAGAAATGAGACCGAAACCGATAAACTGGGTAAAAAACCCGATGATTTTCGTATGGCCTGTCAGGTTACTGTCACGGATGATCTTGTTGTCCGCACCAACCCCTGATCCGCATCTCTGTTTTCTCCGAATCTATTTGACAACCAATCCCGAACCCCCCAAAATACTTTATGTCTCCACTTGAGAAAGAACAGTTGGATGAGATCCACCGTCACGCTGTGGAGGAATATCCGCACGAATGTTGCGGAATCGTTGTAGGGGACCCGGATCATAATAATGATAACGTTGTCCACCGCTGCGAGAACATTCAAAACAAGCTGCATGAAAAAGATCCCGAAAACTTTACTCGGGATGCGCGTACAGCGTATAATATTAGTGCATTAGAGTTACAAAAGATTTTGAGCGCGGCGGGTTCTAAGGGTCGGGTCTTTAAGGTGCTATACCACTCCCATCCCGAGCACGACGCCTATTTTTCGGAAGAAGATACTAGAATGGCCCTGTTCGATGGCGAATCGCCTATTTACCCAGGAACCCAATATCTAGTCGTTTCCGTTTACGATAAAAAAGTTCGGGACCAGGAGTTATTTGGCTGGGATCCGGAAACAAAAACTTTCGAACGAAATCCCTTATAATCGGGGATTCGTTATATCTGGAGATATTCTTATGTCACTGTTAATCACAGAAGATTGTGTTAACTGCGGAGTCTGTGAACCCGAATGCCCCAACGAGGCAATTTCAGAAGGAGATGACATTTTTGTTATCGACTGGGAACACTGCACCGAGTGTGTGGGTTGGTATGAAGAAGCTCAGTGTGTAGAAGTTTGCCCGGTAGACTGTATTCCAAAAGATCCAGAGCATGAAGAAACCAAGGAACAGCTTATGGAGAAAAAAGAAAACATCGTCAACGGCGGCTAACCTCCACAAGTAAGCATAAAAGAAACTCACAGCCAAATTAAGCTTTGAGAAAAATGTAGACGGACTAAATACGGGTCGGGTATCGGCCTATCACTGGTTTGCCTCTGGCCCTAAAACCTGGATAGAATCCATGAGAGAAGAAGTCGAAGAAGTCCTAGAAACCCTGCGGCCCATGCTCATGGCGGACGGAGGTAATGTAGAACTGGTGGACATAGATGATGGAGTGGTTAAATTACGTCTGGTAGGCTCCTGCGCCTCCTGCTCCAGTTCCACTATGACTCTAAAAATGGGAATTGAAAAAGCACTTAAAAAAGCCGTTCCCATGGTACGCTGTATAGAAGCTGTCGAGTAAGTTCCGCTCACAAATTAAACACCGTTTTCCAATTACCTCGCTTTTTGTCATCAAAAATAAACCATCCGTGAAAAGTTCGATCCATAAAAAAATTCTCCTAGCCATTTCGTGCTTGGCCTTGCTTTTTGTTTTGCATACCTCCGCTCAAGCAGCAGAGGAAGAAGGAATGGTTGCCCCCAACTTCACGTTAAAAAACCTGGATGGAGAAGAAGTCAGCCTCAGCCAGTTTCGTGGCAAATATGTTCTCGTAAACTTCTGGGCTACTTGGTGTGGCCCCTGCAAAGTAGAAATGCCTTCTTTAGAAGCCCTCTATCAACGATTCAAAAATAAAAATTTTGCTCTGCTCGCGATTTCAAATGATATGTTTGGCTCGACGATTGTTAAACCTTTTGTTAAAGCAAATAATCTCAATTTCCCCATCCTTCTCGACCAACGGCTAAAAGCCAGCAACGCATTTGGTGTGACCAGCCTTCCCTCCACTTTTATGATTGATCCTGAAGGGAAAATCATCGGTGCTCTGTTTGGCGCAGAAGACTGGGCCACGCCCAGCAATATTCTTTATTTTGAAAACCTTCTCAAATAAAGGATAAGTCCTTGTCACTCCGCCTAAAATTTTTATCGCTTACTCTCGCAATTTCTTTTCTCTTTATTTCTTCTACTGGTTGGACTCAGACGGATCATTCTCTGGAAGGGGAAATGGTTCATATACCTTCTGGACATTTTATTTTCGGCACTAATAAAAAAGATGAAACCGCCGAGGCACTTTCTATGGGCATCCCCAAACCTTGGTATGCAGATGAAAGCCCAAAACAAAAAATTTTCCTAAAAGGATTTTATATTGACCCCTTTGAGGTCACTAACGAGCGTTACAAAAAATATATTGATGCTTTAGATGCAGTCCCGCCTGGTAACTGGAAGGGCAATAATTTTACCGCAGGCACAGACAAGGAACCGGTTACATGGGTGAACTGGTTCGATGCCTCTAACTTTTGTCAATGGGCAGAAAAAAAATTGCCCTCCGAAAAACAGTGGGAGCGCGCCGCTAAAGGAACCAATGGCAATGAGTATCCATGGGGGAACGAATATCAACCCAACATAGCGTATCTTTCAGATCGGGCCGGTAGCAAGAATAAACCCATCGCCGTTGGAAGCTTCCCAAAATCCGCGAGCAAAGAGGGCATACACGATCTAATAGGAAATGTTTGGGAATGGGTAGTAGACGACTACAAACCCTATAAAGGCAGCACCCATAAAAACGATTACTACAACTCGGGATACAAAATAATTCGTGGTCACTCAGCAAGTGATATTGGTCACTTCCCCATGTATGCGGATGCCATTAAAATGTTTGCCCGTAGCGGTTATCGGCAATTCGCAAACCCGGATGAGCCAGGGCCCGATGTCGGGTTTCGCTGCGCTAGTGAAAACAAACCGGCAGCAATGAAAACCGGATTGTCTTTATTGGGTCAATCTGCAAATTCTTCGGCTACAACTGGCACCATCGAAAAATCTGCTTCACTAAACACCGCATCCAAAACGGCAGCTCCGTTCAACCCGTTTGCACCTAAACCCAATCTACCTGAATCAGGAATTCTGGTCTTAACTCTTCTTGCATTTGTCGCGGGTGTTTTTAGTTTTTTATCCCCATGCACCTTACCCATCCTGCCCGCTTATTTTGCTGTGACCGCGCAAACCGACCGGACACGCATGGGAATGATGTCACTCGCTTTCTTTTTCGGACTTGCCAGTCTGTTCGTCGCAATGGGAGCCTCCGCTAGCGTACTCGGACAATTGTTGCGCGACTATATGTTTCAAATTTCACAAATTGGCGGTGGCATCGTTGTTGTCTTCGGTGTCATGACTTTATTTGGAAAAGGGTTTTCAGGTGCCAGTTTCCAGGGGAAACCCGCTTCCACGTTCATCGGGTTCTTCCTGTTCGGTGCCACCTTTGCTCTCGGCTGGACTCCATGTGTTGGTCCCATTCTATCCAGCATTCTCATGCTGGCGGCTTCTGAAAAAACGGTTTTGCAGGGAATGAACCTTTTATTCTTTTACGCGGTCGGACTCGGTCTGCCTCTGATCCTAGTCGCCACTTTGTGCGGGAACCTGCCAAAAAATGGAATGTTCTGGACTCTCCTACGCGGAAAGGGATGGGATATTCCCATCGCAGGAAAAACTTTTTTCCTCCACACCACCAACTTGTTCAGTGGAATTTTGTTGATCATATTAGGAATCGTTCTCGCTACCGGATATATGACTTATATTAATAGCCTCATCCCCATCGAGGTCCAACTCTGGTTCAGTGAACTTGAAGAAAGCGTCCTCCACTGGTTCACCCACTAGCGTGGAAGGCTATAGGTCTATTCCTGTTCTGCGGAACAATAATCCTCAAGCTTCTAGATAGAAGTTTTGCCCCTGCGGCGAGCAGCCCACTAGCGTGGGAGGCTATAGGTCTATTCCTGTTCTGCGAAACAATAATCCTCAAGCTTCTAGATAGAAGTTTTGCGCCTTTCGCTAATATTCAAGCCTTATCATGCTGGCATTGTAAAAATGGGTTGAATTTTGTTAGAATGTTTAAAGTTATATCTTTCAAATAGAACTATGAAAATCTTCACTCAAATTTTAATACTCTCTCTGCTCGTCCTACCTGCTTGCTCCGGAGTGGATTCGGTCACTAAAAAGCGATATTCAAATTCTGAAAACACCATAGTTCTTATCGATATGACTGCGCGGGATTTTGATTTGCAGGATGCTGGTTCACAGTTACAAGGAGCCATTGAAAATGCCATGCAAATGAGTGGATATGCCCTCGCTGGGGAAGGCGCCCGCTACCGCCTAAAATATAAAATTCTTGAATTCGATGAAGGTAACCGTATCGCACGTATCGCAACGATGGGATTGTCTGACTCGGCCCGAGCCAAATTAAGAGTCAAAGCCGCACTTTTTGATGGCCGCGATATGATTGGAGCTTGGGAAGTCAATTCATGGGTAAAGGGTGGACCTACCGGCGGCTCTGAAGAAAAATTGTTTGAACGCGCAGCTAAAGAAATCACCAGTCACCTTAAAGGCGACTTCTAAAACCCACCGGATTTACGCCTTTGTTTCTCCAACATCTTTCGCGCAACGAAAACCAATAAAATTAAGTTTAGATTCCGGGGCCATCCAGTTTCTATAATAGGTGGGTGAAAATTTTATTGTGATATGGGTCTGCAACAATCCGCCGCGTATAATTTTAAACCGATCACGCTCGCCTTCAGGTTGCCCCAAATAAGTATATTTCTCGCCAATCCATTCCCATACATTATGCCCCATTCCATAAACGCCATAGGGACTGATCCATTCCTTCCTCTTATCTACCGGCTCAGAGGTGAAACCTGAAAATCCGTTATTGGGATGAGCGGAAAACACTCTCCACGGCCATTTTCTGCCGTCTGTACCTCTCGCCGCTTTTTCCCATTCTTTCTCTGTTGGCAAGCGTTTATCGTTTACCTGACAATATTCCAAAGAGTCCGAATAGGAAACATGCGTCACCGGATAAGTCGCTGACTTAGGATGAAAACTATGCTCAACACGAATATTTTTGTACTGTTCATGGCTCACTTCATAACGATCAATGAGATAAGCATGCGAAGGCAGGGTTATACCCAACCGCGTTCGAGGTTCTTCTTTATGACCCATAATAAAATCCCCGGCGGGTATATAAACCATCCCATCAGGAACCTGGACGTCGGCAGGAACATCCACTTTAATTTGTCTTACTTCATATGAATCGCAGGCAAACAGAAAACAACAGAGAAGGATTAAAGTAAAAGGCAGAAAGACATTCAACTTTCGGTCAAGCATAAAGCGCAACCCCCTCAGCCACCCTTATCAGGGGGAGGAGAAACTCCCCTCTGCCAATTCGGACTATTGTAAAAGGCCTCACGGTGTGGATTTTTTTTTGGGCGCTGACCTATTGAGTCCAGCGTCACGCTGGTCGAAGAAGTGGAAAACTTCACCGCCGTTAATCGGCAGAGGTTTCTTATTATAGTCGAGGGGATGATCGATGCCCGGTTGAATGGTTCCATCAACAGAATAGGGGCCGCTGTTAGACCAGTAATTTCTTTTCCGGGTATCCATAAACTTGATGCTGGTGATGTACTTGATATTTTTGTAGCCATATTTAAACGGCGCGATCAACCGCAACGGATAACCATGGTCTTTGCTTAAAGACTTTCCGTTCATGCGCAAAACAAATAACACACGCGGACGCAACAGTTCTTCGATAGCAAAACTTTCGTAATAGGAATCGGCAGACTGAATATAAACAAATTTTGCGGCAGGGTCTGGCTGAACCATTTCGACCAATTCAGAAAACTGAAAGCCTTGCCATTCCGCTTTTGCCGACCAGCATTCAACGCACTTGAGACGGGAAACCTGGGAAAACATTTTCATCCCAAATAAATCTTCATAGCTGAGCCCGACAGGGTTTTTCACCATGCCACCAACGGCCAAGCCCCAAGCCGCCATATCAACGCCCATAAAAGGGTTTGCGCTACGGATATGAAAATCGGGAAGATCGCGATTTTGTATGTACTGTTTGGGTATGTTTTTATCGTTGCGCCAATCGTCCTTCGCAGAAACACGACTTGGCAACAGAGTGGAGAATCCTGTAAAGGATAGAAGCTTTAGAAAATCCCGCCGAATAAATTGAAAAGCTGTGCTTTCTTTATTTTTTGCTTTCGTTGGTTTTTCCATGGCCTTTTTTACCGCATTATCGCAATCCTAAGACATCCTGCATATCGTAGATACCGTTGGACTGCTGAAGAATCCATTGCGCCGCTCGGATGGACCCGCGGGCAAAAGTTTGTCTGCTTTGAGCTCGGTGAAAAATTTCGAAGTTTTCTCCCATGCCGCCAAACAGCACACGATGCTCACCAATTATGTCTCCCGCGCGCACCGTATGAATACCAATTTCCTTGGCGGTACGTTCGGTGATGCCTTGCCTTCCATAAACTCCCACCTCATTGAGATCACGACCTAGTGAATCGGCAACGATTTCAGAAATGCGAACCGCCGTGCCACTGGGCGCATCTTTCTTAAACTTGTGGTGAGCTTCAACAATTTCCACATCATAATCATCACCCAAAACACGCGCCGCATCAGCTACCAGTTTGAACAATACATTAACGCCAATGCTCATATTAGGTGCAACAACCAAAGGTATTTTTTTAGCAAGCTCTGCAATTTCTGTTTTCTGCTCGGGGGAAAATCCCGTCGTACCCACCACTACTGATTTCCCTTTATCCGCCGCCGTACGCAAAGTGACCATGCTCGACTCGGGTGTCGTAAAATCTATGACTGCATCACAACCTTCCAAGGCCTTAGCCAAATCATCCGAAACAGAAACACCCTTTTTGCCGAGGCCTGAAACTTCTCCTGCATCCTTACCTATTAAATTGCTACCTGTGCGTTCAGTTCCGCCAGCCAGTTCAACACCGTCGGTATCATCAATGCACTCGGCAATGGTCTTGCCCATGCGACCTGCAATTCCTATAACTAAAATTTTTGTCAAAACACCTGCTCCTGTTAACAATTAAATGAGGTCGAATATCTGCGTTACGCCAGCGAATATTCTTTAAGAACGGATTTCAGCTTATTAAGAGTGTCCTCAGACGGCGGGCAAAGCGGCAAACGGAACTCGTTACCTATGCGGCCCATAATGGCAAGCGCTGCTTTAACCGGAATAGGATTCGTCTCGATAAACATAACGTCATTGAGTTTCAGCAACTCATAATGCAAAGACTGCGCGGTTTTAATATCCCCTTCACTAGCGGCTTTATAAAGCTGAGCAAATTTATCCGGAACGATATTCGCGGTAACTGAGATAAAACCTTTGCCGCCCAAAGCCAGAATCGGCCAGTTGAGCGCATCTTCACCGGAGATGACTGAGAAGTCCGAGTCACAAGCTTGAATGATTTCACTGATCTGTATCAGGTTGCCCGAAGCTTCTTTGATACCCACAATACTTTCAATTTTCGAAAGCCGTGCCACCGTTGCCGGTAACATATTGATAGCCGTTCGACTCGGCACATTGTAAAGAACGATTGGCAATTTGGTTTCTTTTGCGACAGCAGTGAAGTGCTGATAAAGACCTTCCTGTGTCGGCTTGTTGTAATAAGGTGTGATGAGCAACGCTCCATCGGCACCGAGCTTTTCTGCGCTTTGCGTTAGCTCGATAGCTTCGTGCGTAGCGTTCGACCCAGTACCCGCGAGCACAGGTATCCGGCCTTTACAAGTTTCTACTGCGATACCAATTACCTCTTCGTGTTCCGCACGAACCAACGTTGCAGATTCCCCAGTGGTGCCGCAGGGAACAATGCCGCTGGTTCCATTTTCAATGTGAAACTCAATCAGCCCTTTTAGGGCCGCCGCATCCACTTTTCCGTTTTTGAACGGGGTGACTATCGCAACATAAGATCCTTCAAACATGATTTTTCCTGGAATGATTAATATTCTTTAAGGGTGCCTTCAAAAGCAATTCGAGTGAGGCCTTCGAGATAAACATCTTTCACCTCTGCCCCGTTCGAGGCATCGAAATCCACTTTTAAAATCTCGCCTCCACGCGTTTCTACTTCAACCGGAGGTTGCACTAATTTTTTATAAGACGAAAGTAAAGCCGAAGCCACACAACCCGTGCCACAAGCCAACGTCTCATCTTCGACACCGCGCTCGTAAGTGCGAACCTTCAAAGCATGGTCGCCGACCTTCTCAACAAAATTCACATTGGTTCCTGATGGAGCAAACGCATCGTGAAAACGGACTCCATTGCCCACTTCCTTCACATTATTTTCTTCGACGTTTTCCGAATAAATGATCGCGTGTGGAACGCCTGTATTGAGACTGTCGATCTGGTAATGGGCGCCGTTCAAATCTACAGCAATATCTTTACGCAAGTTTTCGGGCGCAGTTAGCTTGACCCGCACATTAGCTCCATCAACTTTCGCACCAATGATCCCCGCTAACGTTTCAAGAGTCAGTTCCGCCGAGGCGGCTATGCCTTTTTCCACCGCATAACGCGCAACACAACGACCGCCGTTGCCACACATCTCGGCAGACGAACCATCGTCGTTATAGAAATCCCATTTGATATCAGCTTTGTCTGAATTTTCGACAAAAATAACACCATCAGCTCCGATAGACATCTTGCGGTCACAAACTCGTTTGACAAAATCGACCTTCTTATTGTCTTCTATCACAGGCACACGGTTGTCGATTATGACAAAATCGTTACCGCTACCACTCATTTTTGTAAATTGAATTGCCACGCTACACTTCCTCTTAATTTTTCCGTAAAAAACGCGTAAATATCTTAAATATAAGGTTTAGATGCAAAATCTCCTGAGGGGATTCCACTGAGATTTGGCAATTCTACCACCCACTAGCGTGGGCGGCAATATGTCTATTCCCGTTCTGCGAAACAAATACCCTCAAGCTTCTAGAAGGATCAAAAACACCAAAAGAGAGATACTATTTACTGTTTCGGGTTTTCCTTTTTATTAGAGACCAGCGTCACGCTGGTGGTTTTCACTTCCACCGGAGGTACTCCGGTCCAGAAAAAGGAGGCCACCACCAAAAGGGTGAACGCCACCGCCATATAAACCACAAATCCGGAACCCATGCCTTCGAGATAAATGATCCGATTCAGCCAGGTGGCTATGAAAGAACCTTGGTAAACAGCACCGCCCCGCAACGACTCTTCGAGAATTGTTAAAGGACAAGGTATCCCCAAAACCATCAGCGCAGAAATAAAAACCAACACAGAAGCGTGACCGATTCTAAACCAGCGATGGTTATATTTGAGTCCGACCGGGAACCCGACAAGAACAAACAGGATAATTAGAAAATGGGTTATGAGAACAAGTTCGACCATATCCACCGATTATACTCCTACGCGCGGAAAAGGCGAACATTGCCCGTCATTGCGAGCGAAATGCGGCGATCAAGAATTTATGATTAATAGCTCGTCATGCTGAGCCAGTAACTCTTGCTTAAAGTGGTTCTAATACCAAACTCCTCCCCTCTCATGAGGGGAGGCAAGGCGTAGCCGTGGAGGGGTGTGGATTGCTTGGTTGAAATTAAAAAAATCCAACCCTCCCCAGAAGGGAGGGGATTAACAACTCATCACCATGAATTCATCGAAGGATATCAAGACCATTCCGAAAAGAACCAAGTGCTTAAATTCCACAAAAATATGGTAACTTATAAGCGAAATAAAAAATTCAGGAGAGAGTAATGCAGGTAACAGGAGAAATGAAAAACAACGCCTTTGTCGTGAGCCTCAAAGGCCGAATCGATATGGAAACTTCCAACGAGTTCAACGCCACTTTGGAAGGTTATCTCGAAGCAAACTTCGCCCCGTTTATTTTAAATTGCAAAGACCTGGAATACATCAACAGCAGTGGCCTGACCAGCTTCATTCACTTATCGCAAATGCTGGAAAGCTTTCAACTGAAACTTTTACTCTGCGAACTTCAACCCCCAGTGCAAGAGGTAATCGACATCGCCGCAATGGGTGACCACTTCAACATCTTCCCCACCGAAAAAGAAGCGTTTGAGAGTTTGTAGAGTTTTTCATTTTACAAATCTCCTCTGTTAACTCTTTTTTCGTTTTTCATTTCCTCAATCAAACCAGAAGCAATTATTCCTGCAGGTAATGCAAACACTCCCAATCCTAAAAGAGCGATTAAGGAACCAACTACCATTCCAAGTTTAGTTACTGGATTCATAGCTCCCACACCCAACCGAGTTGTTGCTCCAACACTCCACCACATGGCGGCGGGGATACTCGAAAATACTTCTGGCTGCGCCTTATTCTCGACGAAATAAATAACACTTGAAGCCATTACCAGCAATATGAGTGCTATCGTCACTGTGATAACCAATTCTTCTTTTTTGTTTTTGAAAACTCTCCCCAGCAACTTTAGAGATTGCGAATATTTTGCCAGTTTTATTAAACGGAAAATTCGAACCAATCTCAAGACTCTTAAAAATCTTAAATCGAAAGGAATAAAAAATGGAATAAAGAATGGCAATATGGCGAGTAAATCTATAATTGCCATCGGGGTCAGCGCAAAACTCAACCTGCTTTTAAAATCCGCAAGCTGATTGCTGGTCCAAATTCTTAGAATATACTCAATACTAAAAATCAGTACGGAAACATATTCGAAAAGGGCAAAGAAGGCCTTGTAATTCTGACCAATCCCTTGAATCGTCTCTAAAATAACCGCCAAGACATTCAGGAAGATCAATACCATTAAACCAATATGCGTCGCCTTACTAAAAGAATCTTCTATATGTTCATGATCAAGTACTTGACCAATTCTTTCCTTTAAGTTCACAGGCCATCCTCAGATATTTGGATGGCCCGATGCTAATTCAGAATACCGAAATTGTCAAACTGCGCGAGGCGGCTACACCTCTAATGTCGTAATCTAGGGTTAGCATAAAAAGCCACCAGGTCTTTGACAGATATTACTCCTTCAATTTTATCTTCTACGGTTACGGCGAGGTGGCGGATTTTATGTTTCGCCATGAACTGGTTGGCGTCTGTTACGGGTTGATCGCCATCTAATGTGATTAAGGGACTGCTCATGGTTTCTGTAACCGCCGTGGTTTTAGGGTCGAGCCCTTTGCCGATGACTTTTTGCGTCAGGTCGCGTTCAGTGATGATGCCGATAAACTCTTCTCCGCTTTTTACCAGTACCGAGCCGATATTTTTTTCTGCCATTAATTGCGAGACTTCAAAAATCGTAGTTTCAGCGGGAACGCTCATAACAGGCGAGGTCATATATTCGCCTATCGTTTCTTCGTAATTTTCTTCTTTTGCGAAGGTATGTGTTTTATGTTTCATAGGAAGACCTCTTTAGAGTGACGGTATGTAGGTCTATGAAAAAATCATAACCCTTCTATAAAGATGAGCCCTGATTTGGGTTTTCGCTACTAATAGGCGGGAGCACTTATAAAACAGGGGTGTGATATATCCCTCGACTGACTCAGGGTGACTAAAAAATCTAGATCGCCGCGTTCCTTTCAGTCGCTCGCGATGACGGCAACCCCTCTAGCCCCATCGAACAAAACGTATTCGATTGTTCGAGTTCGCAGGGGGGAATTTTTATCACCCCATTTCCGATAATCCATTTAAAATGCGGTTTAACAAGGTTTTGTGATGCAATTGAGACAAACCCGAGAAACAATTGAAATATTATTTTGCGATATTGATCGCTGACAAATTAATTATTGTTCTTCGGGGAGAGAATAATGCAAGTTCCATCGTTTGATGAGTTGGATGCCGTTCAACTGAAAGAGTTGATTCAATCCAGTAAGAAACCTGCAAAAAAATCTAAGAAACTTCCATTACAGGAAGAAAAAGCGAACGAAAAATCTCAGTCGGGTACTGAGAAATCAGAGGTTTTTTTATAGTACCCTGAAGTAAAAGGAAAATTACCCCAGCCCTCTTTGAGAAAGAGGGAGCAAAACCGCCAACTTTGACTTTAAAACCTAACCCGATATAGAAAAACTAATTGTTTTAAGCGTTGGCCCCACGCCTAGTGGTGGCTAGACTTTCCAGCCTTTTGCTGCACTGAGTTTTAGGAGTGCGGGAAGGAAAGTGATGGAGGCAATGAGGCAACAAAACACGCCTAGTGTTAGGACCAGCCCCAAGCTGAACACGCCGTAATGGTCGGCGACCATCATGCTGCCGAAACCTATCATCGTTGTCAGCGAACTTAAGATCACCGCCTGCCCAGTGCTTTTACCGAGAACAACCGCATTCTTATCTTTCTCTTCGCGGTAACGATGAGTAATGTGGATTCCGTTCACCACTCCTATCCCCAATATCAACGGTAGGATGACAAGGTTCGCCATATTGAGTTTTAGTCCGGTCAACTCCATGATCCCCACCGTCCATATCGAGCCTGCTATCACGGGGAGTAATATAAAGAAAACCGTACGCGGATTTCTAAACACGATAAAAACATAAATGATGATAGCGGTCATGGCGTAGATGCCTCCGTTGATATAGCCTTCGGTCATCAACCGTGTGGAGTTAAACATATGCACCGCACTGCCTGTGACGTTGGCGTCTACAGAGCGCAGGTCTTTGAGATAACGCTTACGCTCATCGAGGTTCCAGATATCGACACTGGGGAAAATGGTGATGAGATATTTACCCTGTTTAGAAATATATCTATCGCGCAAGTTTTTGGGTATCTCGGAAATCTCTACGAGTTCTGGTTCGGCATTTTTTTTAAGGTCAGCCATCAAGCCGCGATAATCCACAAACAATTCTTCTGAAAACTCTGCGAGTTTTTTCTCTGCTAATTCCTGCTCGATGGTTTTATGAGTTTCTAAAAATTTATCAATCTCTCTTGCGGCTTGTGCGACCTTATCTTCTTTGCCTTCTCGGCCTTGCAACTTAAAGCGAATGCGTTTTAAAGTTTTGGTCAATCCCTTGAGTGAGAACGGCTCGTCTTCTTCTTCGACATAAAGTTCACTCAATAGCGGCGAAAGTTTTTCGCGCACGTATTGCAAATTTTCTTCTTGGTGTTTTGGCACCATCGCCGAGATGCTTTCGACATTTTCTATTGTGGGCAGGGTTTTCAACTGTTTTTCTTTTTGTCGCACTTCTTCGAGTGAGTCGGCGAGCATGGCAGCGGACCAGGCGGAGCGACCGGCATTTTCGAGTATGCGCATTTCATATTTCACCGCTTCAGTGCCTTTGGTTTGCAGGTTCAACAGGTTGTAGTCGAAATGCACGGTTCTTAACGAAAGCGATGCCATGAGCACCAGCACACAACATACGGTGATGATGAGTTTGTAGTGGTTGAAAAATCGGTCGAGCCAATTGATGCTGGCGGTGATGGGTTTTTCTGCTGATTTGGAATAGACAGGTTTTCTCCATTTTTCTTCGAGCGTTACCAATGCGGGTAATAGCAGCACCATGGCTATCATACAGAAGAGAATGCCCCATCCCGCTATCCACCCCAATTCCACGATGCCGATGAAGTCGGTCAATACCATTGCGCCGAACGCCATGGCTGTGGTGATGGCTCCGGAAAAATTTCCTTGCCCGGTTCCTTGCAGGGTTTTTTGCAGGGCGCTTGAAATATCGTTTCCCTCTTGTCGTTCTTCTTTATAACGTCCGAGAATGTGGATGCCGAAGTCGATGCCCAGTCCGATTAAAATCGTCGTGAACACCACAGACAAGATATTCAGGTGACCCACTGTTAGTGAGGTAAAGCCTAGAGACCATGCCAGCGCAACGAGCAGACTGAACACGGCGAGTAGGGGTTTTACAATTCCCTTGAACGCGATGATGAACAACAGAGCGACCCCGCCCAGGGCTATCTTTGAGGCCAGTTCGACATCTTTTTGCGTGGTGATCATTTCGTCGGTGGATATTACGTCTTCCCCTGTCAACCCAACTGAGATACTTGGAAAATCTTTTTTCACTTCGGCGATCAGTTCGCGTGCGGAGTAGACCGAGGCTTTATAGCCTGTGAAACTGGTTTCGTCTTCGTTGGGGACAGCGAGTATGAAAAGCAGTTTTTCGTTTTTGGAAACCAGATAACCTTTATCTCTAAGAGACTCTTCGCCGGAATTGAACAACGACTGCCAGGGCGACTGGTAATAATATTTTTTCCCCAGTGACCGATTTATCTCTTCAATAATGCGTATCAGCAGATTCAAGTCGTTTTCGTCGTTTTTCTCCTCTTCCTCAGCATCACCCTCACCGAGAAAATCAGTCATCAGTGAATCGACCATGCCGGAGCTAATTTCTCTATTGATTTCATTTAAAAGGGGGTTGAGTCCGGGTGCGTTGTTGATCGATTCGATAAAGTCTTGATGTTCTTCAAGTTTTTCTTGCAGGCTTTTTAAGTCTGGCGGATCGAGGTAGAGCAGGAAGCGGGAGCGGAAATAGGATGTATCGAATTTATAGATGACTTGCGAGAACAGGTCGGGCCTAACTTGCAGTTTTGCGGCTAGCGCCTCGGCGAACTCGGCCATTTTTGCTGGCGATTCGCTTTCTGCCACGATGACCATTCCTTCGAGGTCTTCAAACTGGTCGCGGTATTCCTCATATAGTTTCACATAAGGCAGGCCTTTGGCGACCAAGTCTCCGCGCCCGGTTTTGAAGGTCAGCTTTTCAGCGGTGACCCAAATGGAGAGCCCTGCCAAAATTACAGAAACGGCGACGACGACCAGTGAATGTTTAAACGCCAGTCGCTCAATAAAGCGGAATAGTTTGTTCAAAATGGTGTGTTTATTGGAATCGGACATGAACCCTTACTCCCTACTCGCAGAAATATCGCAAGAATGGATCGCCGCGTTCCTTTGTAGCTCGCGATGACGGGCAAGGAGTTTTGGCGGGCTTCATTCCCCTGTAGCTGTGCGCCGCTAGAAGCGTTTGCCAATGCTGAAAATATGAGCGTTGAGGCCGATATTGGGGAACTCGATTCCGGAATTGGAGACATGAAATAGTCTGTAGTTTAGAGACCAAGCTCCGGTTTGGTTGTAGAACTCAACACCTGCACCTAGATGAAGTAGAAATTCAAATTCTGTTGCAATCTCGCGTGTGGCTAAATCGCTCCAATCGCCGTATGAGAAACCTGCACCTGCAAGAATGTTCGGAGCCCATTTTCTGTCGGGGCTGAGAAATTTATATTGAGCCATGAGAGGAGAAAAACCCCATTGTGTATTTCCACCCCGGTCAGCGGCAATAGCAACCCCTGCTTCTGCATGGTAGAACAACGCGCCTTTATACCAGGAGTCACCGATCAAACCGGTGAGATTTTTCTGCCAGTTAGGGAAGATGAAAACCGTACCTATATTGATACGATCTCTTCCGGGAGGCAAATCGAAGGTATAACCCCACCCAAATTGGCCACCGAAGTCGGAAGAACCTTTTTCGAATCGTTGAGAGAAAGTGTCGGCCTCGGCGGTAAAGGTGTGCGTTGATAAGAGCAGGCAAAAAGCCGTGGCAACGGTAAGCAAAAATCTCATAACTATCTGTATCCTAATATTTAATTGCGGAATAAATACAACTTCAATGGCGAAATTGTATCATAAAACGTTGATTTATCCAGGCAATAATTGGGTTGCATGGATAAGGTTTAGTGTTATAATCGGCGTTTTCTCAAATAAATAAAGGGATTTTCGCTATGATGGGAATTGGTTTTCCAGAATTGATGATCATTTTGGTCATTATCATGATCATATTTGGTGCGGGTAAGTTGCCTGAAATTGGTAGCGCTTTTGGAAATAGCATCCGAAACTTCAAGAAATCTATGAAGGATGCGGAAAATGAAGAGTTGCCAGAAGGCGAAGACTCGGCCACAGCAGCAGTAACAGAGGGTGAAGGTGCTACTGCGGAAGGTGATTCTGCTGAGGGCGATTCTGCTGAAAATGCCAGCTCTGACGAAAACCCTGTTGCATCTTCCACAGAACCGGAAAAAAAATAATCCGTTTCTTTTTACCCGGCTCTTTTTCTCAAGAAAAATGTCGGTAACACATTCCAATTGAATCGCTTTGCTGTTCGGCGCATCTTATTTTATCAGGATGGGTGGAACAGTAAGGTTTCCTGGTAAAAAGAGACATCTCTCTATTTCGAATCACTTTTTATGTCCTTTACCCAGCCCAAAGAAGATAAAAAATTAGAAGAAGCCCTGGTACGGGAGTTTCAAGGTGGCAATCTTGAGGCCTATGACAAAATAGCTGAGATTTATCAAAAAAAGATATACGGCCTCAGTTTCAATTTGACCCGCAACCAAATGGATGCGCAGGATGTGACGCAGGAAGTCCTTCTGACTCTCTTCCGCAAAATTCATACGTTTCAGGGCAAATCTGCTTTTTCAAGCTGGGTTTACCGAATCACGCTAAACGCCAGCTACATGAAGCTGCGGAGTAAAAAGAAAGAACCAAATGTATCTATAGATGAGCTGATGCCCTCGTTTAATGGGGCGGGATTTCAACAGGAAAAGATTCAGGACTGGTCAGAAAATACTGAATCTTTATTGTTTACCAATGAAACCCGCGATGTCATAAATAAGGCTATCGACCTTCTCCCTGAAAAGGAAAAAGTGGTTTTCCTATTGCGGGACGTTGAAGGGCTCTCTACCGAAAAAGCAGGTGAGATTCTGGATTTAACCGTTCCAGCAGTGAAATCGAGATTGCATCGCGCGAGATTGTTTTTAAGAAAAAAGCTTTCAAGCTATTTTGAAGAATTTTCATCCCGGAAGGTGGAAAAATGATTTGTTGTAAAGAGTGCCTTGACCTGCTCTACGATTATATCGAGGGCTCCCTGGATCAAGAAACGACGGATTCTCTTGAAGAGCATTTTCAGGAATGTCCCCCCTGTATTTCATTTATGAAAACCTATAAATCGACTACGACGATTTGTCGGGACACTTTGAACCAGATCGAGGTTCCCGATGCAGTTCGGGAGGCTCTGTTAAAAGTTCTTAAAGAAAATAAAGAGCATCCAGGTGAAAATTAATCTCCCGAGATATAAAACCCGCCCTTATTTTTTAGGGGTTCTTTTTCCGGTTTGCCTTCATAAACCTGATAAGATATAAGAGTATCCTGTAATTTATTACCCAATTTACTGAGGCTGATGGACATGGTTGAAATGAAAGTTGAGGGGCTAACTTTAGACCCGCTCACTAATATGCCCATCATTATTTTGAAAGATTCTACGGGCGCAAAAGCGTTGCCCATCTGGGTGGGTTATTTTGAAGCCAATGCGATTGCTCTGGAAATTGAAAATATTTCCACACCCCGTCCCATGACTCACGATCTGCTCAAAAACCTGATCCAGAATATGAAGGGCACGGTCAACCATATTCTGGTCAATGAACTAAAAGATAATACTTTTTATGCTGTCATTTCTGTTGTCTGTGGAGACACCACTCTCTCCATCGACTCCCGTCCTTCTGATGCTATTGCTCTGGCATTGAGGACCAAGTCGCCGATATTTGTAGAAGAACAAGTTATCGAAGCCGCCAAAAGCCTGGATCTCCCGGATCCAGATAAAACAAATACAGATGATGAAAAGCAATGGGAAGATTGGCTGAATAAAATAAAACCAGAAGATTTCGGCAAACTCTAAACTCTCCTGCCGGTCTGATATTATTCCCGCATACATTTTTTCGTTGATTACGGTGACTTTGTGAAGGCGATTGGAATATTCTGCAAACAAAAACCAAATATCGATGCAAAGATTGTCAGCGAACTGACTCAATGGTTAGAGTCCAGAAATTGTACGGTTTTTTTAGAGCCGGATACCGCTGAACTCATCGGCAAAAAACCTTCCACTTCCAAAGAAGAAGTCGCCTCCAATTCCGATCTTGTAATAGTTTTGGGCGGTGATGGAACCTTACTCAATGTTGCCAGCATTGCTCACCCGCATGAAGTTCCTATTCTAGGTGTCAATCTGGGAAGCCTGGGTTTCTTAACAGAAACTACCATGGAAGATCTTTACCCCACTCTCGAACAAGTTTTAAATGGACAATGTGAAATCGAAAACCGCATGCTTTTAAATGCTGGGGTCTTGCGGGATGGAAAAAGAATTGAGGACTTTAATGTGCTCAATGATATCGTTATCAATAAAGGTGCGCTGGCGAGGATTGTGAATCTGGAGGTTTTTGTCGATGGCCAATACATGACTTCTTACCGTGCAGATGGACTGATCATCGCTTCCCCCACAGGTTCCACCGCTTACTCTCTTTCAGCGGGAGGACCCATTATCCACCCCAGCATGCGCGCTCTAGTACTCAGCCCTATTTGCCCTTTTGCCCTGACAAACAGGCCCATTGTAATACCCGACTCTGCAACAATTAAAGTCCAACTAACAACCCGCAATGAAGATGAGGACGTGAGAGTTACACTGGATGGTCAAACAGGGTATTCCATGAAATCGGGAGATATTCTGGAAGCAAAAAAAGCAGACATCCCTGTAAAGCTTGTTCAAACTCCCGGCAAAAATTATTACCAGTTGTTGAGAAAAAAGCTGCATTGGGGCGGCACCACAGAAAACATTTTATGACTTTCTAAATCCCTAACACTTAATTCCAACCGATAGACCATGAACCAAAACATCATTGCCTGCGAGAACAAGATAGATATCGGTACCCGCGTGGTTTTATGGAACGAAATAGACGGATTCGCATGCCCTAATAGACGCGGTCGAAAAACTCTAAGCCAGCATGCCTCAGCCTTAAATGATGCTCCTACGCAAAAGCCCTCAAACTATAAAATAAAAAATACTCAAACCGCTTACCGCGAATTAATAAAAACCGTTCACCAGTTTATTCTGCATTACGATGTTTGCTACACGTCCTCGCACTGCCATCAACTGATGCTGGCAAGTCCATTTAAAGGGAGTCATTTTTATCTAGACCTAGACGGCACTCTTTTTCAAACTTGCGACTTGTACTGGAAAACTAACACTGCCCCAGCTGATGACAAAAAAGGCAATGAAAGAGCCGTGCATGTAGAAATCGCAAACCTGTCTTGGGAGGCATTAGCAAAACAGGCCGAATATTTCCCTTCAAAAAAAGATAAATATAAAAAAACAGGAAAGGGTTGGAAACTCAGCCTCCCCGAAGAATACAAAACGACGAATAATTCTTTTAGTGCAATACCTGCTCGGGCTTATGGAGAGAGAGGCTATTTCAGTAAAAAAATTAATGGGAAAACGGTCAGGATGTGGGACTTCACCGAAGAACAATATGAAACATTGATAAAACTTAGTTTCGGATTGAACCAATTGCTTCCCGCAATCAAATTAAAAGTTCCCTTCGACAAAAAAACCGGACGACACCCACTCGACCGTCTGAAAAACTTTTCACGGTTTGCGGGAGTATTGGGACACAGCCATGTTCAAAATGGATCTACCGGCCTCGAATGCAAGTACGATCCTGGTTCTGCTTTCAACTGGGCGCGCCTTCACAATGCCTTTAAAAAATAAAAACCATAATATAAGGTCGGACTTTTGAAATTGGGGTTGACCTTTTTGCCAGATTAAGGGAAGCTGGGCCTATCTAAATCACTCATTAATTTTTTTTACTCAAAGACGTGCGTATACTTATTTACAGCTTTATATTTCTTTTTGCCGGGTTTAGCTTCACCTCACAGGTTGCAGCAGAGACTTGGTATGTGAAGAAATCTGCGACCAAACTGCAAGCCGAAGCAAAAGCGCGCTCCAAAGTATTAGTCAAACTGAATAAAGGAACTCCTGTAGATGTTATGGGAAAATCCGGAAAATTTTATAAAGTCTCTGCTGGCGGCGAGACAGGATGGATTTTCAGATTCAAATTGACCAAGGTTGCACCTTCAGGCAGTGGTGGAGACGGTGATGTATTAGGAGCATTGGGCGGGCAACAACAGATTGCTGCTCGCGAGTCTGCTTATGGTTCCAGCATCCGTGGTCTCAGTCCTGTATCTGAAAAACACGCCATAAAAAAAGGTGCTTCACCTGCAAGCATTGAATCCGTAAAAGAAATGGAACGATATAAAGTCGATGATGAAGCATTGGACAAATTTCTTGAAGAAGGTCGACTCGGAGCCTATGCGGATTAATTATGAAAACTAAGTTTATTACTCTATGTTTTTTTGGTGCGCTCTTCTGGGCAATTCCTTCCTACTCTTTTAACTTTGGCAATATTCTAAAGGAAGTGGAAAAGTCCACTCGACCACCAGAGAAAACCCAACCGAGTAAAGAGGAAGAAAAAAAACCCACACAAAGTCCGGCGCAAAGCTCGGGACAGAGCGGAGGTTTGATTGGCCTTGGTGACTCGTTGGGAATTTTTGACAAGAAAACATCAAAAATTTTACAACAGAGTGTCAATACGTTGAAAGCCCTACAACCCATTGCCTACGAAGAAGAAAAGGCCATAGGTGGGCGGTTAGCCGTTGAAGTTTTCAACCGCTATGGCGGTGCTTACGATGATCCCGAACTACTACGCTATATCAACCTGGTAGGACAGACTGTTGCTGATGTTTCTAGTCGATCAGATATAGATTATCATTTTTCGATTTTAAATACGGAATTTCCTAATGCATTTGCTACCCCTGGCGGCTATGTGTTTGTCAGTATCGGTTTATTAAGAATGGTCGAAAATGAAGCTGAGTTAGCCGGCGTACTCGCTCACGAAGTTGCTCATATCGCTCGCAAACACGCCCTGCAAACACTAGAAAGAAGCCGTAGCCTGCAGGGTGTTAGCTCATTGACTTTAGCAGTAATGGACAAAGACCCTGGACTGTTCGATAAGCTTATCGACGAAGTTTCCAATGTATTGTTCACAAAAGGTCTGGATAAAAATCTGGAATTTGAAGCAGACAAATATGGAAGGGAGTTCGCCTATCGCACAGGATACTACCCTGGAGCCTTGAAAAGATTTATCCAGAAATTAGGAGCCAGCAAAAAGAATCAGGGTTCCATTTTTTCGAGCACTCACCCCACATCCAGGGAAAGGTACAGTCTTCTGCAAAAATCTTCATCCCGCTACAAAAAAGCATCTCAATACCCAACCTTGGGTAAAAGATTTAAAGTAGCTATCAAAAGGCAAAACTAAAATGGCAAACAATTCTATCTTTCGAGATGAGCTTCCAGGCGAGAAAAAAAGCATTATAAATCTTTTGATGACGGGCTATATCGTGGTCATCTCTTGTCTCGGTTACGCGGCTTTTTTCCTTTACGTCCAGTTAGGGCAGATTGAACGCATTGTAGGAACCATGAACACCGAAATCTTGGAACCGAAGCAACTGGAATTATTAAAAGATAGGGTCACACGCAGTGCAGTCCAATTAAAAAATGAAATGCTTGGAATGGCGGTATTCGGCACCATAATTTGTGTGATCGGCGGACTCTACACCGTCAGCATGGTGATTCGCCCTCTGAAGAAACTGGTACAATTTGCAGAAGAAAATGGCAAGACAGAACTGCCTGAAATAAAGTCTAATACAGAATTAAAACAACTGGCAACGGCTATTGAGGTATTGACCGATAAGTTGAACCAAGAAGAAAAAAAAGAATTAACCTGATCGTAGGTTTATCAGGAGTCGTTATAATCTCGAGACATTCCCTCCAACTTACCTTTAAATCGGAAAACAACGGCTCTCGGAATACCTGTCTCATCCAACAATTGAGAGAAATAATAAAAGTTCATGGATTCTTTTAATCTTAAAATTGAACTTTGAATCACTTGTGGGTCGGATGTCATCGGCACTAAACCCTCACAAAGATTTTCAATCTCCAAAGGTTCCTGTCCCACACGGGATACCAGAGTGTTTGCTTTGGAAGTCTTTAATCCGTTATTCTGGGTTTGATTATCCTCTATTTGCCTTTTAAAATATTTGATGCATTTTTCCCTCAAAATAAGTCTTTGCTGCCAGGGCTGGATTTTCCCCCACTGACCGAACCTTACTTTGACAGGCTTTTTCAAATGAAGACTTTTTAGCTCTTCGATTTTGGTCTGGTCGTTTTCAAGCTTGTTTTTTCTTTCCTTTTCCCTTGTTTGAAGTTCTTCATCGTAAGAATCTTCTCTGTATTTTTTATCGGTTTTTCGTTTCTCCAAGTGCTTGCTGTAGCGAAGGTCAATGACTTCAGCAAAGGTCATTCTGTCGAGCTCCCGATACAGTTTTTTCGTCTCACTAATGTGAAAAGATTGGGTCTCTTCCACCATCTTCGCGTATTTTTCTGGGTCTTTTTCTTCAAGTTCTGCCAGAACAGGTTTAAACTCTTCCCATTTCAGATTAGCCTGCCATCCACCAAAAACCAAAGCTCCAAAAATGCTGAGTAAAATTAGTTTTTTTATGGATTTATTCATCTGACAAGGATCAAGGTAATTGGACGGTTTGAAACCAGAAGTTGTGAATGTTCTTAATGCACTGCAAGTGCTCTTGATAGCTTAACGGCTTTTGGATAAAACTATTTACCCCTAAATCATAGCTTAGCTGGACTTCTTCAGGAGACTTACTATCCGAAAAAATAATTATTGGTATTTTAGAGAGTAACGATTTTTCACGAATCTCGCGCACAGCTTCGAGACCATTTTTCTTCGGCATGTTCAAATCTGAAATTATAATTTTGGGTAATTTCGAGGTTTCTTCCGAAAAAAAATCTACCAGCTCTTGACCATCATTTACGCGTTGGATATTAAACGAAAAGCCATTTTCTTGCACAGCATCAAGAAACAATAAAAAATCTTCCCCATCATCTTCGGCATACAGAATATCAATACTTCCAGACAGGCGGCCCATATCTCCTCCAATTAGAGAGAGTTACGAAAAGAAATCTATATCGGGATTCGAATATATTGTATTAACTTTGTTCGCCACTGTCAATAAAATGAAATTGAAACACTTACTCTGGGGAGGGGGAGTTGGAAATAGAAATGCTATAGTTTAATGCTTGAAATGGCGGGTGCCAGTAAAAACCATAGCAATATTGTGCTCGTTAGCAGCCTGCAAAACTTCTTTATCGCGAATAGAACCGCCTGGAGAAATAATAGCTGAAATTCCATTCTTTGCAGCTTCATCGACAGAGTCCCTAAAGGGGAAAAATGCATCAGAAGCCATGACCGCGCCAGAAAGTGATTTGCGAGCTTTTTCAACTGCAACCCGTGCTGAGTCAACCCGACTCATTTGGCCTGCTCCGATTCCTAGAATCTCTTTATCTTTTGCATAAATAATGGCATTGGATTTTACATGTTTTGCCACCAACCAGGCAAACTTCATGTCTTCCATTTCCCGGGCATCAGGTTCCCGCTCACTGGCAAATTTTAACTGGTCTTCAACATAGTTTAAAGAGTCCTGACTCTGGACCAATAGTCCGCCACCAATTCGTTTCAAGTCGAACCGCTGGTCTTTTTCATTTAATGCCTCACCTGGCATTTGCATCAAACGAATATTCTTCTTTGCAGAAAACAATTTTATCGCTTCCGGATCGAAACCGGGCGCTACCACAGCCTCTACAAAGTTTTTGAGTATTTCCTCCGCCGTTTTAACGGTGACAGGTTGATTGAACCCTAAAATACCTCCAAATGCGGAAGTAGGGTCCACCTCTCTTGCCAAAATAAAAGTTTTTAACTGGTCGTCTCCCAATGCAACTCCGCAAGGGTTGGTATGCTTAATAATAGCAACCGCTCCTGAATCCATTTCCCGCACCAATTCCCAGGCTGCATTTAAATCAATAAAGTTATTGAAAGACAACTCTTTGCCCTGCAACTGTTTGGCCGAAACAATATCGGTCTGCAGCGGATTGCTCTCCCTATACAATGCGGCCGACTGGTGAGGATTTTCCCCATAGCGCAAATCTTGAACTTTTGTGTAAGGTTGATTAAAAGAAGGCGGAAAACCCTCTTCCCATTGACCGGACAAAAAAGTAGCGATCAATGAATCGTACCGAGCGGTATGGGCAAACGCATCGCGACTCAATCGGCGACGGGTTTCCAGAGAAACGGAGCCTGCTTTCATTTCTTCAAGTATCAGGTCATACTCTTTGGGATCGACAATAATGGTAACATCATTGCAGTTTTTTGCTGAAGAACGAACCATGGCAGGACCGCCAATATCTATATTCTCTATAGCTTCTTCTAAAGTACAGCCTTCCTTTGCTATTGTCTCTTCAAACGGATAAAGATTTATCACCACAAGGTCAATCGGACGAATGCCATGATCTTCCATGGCTTGCATATGCTCGGGGACATCTCTGCGCCCTAGAATTCCGCCGTGCACCCTAGGATGCAGGGTCTTGATTCTGCCATCCATCATTTCCGGGAAGCCGGTGTAGTCCGAGACCTGGATAACAGGCAAACCGCCTTTTCGCAAAAGCTCTGCGGTGCCCCCCGTGGAAAGGATCTCTATCCCAGAATTATGCAGTTCTCTGGCGAATTCAAGGACACCTGTCTTGTCCGACACACTTATCAATGCCCTTTGTATGGGTTTCATTTTTTTTGGAAGTATAATTTGTTACTGGGGAAGTTTTTTCTTTTCAACGGGTCCCTTGGTAATCAGAAATTCCGGGGTCAACGCATCAATCAACTTTAAAGACCATACAGGGAAAGACCCATAAGATTCCATCAGCCCAGGCTCTTCCTTTTGCTCAGGAGCAGCAGGAATATCTTTTTTTTGGTCAGCATCTCCCATAAAGTCCACCTTGCCTTAAATTTACAGATTCTGAAATCGGGATAGATTGAAGGCCGAAGTCTACACTTTTTCCCACCCTTTTCAAATAAAAATTCCACACTCCCTCATGAGGTTGCCTTGTATCTGAAACAATCTGTTGTGTGATCATTCACCATACCCGTGGCCTGCATGAAAGCGTAGCAGATGGTGGAACCGACAAATTTGAATCCACGTTTTTTTAAGTCTTTGCTCATGGCATCTGATTCTTTTGTAGTCGCTGGGACTTGATCCATAGATTTCCATTTATTTTTCAGGGTCTTACCACCTATTAAGCCCCAGATATATTTATCGAAGCTACCAAATTCCTTTTGTACTTCTAGAAATGCTCTGGCATTGGTAACCGAAGCGGCTACCTTCAGACGATTACGCACAATACCTTGGTCTTGCAGGAGTTTTTGCTGTTTGGCATTATCGAACTTTGCTACTTTTTTGGGATCGAACTTGTTATAGGCCATGCGGTAGTTCTCGCGCTTTTTGAGGATCGTTGTCCAACTAAGCCCCGCCTGCGCACCTTCCAAAATAAGAAACTCAAATAATGTTTTATCATCGTGAACAGGAACACCCCACTCTTCATCGTGATACTTAACATCCAGTTCCGTGGGTTTGTAATTATGCCCTACCCATGCGCATCGTTTTACCATTTACTATTTCCTATGAAGCTTATTCTGACCATATTGCCAACTCATTCCCATTAGGATCAATAAAATGAAACCTTCTCCCACCCGGAAATTCATAGATTGGCTTTAAGATTTTCCCTCCAGCTTGAATCACCTCTTCTAGCTTTTTATCAAGGTCACTTGCATAAAGAACAACTAGAATGCCGGGATTGGATATTTGCGTATCTCCCATACCATTGAACCCACCATCAATATTTGCCCCAGAAAAACTGATGTAGTCGGGTCCCCAATCTGTAAACTCCCATGCAAACGCCTGATGGTAGAATTTTTTAGTCTCGGCATTTTTTACCATAGGGAGCTCAATATAATTGATACTGTTATTTTTATTACCGTTAACCATGGTAAGCTCCTTAACTTAAAGTAATCCAGTCTGCCTTTCTGGCGAGGAAACAATGTTAGCGAAATACAAGAAAAGGCTCAACCACATTTTCTAGCTTGATGAATATCAACAAATTGGTCCTACGCCGAGTAGTAGTAGTTGCTATTAGAGTGAAGAATTTGGTATATTTTACCATTCCAGAATGAATTTAATTACCCTTATTTGTCAGGAGACGTGACAATGTCCAACTCTGCCGCAGCATTGAAAGAAGCTGTTGAATTTGAAAAGCAAGCCCTCGAAAAATATAAAGAAGCCGTTGAATTGGTAAACCATCAGGAAACCAAGGAAACCTTGCAAAAGCTAACCGCCGAAAAACAGCAGACGATCGAATCAATGCATTGGATCATCATGGCAGAAGCCGGAGAAATTGAAACAGAGAAGCCTGCTGAATTGGCTGAAGGTGAGGAACCAAAAAGTGGTGCCAGTAAATGTCCATTCTCCGGTGCTCTGGCTGATATGGGTATCGACATCACTAAAATGTCTAAAGAAGAAGCTATGGAAAAAATGGGCGATATGTCAAAAATATTTCCAGAAAGCTCTGACTCCTAAATTCCATGCCTGCTCAAAAGTCTTTATTGATCGAGTGTCCATCTTGTGGAATTGAAAACCTTTTGGCCGACATAACCCCTGGGGTCCCTGCCATATGCAATCAGTGCCGGGATCCTCTGCTGGGGCCAGATTTGGTCGAATCTCATACAGGCCACAGCTGCGATATTTGCGGCATGGCCTTTGTGCTTAAAAAGGAGACCGAGTTTACGATCGGAGAATCGGAATGCCAGTGTGGCAGTAAAGATTTCAGCCTTCTGGAATTAGACCTGTTTGTGAGCGACCATCAAGCATCCATTAAAGCCCAAGATTCGGGTGATAAGGATGGTGATGATTTCGACTGGTGTCGCCCAGATCGGGACGATGCCTCTGAAGGTGATTACAACAATGTCTTCGATGATGACCCTGGATTTTCCAAGTAGATAGAATCACTTCAACTCCCTTCGTCCCCACTCCAATATCCCCTTTCTCATTGAAATTGTTAAATTTATTTGTCAAAATTCCGAAAAAAGATATAATATAAAGCTAACTATCCCCAGAAAAAGTGTAAACATATAAACGATATGAACGAGAAAAAGCCTCTTGATGGAAACGTCTGGAGAGAAAACCTGAAAAATGCGCTGGATATAATTAACACCAGCGAGAGCTTTTTGTTCAGTGGAGATATTGATCCCGATTCGGTAGGGTCGATGTTATCTCTTTCGCTTTATCTCCATCAGCTTGATAAAAAAGTTTTTTTAATCCTGCCTGACAACCTGGGTGAAAATCTCGATTTTTTCGAGAAAATTATCGAATACAATTCAATCAAAATTTTACGGAACAAAGAGCAAATCCTAGCCGTTAAAGATGAGATAGAGACTGTTATTTTTTGCGACACCGCAAATACGAAACTAGTTCCTCATTACTCTTTTCTTGCAAAAAATATTTTATCCAACAAACCCAAAGTGATTGAGATTGACCACCATTTTGGTGCAGACAGCGAAGAGCTAACCGATTACGGCGTCAAATTATTTCGCAAGGCCAACGCCAATACCGAAATTATTGGGAAAATTCTTTTAACGTATCATGAGAAATATCACGAAGGGCCCAATCCTTTCGATCAACGCAATATCATCCTCGGTTTGATAACTGGCATGCTGGGTGACACTGTCGGCGGCAAGGTTATTCCCTTTAAAGAAGATTACGACTACTGGATGGACTTACTTAAAGAGCGTCTGCAGAATATAACGCGTTGGAGAGAGTCCGATGACAAACGAAATATAGACCGCAAAAACTCAAAATTTGGCGATCCCCAACAGATACTGGAATACCTCAATCGGTTGACCGATGAACAAGAAGCCTGCTTCAACCTTTTGAATGACCGCGCAGAATTAAAAGGTCAAATTGGTTTTTTAAATTTATTTCACTCCACTCAAGAAGATGTAGCAGATACCTGTAAACCGTTCGATTCGGACTGGTTCGCAGACATTCAAAATTTTCTTATGAATTCAGTTCCTGAAAAATCAGGTTGTGCTGGCATGGTAGTTTTTGAAGGTAAAAATGCCGAAGGAGAGAACTGCTTTTTCATCAAGCTTCGACGAGCGGTTAAATTTTCCGGAATCGACCTACGCACTGCAGAAGGTAAATTAAAGGAATTATTCGGAGATCTTTATATGGGTGGCGGCGGTCATGCAGGTGCCGCTTCTTTTAGAATCCACCCTCTGGACGAAAAAGAATTTCTCGATAAAATTGAAAAGGTATTCGATTTTTTCAATGCAGGCCTACTGGCATCATCCACCGACAAATAGAATAAGTTGCTCCGACTTAGCTCGCCCCTTCTAACACCTTTTTGTATATTGAGAACGTTTTTTCGGCCATAAGATTCAAGGAGAATTGATCTAGAATTCTCGACTTACCATTTTGTTGCATTGCTTTCCTTTCCTCTGGGCCGAGTTCCAACAAAGTCAAAATACCATGAGCAAGAGTTCTTGCTGAATTAACAGGAACCAGTACCCCTTCGACAGACTTTCTAATGATATCGTTGTTTCCAGGGATATCCGTTGCCATCAACGGTTTACCGACCGCCAACGCTTCCAATAAATTATAAGGAAGCCCTTCGCTTCGTGAAGGGGAAATATAAAAATCAATACTTTTTAATATCTCCAGTGCATCCTCCCGAGCCCCTAAAATTTTAACCGTATCATCTAATCCATTCTCGTGAATATACTGCATTATTGTTTTAATATATTTTTCATGTTCAGCAGGGCAATCGCCAATAACAAGCAGTCGAATGTAGGGAGCTATTTTAACCGCCTCGACAAACCCTTCCAGCAGTGTATCCAGTCCTTTTTCCGGTGAGACCCTTGAGAGAGTGCCGAAAATTTTTATACTTTCACGAGGCCCCAGATCCAGTGAAGCAAGCACCTCTTCTGCCGCAGGTAGTGCTTGAATTGCATCCAGGTCTATACCATTATTAATAACACTGGAATTCGAATCATTCAGAAATATTAGAACTTTTGCTTTGTTTTTTTCTCCGATACCGACAAAAATGTGGTGCCGGGTCAACAATGTCAGGATATTTTCTACAAACAGATAAAACCATCTTTGAATGGCAGGAAGAAGTTTGTGCTGAAAACCGTGAAAAGTGTGTACCACAGGAATTCCGAGTATCCAACCGATCAATCTACCATAAAGACCAGGACCTTTTCCATGAGTATGAATCAAATCCGGTTTCTCTCTCCGCAAAACTTTGAACAATTTGAAGAAAGCAGACAAAGACAGTTTTCTTAAGACCAAATCATAAGGTG
>JBLFWU010000012.1:0-58373 GCA_047610985.1 Nitrospinales bacterium | reverse complement strand
CCGAAAGCAGCCATGCAATAGGCTCGATGATAGGGGTCTTGGTCGTCCAATTCAGGATAGAACGTATTGTCGGGAGCCGGGTTGCCGGAACGGAAACTGTTTTCTACCTTGCGCGAAGATTTTAGTCCGATCAGCTGTATTTGGTTGGTGCGGGCAAAGTCAAAAATGGGTTGATACAGTTGATAGCCCGATCCCCAGTTTGTGTGGAATAGATTTTTAAATTCTTTCACTGAAAGTTCGCCTATATGCCACTGGTCGAGTTTTTCTTGAGCCGAGCGGCGAAACATTTCCATTCCGATTGCCACTGGGTACTGTTCGGTTAATTTTTTTATAATTTGTAACTGAACTTTATGAGCTTCGATATTATCGTGAGTTTCACCGATATAAATCACCCGGGATGCGGTCACCGAATCCATCATTTGGTCGAAATTGACGGTTAAACCTGTTGGCAGATGCAGTATTTCTCCCGTTTTAAGGTCGCCTAAATCCTGATAGGGAGAACCCGAGTTTGGGACAGCAAATTCCTCTGTATGTCCATCTGGAACAAGGAGCATTAAGTGGAACAAAAACAAGGAGATAACGCGGATCATTTGATCTCTGAGGTTGGGGTTCATCATTTTCATTCAGCTATTGACTTTACAGGTGTTTTTGTTGATAATTCCCAGCTTCACGATAAAACAGGGTACTAGCAGAATTTAGGTCGTCTGTTTTTTTTCTCATTTAATTAGTGTTATTTATTTGATTGGGAGGTAAAGGTTTTTGGAAGTAACAGTTTATCAAAATCAGGTTGAAAAAGCGTTAAAAGTCCTAAAAAGACAAATGACCAAAGAAGGCTTGTTAAAAGAGTTGAAACGCCGTCGTTTTTACGAAAAGCCCTCCGTGAAGAAAAAGCGCAAGCAGAAGGAGGCTAAGAAGAAAAGAAAAGCCGCCATGCGTCGTATGAGATCCTACAATAGACTATAAGGTTCGTTTGACTTTTTCAGGATCCACGTTCTAATCGTTTACTTTTTTTGCCGCAATGCCTCGTAAAATAGGATTGCCGCCGCCGCAGATGCATTCAATGACCCTATTGCACCTTGCATGGGTATATTGAGGGTGACATCGCAGGATTTTTTCAATAAAGGGCGAATGCCCTTTTCTTCTCCCCCCAAGACCAAAACCACGGGTGTATCAAATTTATATTGATGGCAGGGTGTGTCGCCGTCAGGAACCACTCCGGCAATCCAAAACCCTTTTTCCTTTAAATCTTCTACTCCTCGAGTCAAGTTTGTGACCCATGCAATGGGAAGATGTTCGATAGCCCCCGAAGAACATTTTGCAACGGTTTCATTTATAGTTGAAGTGCGATTTTTGGGAAGGATCATTCCGTGAATTCCCAATGTTTCCGCTGAGCGGATGATGGCACCAAGGTTTTGCGGATCTTGAATGCTGTCCAACACAACCAGAACCGGCAACCGCGTTCTTTGAAAAGCCTGTTGGACTAATTCATCCAGCTCCAATGCTTGGATGATTGCAAAAACACCAACTACTCCTTGATGGTTATGACTGCGGTACTTTTTTTGAAAATCTGTTTTTGGAATCGTCTCAATGGGCACTTTATTTTCACGCGCCAATTCGATCAACGAATTTAATCTTGTCTGCGATTTTCCCTGTTCAATGAAAAGCTTATAGCAACGCCGTTTGCGAGCCTTAAGAGCTTCGAATACAGGATTGAGTCCAAAAATGGATGATTGGTCGAAGGAATTCATATTCTAGGGAATTTAGTGGCTAAAAATGGGTAGTGTATCGGAACATGGGATTTTTCTAGACGCAGGCCATCAAATGATCTATAACTTTATGAAAACAATGGGCTTATCTGGTCGAAGAGCGCTGGAGACCTGTTAGTTGTTTTTACCCGTTTGTTTTTTTCCTCATCTGTAGAGCAAGTATTTTAATCTTCCATTTGTAAACTATATGCCGCTTTCAAAAAAAAGGGTAATTTTTTATTCCTTCTTTGTTTTGTTCCTCGGCGCATTTTCTATATTTTCCCTAGCCTATTATCAGCTTAGAAACCTGGGGGAGGTAAAAAATATTGCCATAGAAAAAATGGAAGAATTGACCGGACGAAAAGTTTCCATTGGCGATGCCGAAATGGATATTGTTCGCGGACTTAGCATTCTTCTTAAAGACGTTTCCGTTAAATCACGTTGGGGCCCCGAACCGGAACTGACAGCGCGCAGTGTCTGGGTGGTCGTGAAACTTCTTCCCCTGTTAGAGAAACGGGTTGAAGTCAAGCAGATCATTGTCCAGGGGGCATCGCTTCAGGTCGTTCGTAATGCGGTAGGCCAATTTAGCTTGGGAGATGTTCAAAAATGGATATCGCAACCTGCAGAGAGCCAGCTATTTAAAGTTCTCAAAGTCAGTCTTATGAGTCAGGTTATGGTGGAAGACGGCTCTGTTCATTTTCTGGATTATCTAAACCAACCCAATGACAAGCCGCTACCTCTAGAGATGAATCATCTTCATTTTTCCGTCAGGAAAAGCCTGGTCAAATCTCCTTACCAGTTTTCCTTGAAAGGGGAGATACCGAACTCCGGGTCTTCTACTGCTTTTCAAGTTTCTGGAGCCTTTGATAATTTTTCCGAAGAAAAAGGGTTCACGGGAATTTCGATTGATGGAAAAATTCGTTTGAATCCGTTAAATGTTTCAAGATTCCAACCTTATTTTAAAAAAGTATTGGCGAAAACTCCCGGATGGTTATCCATCGATTCCAGCTTTTCAGGAAATTTAGGGGGTGCTATTAAAACTGAAGGAGTTTTGAAATATTCCTCTGACTTCAAACAGAAACGGGCAGTGATAAGAGATGCGCGTGTTCCACATCGAGGTGGGCTTGAGTATAAAATTTCAATGGAAAAGGACTCTATCAATATTGAAGAGTTGAAAACAGAAACTGGCCCATTCAAATTTAAAGCAAGTGGTTCTCTAAAGAACATCTTTTCAAAAGACCCCGTTGTTCTAATAGATTTGAAAACGGATGCTTTTCAAGTTAACAGGAGTATTGATTACCTTCCTTTGAAGATTTTTCCAGAGGAATACCATGAAGTGATTCATAAGACTTTCAAAAATGGTTCCATCAAATTTAATTCGTTTAAATTTGATGGAACAGTCAATCAGCTAAGAGAAATATCCAAACCTGAAAATCGTAGAAAAATTACCGGCGAAATTGAGATGCGAAAAGTGGACTGGCAGAGTCCGCTTCCACCACTAAAAAAAGTCACAGGAACCTTTAAGGTAGATAAGGGTAATAGTAGTTTTCATATTCATAAGGCCAGATATGAGAAACAGCCTTTAACCAATTTGCAGGGAACTATAGATAATTTTATGACCCGCCCAGTCGCCAATCTGTCGCTGGAAAATAAAGTGGGTATGGCGCAACTCCACCGCACTCTTAAGAAAGCCTTTAAAGGGCATCCCATTCATAATGCTATTTCTATTTACTCTGACTTAGAAGGTTCAGCAAATATCAAGCTGAATATTAGAGGGCCACTTGAAGATTTTGATAAATTGGCGATAGCAGGGGAAATCGATCTGCAATCCGTTTCACTGGCGGAAAAAGAATTCAAACCTAGAATAAAAAACTTGAACGGAAAAATAATTTATACCCATACACCGGAAGTGGCTCAAAGAAAAAATGAGCGATGGATAAGGTTCCTGCAATATAAAAATCTTTCTGGAGACTTTTCAAATAGCAGGTTTAGTAACTTGAATGGGGAGCTTGGTTTCAGTCATGGAGAACCGCTGGAAAAAGGCACAGCCTTATATCATTTGGATTTCAGTGATTTGCATTGGATCATTGAGGAAGATGCTGGAGACGCAGAAGGTGCTTTGTTGGATATGAAGGAAGGACTAGATTTTACTTCTGGAGGAGTACTTATCAATTACCGGTATCAAGGGAACCCAGAAAATCCAGAGACTGAAAAAGAATGGGGAAAAATTGAGTTAAAGAACCTTTCGATGAAGTATCAAGATCGGTTGCAAGCCATGATGGATTTGAATGGCAATATTTCTTATGATGCAGATAATATTCGCTTGGATAATATTGTGGGCCGTTATGGCGACTCCCCTTTGCATCTCGAAGGCGAAATCGACCGGCATGATGTTTCCGCCCCTGAATTTTCCCTGCGCCTGAGCCTACCTGAATTATTGCAAACCGATTTGAAAGATATTCCGGTTTTTAGTGGTTTTAACTTTTCGGGCCCCGCGCATATTTCGATGAGCATTAATGGTACACCCGGAAATTTTAAATTTGAGCAACAGGCGGATTTGACAAGAACTGGATATGAAATTCCTAGACTGATTAAGAAAAATGAAAATGCACTCAATCAATTCAGAGCAAAAGGCAGGCTTTCTGAAAAAGAGGGCCTGAATATAGAAGACTGGAGCTACGAACTAAGAGGCAACAAAGTTACCGGATCAATGCAGATTCCTGACTTGAATGCTCCGGCCTTTAAAGTTGAATTGGCGACCGAAGAATTTCAAACTTTCCCATCGCACATATTTTCAGATTCGTGGACTGCCGATGGGTCTGTAAATTTTAAAATTTCGGGGAATGGAAACCTGAATGAATTGGAAGATTCTCGTTTTGCGGGAAAAATGGATTTGATAAATTTAAAAATCAGACCCGAAAAAATATCATCGGAATGGTTACTCAATGCAAAATTAATTTTCAAAGAAAATCGATTCGATATACGCTCTGCCAGTATCGTCTCCGCTAACAGCAAAGTCGATATTACTGGTGTTTATCAACGTGGTGACTCTCCTAATTTGGAGCTGATTCTTACGGGTGAAAAATTTGATATTGATGAGCTTTTACCAGAGTCGCAGGAGAAAGATGCGAAGGCGATTGATTTTCTTGTTACGAAAGATTTTTTCAAAAAGGGAAAAGGACAAATCCTTTTTGATGTAGGCCAGTTAAATTTTAAGATGCTGCATTTGAACAAGGTCGCAGGAAAATTTTCACTCAACGATAAGGTGTTGCAGCTTACGGACTTGAATGTGGGTGACAATCCATTGGTTAAGAGCTTCGGTGAATATGCAATTGATGAAAAAGGAATAAGTACTTTTGAGGGAAGGGTGGAAGCCAAAGATGTGAAAACAGAAAACGTTTTCAGCCTTTTCGGCAATGTATTTGAGAAAAGCCTGAGTGGGGATGTTAAGAAATTTAATGCCAGCATAAAAGGCAAGGGCAAAGACGGGTCAGAGATTTTAAAATCATTGTCAGGGAAAATTTCCTTGGATATTCGATCCGGTATGATGGATCAGGAAAAACTCAAGTACGGAGTCCACAAAATTTTTGGGTCGGGTCCTAGTCCATTACCTTTGAAGGATAGTACTCTATCTTCATTTAAACAATTGTCTGGTGATTTTATTCCCAAGGGTGGGATTTTTGATACGGAGAATTTTATTTTTGAGACGGATAACCGTAGAACATCCATCGTCGGCACCTTTGATCTGAAAAAAAATCATATGGATACAGTGGTCGGTGTCGCGCCACTTGCCAAGCTGGATCGATTCCTGACTAAGATCCCTCTTTTTGGAAAAATTTTAACAGCTGGTGATGAAAAAAGTCTGTTGAAAACCTATTACAAGGTAAAAGGAGATTTTGATGATCCAGAGATATCATTGATTCCCTTTACCTCTTTAGGTAAAAAGGTGATGGGCATTTTCCAAGGTTTCCTGCAGACCCCCGTCGAAATTCTTAAGTCCCTACCAAAAATTGAATCTTCGCCTGCTCCTTCTACAGAACAAAGCAAATAAAAACACTTAGGATAGGATTGTCTGGATCGTTAACGCGATTGGATATTGACGATCCTGAATTCGTCAGGTCTTTTCCCCATATGTGCCGCTAAGCTGGCGGTTATGGCGGCAACTTGATCGTCTTGTCCTGGAGGGCTGCTAGCAGAAACGTTTCTAGCAGGGGCGGCGGGGGGGGCTTCGTATGGAATGAATTTCACCAGTGCTTTAATGGTGAATATGAGAATGATCAACACCGTAAAAATAACGGACATGGCAAGAATTGAAACATTCGCGGCTGCTGAAACGCTGGCTTCCATTTTAAATTTCCTTTATTGTTTTATAGCGTCAACTACAGTAGCAAATGCTTGCATACCAGGTTCCGGGTTGCCGATCACGGGAGCCAGAGCTGCGTGGGTATCTATGCCGCTACCAACATCTCCAAAAAGAGAAAGAAAGACCCCGGCGGCTACCGCACTGCCAATCACACCTGCAACGTTGGGTCCCATTGCATGCATCAATAAGAAGTTGGAAGGGTCGGCCTCTGATCCCACTTTTTGAGAAACTCGGGCAGCCATGGGAACTGCGGATACTCCCGCAGAACCGATCAAAGGGTTTACCTTTCCTCCTGTCATTTTACACATGAGTTTGCCGAAAAGGACCCCTCCAGCGGTTGCAACTGCAAATGCCAGTAGTCCTAATACAATTATTTTCAGGGTCTCCAGTCGCAGAAAAGAATCTGCTGTCATGGATGAACCCACAGCAAGCGCAAGTAGGATGGTTACAATATTTATTAAATGAGTTTCGGCAGTTTCATGCAGGCGAGCGGTCACTCCCGACTCACGAAACATGTTACCTAGCATTAGCATTCCTAGCAATGGAGTTACCCCTGGTAACATGAGGCAGCAGACAATCGTTACCGCCACTGGGAAAATGATTTTCACTGTTTGCGAAATTGGCTTTAACTGTTCCATCTTGATTTTTCGCTCTTTTTCAGTGGTGAGCAACTTCATAATCGGCGGTTGAATCAAGGGAACCAGAGACATATAAGAATATGCAGCAACGGCTATGGGAGCCAATAAGTGAGGTGCAAGTTTGCTGGCTAGGAAAATAGATGTGGGGCCATCGGCACCACCAATGATTCCGATAGCACTTGCTTCCTGCATATTGAATCCGAGAAACACAGCACCAATCAGAGTCATGTATACCCCGATCTGCGCGGCGGCACCTAAAAGCAAGGTTGCAGGATTAGCTAATAGCGGGCCAAAATCAGTCAAGGCCCCCACTCCCATAAATATGAGGGGAGGCAAAATTTCGTGTTTGATCCCCTGATAGAAAAAATTTAGCAGGCCACCGGTATCGGTGCTTGCCATCATGCTCATTGGGACATTTGCGAGAAGACAGCCGAAGCCCATGGGGAGTAGCAAAAGAGGCTCAAACTTTTTCCATATGGCAAGGTATATCAGAACGCAAGCGACGCCTAACATTATGACATCGCCACTCTCCAGACTAGAGAATGCAGTCGAATGAACTATTTTTGATGCGGATGAGCTAAAGCTAAATTCCATTATCCTATGATTACCAGTTGATCGCCTGTTTGAACGGTATCGCCTTCTTTGATTAGAATCGATTGAACGGTTCCGGACTGATGGGCTTTGATTTCACTTTCCATTTTCATCGATTCCATGATCAAAAGGGTATCGCCTTCATTGACTGTATCGCCGACATTACATTTCATGGAAAAAATAGATCCGGGTAAGGGTGCGGTAAGTGGAGAGCCGCCTCCGCCACTGGCTGGTGCCGGGGCAGGAGTCGCTGCGGGTGCTGATGCTGCAACCGGTGCGGGAGCCATTGTTCCTGCTCCACCCATTGCCACTTCAACGGTGAAATCTTTTCCATTGACTCGAACCTGATAAATCGATGAACCACCTTGTGGGGCTGCAGTCGGTTGTACTGCACCTGCTGGTGACGGTTTTGCTGCCGCTGCCGGTTTTTCTGGTAAAGGTTTCCCTCGAGTTTCAAAAAACTTTAACGCAACTTTCCCAAACAGGGCATAAGTCAATCGATCTTCTTCGCTGGTATATTTATCTCCCAGTTCTTTGCATACGCCATCCCACTCGGGCTCAAGTAAATCTGCTGGGCGGCAATCGGTAACTTTTTTGTCACCGGCTACCTTGGCCATCAGTTCTTCATCAATGGGTGCTGGCAATTTGCCATAATTCCCCATTACGCATTGCCGCGTTTCTTTCGTGATTATTTTATACCGCTCGCCGGTCAACACATTTAACGTTGCTTGTGAGCCCACAATTTGACTGGTGGGGGTGACCAAAGGCGGGTAGCCCATGTCTTTTCTAACACGCGGCACTTCTTTGAGCACTTCTTCGAGTTTGTCTAGAGAATTTTGCTCTTTTAACTGGTTTTCCATGTTAGAAATCATGCCACCAGGAATTTGTGATTTGAGGATGTTTATATCCACACCCTGGAAGTCACTTTCAAATTCGGCGTAGTTTTTCTTCACTTCTTTGAAGTAGTCGTTAATTTCCTCTAACAAATTCAGATCCAAACCTGTATCTCGTGGAGTTCCTTTTAATGCGGCAACAATACATTCAGTTGGATAATGAGATGTTCCCATCGACAAACAGGAAATAGCTGTGTCAACCATATCAACCCCTGCTTCGATGGCGCATTGCATATTCATTCCGACAAGACCGGTGGTCGCGTGTGTGTGCAGGTGAATGGGGAGATTGGTATTTTTCTTTAATTCCGTGATGAGGGTTTTCGTTACATTGGGTGTTAACAAGCCAGCCATATCTTTTATGCAAATAATATCCGACCCCATGCTTTCAAGGGTTTTCCCCATCTGGATATAGAGTTCGAGGTTATGCACTGGGCTGACGGTATAGCTAATACAGCCTTCAACCGTCTCACCACATTTTTTGACGGTGTTTACTGCGGTTTCTATATTGCGGAAATCATTGAGGGCATCGAAGATTCTGAAAATATTAATCCCGACTTCTACAGATTGTTTGACAAACCGTTCAACAATATCGTCCGCATAATGTCTGTAGCCCACTGCATTTTGTCCGCGTAACAACATTTGAAATGGGGTTTTGGGCATTTTTTTCTTTAGTGCCCGAGCTCTTTCCCAAGGGTCTTCATTTAAAAACCGGATGCAGGTATCGAAAGTGGCTCCACCCCAGGTTTCCAAGGAGAAAAAACCCACCTGATCGAGCTTTTCTGCAATGGGTAGCATGTCTTCTGTCTTCATCCGCGTGGCGAGAAGCGATTGATGGGCATCTCGAAGTACGAGTTCGGTAATTTTTAGTGGGTTGGTTTCCATATCTATATAAATTCCTTAAAAATCAGGGATGTAACAAGGCTGAAGCCGGATCACTGATAACATATATTAATGGTGCAGGCAGGCCTGATATCCTGACCAAATAAGGTTTATTATCTTTATTGGCCAAGTTTCGAAACTCTGACTGGGAACACGAAATTCTAGTTTATTGTTTTTGCAAAATCAACCCCTATTTGCGCCAGGCTATGGGCAATAAAAGAAGAAGGATGCCATAAATTTCAAGCCTTCCCAATAACATGCAGGCAATCAGAATTCCCTTGCCCATAGCTGGTATAGCGGCGTAATTGCCCATAGCACCCACACCTCCCAGGCCTGGGCCGATATTAAATAAAGAAGCGATAGATGCAGAAATTGCAGTGGTAAAATCAACCCCCATGAATGAAAGCATCATTGAGCTCAGGGCTGAAATTCCCAAAAACAAAAATGTCAGTGCCGCGACATTGGAAAGGTCATCGGGGTCGATGGTTTTATCCCCTACCTTTACGTGGAAAATAGCCCGTGGATGAACCAGTTTTCTGAGCTCTCTTAAAATAATTTTTATCAGGATAATAAAACGGATGACCTTGAAAGAACCACTGGTCGAGCCGGAGCAACCGCCGACCATCATGATGCCCAGTAGCAAAAGTTTCAGATACTCCGGCCATAAATTAAAATCATCGGTAACGAATCCGGTGGTTGTGTTAATGGATACCACAGTGAACGCGGCACTCCGGAATGCTTGGCCAGCATCGCCATCGGGTGAAACTCGGGTGAGTCCCCAAGTTACTAGTAGAATGCCTATTATTAGCATGGAGCAATAGGCGCGAAATTCCGGGTTTTTGAATACGCCTGCAAAGTTTCTTCTTACCATCTGCGAATGCAGAGCGAAGTTGATGCCACCGAAAAACATGAAAAGAATGATTATGGCTTCAATATATATATTATCGAACACACCCACACTGCCGTTGTGTGGGGAAAATCCGCCTGTGGCGACTGTTGAAAATGTATGACAGACAGCATCGAAGAAATCCAGTCCCGCAAAACGTAGCGCAATAATTTCAATGAGGGTAAGCGCAAGATAAGTTTTCCAGAGAACTTTGGCGGTTTCAGCCAGCCGCGGTTGTGTTTGTTCAACGGTTGCTCCACCGGGGACTTCTGCTTTGAATAAATGAAAACTACCAATACCCAGCATCGGGAAGATAGCCAGAGAAAGAAGGATGATCCCCATCCCTCCCACCCATTGCATGAGGTTCCTCCAGAAAAGAATTCCATGCGGTAGCGCATCAATATCAATAAGGATCGATGCTCCTGTAGTTGTAAACCCACTGACACTTTCAAATAGAGCGTCGATATAGTCTGGACAGGCTCCTGTAAGATAAAGTGGAATGGCGCCAAAAACGGACATAGCCATCCAGGATGAGGCTACAATTGCGAACCCTTCGCGGTCGCGCAACTTTTCAATGCCAGAGGGGAAGAGCTTCCAGAGCACAAGACCTGAAACAAGACCCGCAACAAAAGTGAGGCTGAATGCGGAAGTTTCTGAAATAAAACCTGCGAGAGCAGGGTGGTCGTAATACATTGAAACGCCAAGTGGCGCCAGAAGAAGACCGGAAAGTAGAATTAACAGCACCCCAACAACATTTAATATTGCTTGGATATTCATCTGAAAGGAAGAAAGGAACGCTTGCGATCAAAGAGTTTTTCGATTTTTTCTATGGCTCCGGGCAGCGCCACAACGATGACCGAGTCGCCGGCTTCCAGGGTGATTTCATCGTTTGGGATCAGCATTTCTCCTTTTCTGAGAATGGCACCGATGATGGCTTCCTTGGGGAATTTGATTTTCGAAAGTGGTTTGTTGAAGATAGTAGAGTCGGGTACTACGCCGATTTCCATGACCTCGGCATCTTCTATCAGTTTAAACACTGACATCACACGCCCTTTTCGTAAGTGCTTTAATATGGCGCTGACGGTTATGAGGCGCGGGTTGATGGTAATGTCCATGCCAATGGAATCCAAGATAGGCAGGTATTCCGGGTCATTAGTAATAACCAAAGCCCGTTTCGCACCATATTTTTTTGCTAGTAAAGCAGAAAGGATATTGTTTTCGTCGTCATCGGAAAGAGCCAGAAAGAAATCCGCTTCCTTCATATTTATTTCATTGAACAGATCCATATCCGTTCCGCTACCATGCATGACAACGGTTTTTTTTAGCTGATCCGCCGCAATATGAGCCATATCTCTGGACGGCTCGATGATGCGCACATCGCGGGTGCCTTCTTCTATGGCTTTCGCGAGGTGAATGGCCATGGGTGTGGCACCGTAAATAATTATTTTTTGAACTTCATCCAGGGTTTTATTCAGCATGGGGAGCAGAAAAGGCAGAAACTCTTTATCTACAAGGGTGTAGAATCTGTCGCCCGCATGGATAATATCTTCGTCTTTCGGGAGCACCAATTTTCCCTCGCGGACGATGGCTACGATTAAAAACGAATCCATTAATGTGATGCTACGAATGTCTTGAATCGATTTCCCGGCGATGGGAGCGTTTTCAGGAACATCAAACTCGCGCAAAAGAACTTCTCCATCGGCGAATTCGGCAACGTTGATGACACCTGGCGTTTCAAGAAACTTCAGAATGGTTTCGACCATGATTTGTGGCGGATTTATTGCCTGGTCGATGAATAAATCTTGCGGGGAAAGAATGGCATCGCTGGAGGTGAATTCCATGTCACGTAACCTGGCGAACCGCTTGGGTACTTCAAAACGGGAAGCAAGAAAACAGGCAAGCAGGTTGATCTCGTCTTTTTCGGTAACGGCGATCAGCATTTCAGTGGACTTGATGCCAGCCTTGACCAATACACTGGGCAGGCAGGCATTGCCTTGTACCGCCATGACATCGAGCGTATCTGAAATTCGTCGTATCCGGTCCAGGTCCTTATCCACAATGGCTACATCGTGGCCTTCCTGCGAAAGTTCCTGGGCAAGGTTAAATCCGACTATTCCCGCTCCAACGATGAGTATTCTCATGTGACCTTAAAGAAAAAGAGAAAAAATTCTCACAGCTATTAAGAGTTTCTCGTTTTTTTTGCTACCCGGTATGTTGAGTTAGTTGGATTTATTAAGAAATCCCAAAAAGTCGGAATCTTCGGACATCAGGAGAGTGGTGTCTGTATTTAAAGAATTTTTGTAAGCTTCCATGGATCGCATAAAAGAGTAAAAATCTGGATCTTTACTGAAAGCATCTGCGTAAATTTTTGTCGACAGTCCATCGCCTTCACCACGAATGGATTGTTCCTGTTTATAGGCTTCTGCGACGAGAATGGTTTTTTCCTTATCGGTTTCAGCGCGAATTTTGGTCGCTTCTTCTTTACCTTCCGAACGGTATTCCATTGCAATACGCTCACGCTCTGTGCGCATTCGGTTGAATATAGAGCTGGCAATTTCAGGAGGTAGATCGGTGCGCTTAATTCTTACTTCAACGACTTCCAAACCATATTCGGCGGCTTTAATATTCGTTTCTTTGGTGACCTTTGCCATAATGGCATCTCGAGTTTCAGTAACAATGTCGATGAGGTCATGGTTACCGATCTCAACGCGCAACTCGGAATAAATTATATCGTCCAGTCGTGCCCGGGCACCCTGCTCACCGCGAACCGTTTCCAAAAATTTCAGAGGATCACTAATACGGAACATAGTGAAGTTGTCTATCAATAGATTTTTTTTGTCTTTGGTGATTACTTCCGCAGGCAAAGAATCGTTATCAAGTAACTGGTTTGGAAAGTACTTCACCTGCTGTAAAAAAGGGATCTTGAAATAAAGCCCAGGCTCTTTGATGATCTCTTTGGGCTTTGAAAGTTCAAGCACAATTACGCTTTGTGTCATATGTACGGTGAACATTGCAGACGAAAGAATAATGATCGCAATCACGCCGCCGATAATAAAGGAGTTTTGTTTCATGGCTATTACTTATTGCCTCCTAATATAGAGTTTCCGCCCAACGGAAGGATTGGCAACACGCCACCGCCATTATTCTTTTCCATAATGAATTTTTTTACGTTTGGAAGAATCTCTTCCATGGTTTCCAGATAGATTCTTTTTCGGGTGATGTTGGGGGCTTTTTTGTAAGCTTCATATTGCTGAAGAAATCGTTTGGCATCACCTTCCGCTCTTTTAACCTTTTCTTCGCGATACCCCTCGGCGATGCGGACAATTTGTGCTGCCTGTCCACGGGCTTCCGGGATCACCGCATTGCGATAACCCTGGGCTTCGTTGATCATTCTTTCTTTGTCTTCACGGGCTCGAACAACGTCTTTGAACGAGTCTGCCACCTGTTCGGGTGGATGCACATCTTGAAGCTGAATGGTCACTACCTGTAACCCAGACTTGTAATGGTCAAGTAGGGCCTGAATTTGATCTTTCGCGAGTATTTGAATTTCCGCTTTACCTGTGGTCAGAGCTTCATCAATCTTTTTGCTACCGGTGATTCCACGAATAACCGTTTCAGCTGAATCGCGAATCAGTTTATGTGGTCGACGAACATTAAACAGATATTGGACGGAGTCCATAATTCGGTATTGAACTACCAGATTGATATCTACGATGTTTTGATCACCAGTAAGCATCAAAGATTCTGCAGGTACCTGCTGTGTTGGCCGTCCCTGTGTGGCTCTGAAACCAATTTCTGCACGACGCACTTGCGTGACTTTTGGGGTGGCGGCATGCTCTATTGGCGATGGAAATTTAAAATGTAATCCGGGTGAAGCAGTTCGGATGAATTTCCCGAATCGCGTTACCACACCTTCTTCATCCGGCTCTACAAAATAGAACGTACCCGGGATAATCCAGACTACCAATAACAGTAGAATGATCCCCAGTAACATGGAGGGTTTGAACTGCGGTATCTTTATCTGAGGAAAATCGAAAGGGGGTTTTGGTGGACCTCCACCTTGTCCTCCGCCTCCTTGTCCGCCTCTATTTTTAAACCTGTCATCAGGTTCTTTTGATTCGTGTAAATCATCCCAGGGCATACGCTTTATTCCGTCCGCAAAAGATTTTTAAATAGTCAAAATGATGGAAGTTACGCTATCAGACCGCATCATCCTTGTCAACCTCTCCCACTGCTGTGGGAAGGGAATAGGTCCATGCTTTTTCTTGCTATAAAATAGCCCTCATGCTTCTGGATTAGGTTGTGTGCGATGGGAAATTATCAATGCTCATTTTGATGCCGAGATAACAGGTGTTTGCCAAAAATGGATATTGCAATACACCGAGCGGGTAGCCCCCGATTGACAGGGGGAGGATTTTAAATTATCTTAAAACCTATTCAACACAATTGAACGAAGGACCCCATAGCAAGGGTGTCAGCCAAACATTTTATTTGAAAACCGTGCAAGCTAGGGGAATAAAACCCACTTGTCGGATTTGCCGTCAGAAACTATTTGAAAGAGAACCTTATATGTTAGCTTTTGCGTTAGACATCACCCAGAACAAACCTACAAACTCTAAAGAGAGTGAAGATGATGAACTGAAACAATATATGGACTACCAGCGGAAGCTGAACCATGAACGTTTGGTTCACCATTCTCTGGATTATGCGAAAAACCAGTTGCAGGAGAATATAGATTCTTCTGATACTGAGAAACGGTCACAGTTTTTACAAATCTTTTTTGCTGTTTCGCATCAATTTGCTGATGCTGAGACGCTCATGCTGATGTTGAGAAAACTGATGAACAGTCAAAACTCTACCAATAACTGGTATCGGATGAACTCTTTTTACCACTCAGTGGTTTTTGAAAGCATGCAGCAATTTGTTGGGGTCTATAACCAGTTGTTGGTTGAATCTCCAGAAAAAGCGAAAGACCTCGGAGCCTCTGAGGGCGTGGAAGTGGATTTTGAAGATTGGGCCTATCTTTATTTTCCTGATATGGATTTTCATATAGGCAAAAGCTTGAGTTATACGCATTACCCTTTTGCTAAACGCAACAAAGCCATTGAAGAAAAATGGCAGGAAAAAATACAGGAAGGAAAATCAAAAGCAGAATCTCTGAAGTTGATTCAGGAAGATTTTGAAATTGATGACACATCTGTGAAACTTTTATTGGGGCAAAAAGTAACTCCTCCAGACCTTGAGTTACTCTATACCTCCGTAGAAAACCCAATCTACGAAGCCTTGACAGAGGTCGAGGATGGTCGCTGGGGTGTTATGGATGGAGAATCGTTGCTTGACCACTCTTATTACATGGGCTCGCATTTGAAAGTGTGGGAATGGCGGAAGCGTGAAGAAGTGGAAAAAGAAACCGAAATGGTAATCAATGAGATGAGTAAATCGTCTAATAAAAAATAGTGTCTGCTTTTTGAAAGAGCAATTATGAAAACGTGGTTTTTATTAGCAGGAATAATAATTTTTTCAGGATTCAGTGCAGTTCCGGGCTGGAGTCAGACGGCTGATGAAGCTACAGATAGCCAAAGCCAATCTTTTGAAGAAAGACGCCAGCAAAGGCAGGAGCAGCAGGAGAAACGCCGAGAAGAGATCCAGCAAAGGCGCGAAGAAAGACAGGGGAATGTTCAAGAGCGTCGTGAAGGACGACAGGAACAGCGGCAAGAAAGTCGAGAAGAACGCCGCGATGCAAGGCAAGACCGCAGAGAAAACGTTCAGGAGAATCGTCAAGGACGCCGTGAAACAAGACAAGACCGACGACAGGGTCGCAAAGAGAATGTCCAAGAGAATCGCCAGGGACGTCAAGATGCCAGACAAGAACGTCGTCAAGGTCGAAAAGAAAATGTTCAGGAAAATCGTCAAGGACGCCAGGACGCAAGACAAGACCGAAGGCAAGGTCGCCGCGAAAATGCTCAGGGTCAACGACAGAACCGCCGGGAGAATGTCCAAGGCCAACGTCAGGAACGCCGCGATAACCGGGGTGGGCAGAGAGGTAGAGATCGCCGATGAGTCGCTAATATTTCACAACCAACGCCTCGTTTTCAAAAGCAATTCCTTTAGCCGCTATAATCTTTAGTATTTGCAACACTTCTTGAAATGATTGCAGTTGCTTGTTAATCGGTGCGAATTGTTTTAACCCTGCAACCGGAATTCTTTTAAGTTCCGGTGCCTTGATAATTCCAAGCAGGTCGCTTTTCAGCCAGACTTCCACATCCAAATTTCCATTAGCGAGAGAGAGTAGCACGCGGTGAGGTGCTGCGAGCTTGAGCTTTGCGCGTGTATCTACAATGGCGGGTTTGCTTTCCTCAGGGTCAATAAAAAGCAATAAGCGATCTAAAGTCTTTGTCCCTATTCTTGTTATAGCTATTTTTAGCCGCAATTTATCCAGAGAAACTTCTGCAGTTTCTACAGCTACTTCCATATTTCCATCTATTTTGGAGTCGATATTTTCTTCTTTGTGGCTCGGCAATAGCTGTGATGAATCAATTTTGGCGAACTCAGTAGAAAATTTTAGAGCAGAACCTTTTTCAGTTTGTGTAAAAGAAAAATGCCCACCTACTGTTCCACCCAAAATATCAAAAATGAATTTGTCTGCCGCGAGTCGATTGTCCTTGAACACTATATCCATGCCGATATTTGAAATTTTTTGTCCCGCTACTTCCAGAGAGTCTGCTTGAATATTATTTTTGTAACGGGAAAAACCTCTCAACTGCTTGAAGAATCTTTTTTGTGCAGGGGAAGTGGATTTGCTGAAAAGGATGTTGGGGTTGAGAGAAAGGGATTTGCTGAACGGAAAGTTTCCGGTTAAATTTTTCAGCGCAACTCCGGTAGGAACTTCAGCTGCGAATCGGTTGAATCCGATTTGTCCTTTCAGGTCTATACTTTTCCCGGCAGACTGATGGATTTGAAATTGCGACGAAAGCGCCCCGGTTGCTTTAATATCTCCAAACAATTCACCTTTCGTTGCCTCTGCGATGTTCAGGTTGTTTTCGTTTTTCAGGGTGACATTAAGCTTCTTTAAAAGCTTAGCGGGATCAAGAGGGCCTTTCATGAAAGATTTGAGTCCGTCGATTTTTCCTTCTAGCGTATGGCGAACCCCTCTGTTTTTCAGGTGTAACTGATGTTTAGCCAGAATTAGGGTGTTTAAGTTTTTCAGGCGGTAATTAAATTTAAATTCGGGGTGTAGGGGTAGCTTTTCAAAAAAATCCATTCCATGAATTTTAGCTACCGTGTTTCCAGAAAGCTCAGTCAAACCGTTTTTGAAGCTCAAGCGAGTATCAAGATTCAACCCATTCGCCCGGACACCCTTTTCAGGGTGATTCACTTTTCCGTTTTGTAATTGAAATCGCGTTGCAACTTCCAGCGGCGGTAGATTGTCTGGACCGAGTGAGGAGAAAATTTTTGTCCAACGCTCTGCGGGTTTTATATTTTCTTCAGAAGCCGGGAGATTGCCTTGGGCTTTTATTGATAGTCCTACGGTGCCGTCCAGCTCAGTTAACCCTGTTCCTTTTTTCAAGTCGGCAGGTATTTTCTCCCAAAGGGATGCAAGTTTAAGGTTGTCGACTGTGTTTTCGAGTGCAAACGACTCGCCCCATTTTTTTGCGCTGCCCTTGAGTTGCATTTCAATCAGGTCGGCCGCTTTGAAGTGGAGTTTGTCTAGATCAAAATTTCCGTCGCGCAAGTTTTTTCGGGTGAGTGTTTCGAGAGTGATTTTGTCAATGTTGATATCAAGCTGGTTTATGTCGGTTATTTTCGTTTTTTGCGACAGGCGAATTCGCGATAAAGATTTGTCGTGCATTTGTAGTGAAAACCGGGTGTTGATTTTTCCGACCTGTAATTCTTCCAAGGCTTTTATATCTTTAAATGAAACCTCACCATCTAATTGGCCGTTGCGAAAATCATCCGGTTGCAAGTCTCCTTTAAGATGGGTTTCTATATTGAAATCAGCAAAAGAAAGTGCGGGTTGTTCGGAATATAAGTTGCCAAATTTAATTTGCGAATCCAGTTTTACGGGCAGAGTTCCGAAATCAGATTTTAAATTATAAAAAGCATCCGAAGTGAGTTGCAACGAAACTGCAAAGTTGTCTAGATTCCAATTGCCCAGGGCAGAGAGTTTTTTTAAGGTGGTATCGATATCCAGGGTGGAGATCTTCACTCCTTGCTCTGCCATATAAACTAGTGGGAATTGCACGGTGGTATTCAAGTCGTCAATTTGTATGACGGGTTCACCCAGTTTGGCTGAAAACTCTATCAGGCTGACTTGGGTGTTGCCGGTTATATTTGCAGGCTGGAAATTTGTGTCGAGCTCTCCTGCAAAAGATAGTGCAACCTGTGTCTGGCCAGATGCTTTCATTTGAGGGATTTTTTCTGAAATTTCTTTGGGAAGAACTTTTAGTATCTGCGAGATATCGAGGGTCAGGTTTTTTTGCAGTTGAAATGATTTTTTTTGTTTTACCTTCCCTGAGACTTCTCCTTGGATCATATTGCCGGAGCGGTACGATATTTTTTGTAGCTCAATGTCCCCTCTTTTCCAGTCGCCTTTCAAAGAGCCTTCTGTGTGGAAAGGCAGGTGAATTTGATTTGAAACAGGGTGGCTATACTGAAAGGACTCGATATCGGTGCTAAAGCTTATCGCTACCTGAGAGAGATCGGAGCCGCTTGCCGTAAGTTTTGCTGTCTGTTTCCAGTTTTGAATTTTTGCTTCCTGCGCCTGAACTTTTGCCAGTTGCATTTTTAAGTCTGCTGAGACTTTTTCGGGTTTGCCATTTTTTAAGACGACCTCGTTAACTTGTAACGAGGAATTCAGTTTTTCAATTTGAATGTCTGCCGATTTAAGGGTCAGGTTTTCTGTCGTGAGCAGACCGCCTTTCAAACTTACAGCGTCTAGTTTGAAGCCGGGAAGCCGTGCCATGATGTTTAGATTCTCTCCTTTTAGTGTCCCGTGCCCGGAAAGAGGTGGAATCCATTTAGCTCCCCATCGCAGAATATCGGCGAGTTGAAAGGAAACTTTTTGGATGTTTAGTTCTACTTCGGGGCTAGTTGAAAAGTTTTTTACTTTTGTAGAAAGTCTGATTTCATTTTTATCGTCAAAGATTAGAGAAAACGCAGACAAGTTTATTAGCTCAGGTTCCAATTGGACCTTGGCGGACAGATTTCCCTTCAGGTTGGGGGAAGGCAGAACATCGCCAAGTCGGATTTGATTTTGTTGCAAATCAAAGTTCCCGGAAATGTTTATATTTTTTAAGTCCTTTGTCGAGAAATTTAGATCGCTGCTGGCGTGGGATTGAAAATGCTGCTTTTCTTTTTGCTGTTTGAAAATGATGTTGGAAGTTGGGCCAGCTTCCATGAGAACCCGCAAGTTCAGGTCGATGGCATCCAGGTCTGCTTTGCCTTTGGCTTCCAGGTTGAGTCCTTTGATAGAGGCAAAAAGATTTCCATCCATATCGAGCTTTGCCGAAGCATTGCGGATAGTCAGTTCTTGCAGGTCGATTCCGGCAAGAGGCAGGGGTAGACCACTACCAGAGTCAGGTGATGTTGATGAGGATGAAGTGTTTGCAGGATCAGATAAGTTTAATAGCGGTTGAAAATTCCACACTCCGTTTTTTGAAATGGCGTTCAGTTCGGGTTGGTCAACAAGAATCTGGTTGATGATAATTTGTCCCTGTAACAACTGAGAAAGGTCGTAGTCCAGAATCAGAGCTTTCACATTTGCAATAGGTTGTGCCGCAGGGCCTAATGTTACTCCATCAATGCGGACACCGCTCAACAGGCTGAACTTTATTTTTTCGATAGATAGAGGGAGGTTGAGCTGTTTGGTGCCTTCTTTTTCTGCCAGTTCCCGCACCTTTTCGGCGGGAAAAAAATATTCCAGAACCACCCCGGCACCGACGATCAATAAAAAGATGAAAAAGAAAAAATAAGTCATTCCTCGGAATAATGCCGACGAACGTTTTTTTATCTTTTCGGGGGGGGCTTCGTTTTCTCCATCTATATAGGCCTGATCTTTTTTGTTTTTTTTCATGCCACTTATTTTTTGTTGAGCAATATTTTTAAGGTTTCAGCTACGGCCTCTGCATTTTCCCGGATGAATTCCATATCCAATGTTTCAAGGGTGTCAGAGGGTAGGTGGTAATTTGGATTGCGAAAAAATGCGGTGTCGGTGACCATTACCGCTGGAATGCCTGCGTTCCAAAAGGGGGCATGATCACTCAACCGCACATCGCTGAAGTTTTCTCCCGTTCCAGGTACTACAAGAGTCTCTACTTTCAAGGAAGGGACATTCTGTTTCATTCCTTCGGCGAGACTTTGCGTTAACTGCGCTGAGGGTTCGTTGCCGACCACTGCGATAAAATCACCACTGTCTGGATATTTTTCAGTATCAACATAAGGGGGATAGGTCTGCGATTGTGGTGCGCTATTTTTATATCCCAACATCTCCAGCGAAATCATGCCGCTGAATGTTTCGTTTCTTGTAGTCGCGTTTTCAATAAAATGACGAGACCCTATAAAACCATACTCCTCTAATGTGAAAGCGGTAAAAATAAGGGGAGTACGAAAAGTGTAGTCTGCAAGGCAGCGTGCGATTTCCAGAAGCGCGGCCACGGCACTGGCATTGTCATCTGCTCCCGGGGTTCCCGGTTTGGTGTCGTAATGTGCGGCAAGCACAAAGGGTGTTGATTGGATGCCAGTCGGTTTCCCGATGATATTAAAGGATCGGCTACTTTCAAAATCAACCGCTTCCTGAGTGACCGAAAGGTTAAAGCTCTCGAATTGTTTTGTAATATAAAGGCGAGTTTTTTCCAGATGATCCGGTTCGGTGAAGGGATTTCTCTCTCCGACCAGGAATTGTAGATGCTCTTCAATGTTTTTTAGTTGTGGTTTGGGCATGATTTAAAAGGGTTTATATCGAGTTTGATTCAGCTGGATTATAGCAATAAAATTTCATAATGGGGGCAGTGACCCGTGTAATGGGAGATGCATTTGCTGCCATTTTTACGGCCCGTGTGAGTCGGAGAAAAGGGTTTACAATTCAGATCGAAAATCATAATATGCCCCCATGTTTAAGGTAGAGTGTTACACATCTTCCAAGCTAAATGAAAGACCCGTGGCCTTTGTCCTCAGTAACAGCCGTTACAAGGTAGAGGAGATCATTGACCGCTGGTATGGCGAAGGTTCGCGCTATTTCAAGATCAAGGCCGATGATGACAACATATATCTCCTCAAATACGATGAACGGGCTGATCGCTGGGAATGGGTATTTTATCAAAACCCTAAAATGTTGGACGCTTTGCCTTCTCCGGATGTTGGTTTGTTGCAAAATTCCGGTCGAGAGGTTGAAGATATAGACGGTATCCATCCTGTAAACTGATTCCTTTCTGGCAGAGCGGCCAAGTAAGCAGTCGCTTTCTCTGCCTTTAGCTTGACGAGAATTGATCTAATGGGTCCGGCTTCACGCTGGTCGCCATAATAATCCTATACTATGAACCGAATGAACTCTATCCATTTACATGCGGGACAGCGTCGCAAAATGGTCGAAGAACAGCTGGGTGACCGCGGCATAAAAGATTTGCGTGTTCTGGAAGTAATGAGTCGTGTGCCGAGACATCTATTCACGCTCGATTCGTTACAACATCGAGCCTATGGCGACACGCCTTTGCCCATTGGTGAGAATCAGACTATCTCACAGCCCTATATCGTAGCGGCCATGACAGAGGCTTTGGCTTTGAAAGGCCATGAACGAGTGCTGGAAATCGGTACCGGGTCAGGTTATCAGACAGCGGTGGTGGCCGAGTTGGCCGCGCAGGTTTTCACTATTGAACGTATCAATGCCCTCTCGCGTAAAGCCCAACAAATTCTTGAGGGGTTGGGTTATGCGAATATCGTTTTTAAAATGTTTGATGGAACATACGGCTGGCCAGATCAGGCCCCGTTTGATGCCATTATGGTTACTGCTGCAGCCAAAGAAATTCCCGAAGCCCTAATCAAGCAGTTGGGGGACGGCGGTACGCTAGTGGCCCCAGCAGGTAGTGCAGACAAACAAAAGCTGATCGTTCTAACTAAAAAAGGCGAACGCGTTAGCAAGCGGGAAATTGGCGATTGCAAATTTGTTCCCTTGGTTGGGAAATACGGCTGGCCGGAGAAGTAAGGCTATTTGATAGGATGTGAATAATCCACACCCCACCTAGCCTCCCCTCATGAAAGGGGAGGAATTGTTTATTTCCCTCCCTTCATAGGGAGGGGTTAGGGGAGGGTTGGATTGATATTGGTAGTATCTTTGACTATTTGAAGGTGAACCAAATTTTTTTTTGCTGGGAGATAATGAAAAGTGTTTTCAAGAATAATTCATAAAGGAAATTTCACACTCAGTTCAGGGGTCAAGTCGGCTTATACCTATGAGTATGGCGATTTGTCGGATGCAATGAACGAAGCTTATTGCGAAGTGCTACTCAAAAAACTCCTCGACTGGCAGAAAAAACACGGGAAATTTGATGTGGTTGTAGGATGCGAAACAGAAGGCATCCGCATTGGTCATCAGCTTTCCCAACTTATGAATTTGCCATTTCATATTATGCCAAAAAAACGGTTGGACTATGCGCAGAATCCTGCACCAGCGTACTCTTCAGAAACACATTGGTTGATCGTGGATGATATCGCTACCAGCGGTCATTCTTTTATTCGCGCTGTTGATTATCTGGAAGTGGAAGAAAAACCCGAAACCATTACCTTCGCCTGCATGATCAAGCGCAACCCTGCGAATCTGGATTATTCAGCGGTGAAGGGCGATCCTGAAAAAGAACATCTGCGGGTTTCGGATGAAAGAATGGGTTTTATCGACAAGAGGTTGGTGTCTTTGTTCAGCGAGGTATGATCAGCTTTTCTTTATGAGGTAGTAGACCTCTCCCTTTTCATGGTAGTGGCCGGCTTTGGCTCCTGCTTCATCTCCTGTTCCGAAATAAAGATCGGCGCGTGCCTTGCCGCGTATTGCGCTACCTGTGTCCTGATCGATAACGAATCGGGAAATCGGTTTCCAGAATTTTATCTTGTTGTTGGCATCGAGCACCGGTTGCCGCACTTTAACGAAGACGAGTCCGCCTGCCGGGTAGATCGACTTGTCGGTGGCGATAGATCTTCCTCCTACCAGTTCTCCGCCACCTGAGCCAATGGCTCCTTCATCGCTGAGTGAGAAAAAGATATAGCGTTTGTTCTGGCTGAGATATTTAGAAATGTTTTGTGGGTTATTGGCGAAGTATTTTTTGATTTCCTGCATTGAACCTTGACTTGTGGTGATTACGCCATCGCGAATCATCTTTTTGCCAATGCTGTGATAGGAGTATTTGTTAGAACCTTGATAGCGAACGCCTTGTTGGGTTCCATCGGGAAACGCTAATACACCGGACCCCTGGATATGCAAGAAATAACGCTCAAGTTCGTTTTCGAGCCACGCAACTTCCAGACCCTGATGACTTAAGGCGCCTTTGCTGTCAATTTCTTCACGGGTCAGGTTTCTCCAGTCTTTGGTGTTTTTTCGAATCTGTTTTATCCCGGAATTACTTCCGACCAATTGGATGCCCTCCTGTCTTTTAACACTTTGAAAACCTTTGTCAGGCATCTGGTAGATCGGAAACCGATAGCGGGGTGAAGGTGTAGGGCTTGCGGTGATGACAGGTCGGTAATAACCCGTAAACAAAACTTTTTTGTTTTTGCCTTTGCCTACGCGGTAGAGCAGAAATTCTTCAGAAACTTTTTTATTAAACTCTTCTTGTGGAAGATTTTTTTGTAAAAGTTTTTGAAACGCTTCCAGCGTTTCTACGAGACGGCCACGGGTGAGAGTGAAGTCGCCGAGGCGCACGGGGGAAGCGGGGTCTTGCTCGAACATGACGGCTAGTTGATTGTCGATGGCTCGTCCCAGCGACGCCGGGTCCATGTCATCGGCAAAGCCTTTTAAGTCGGCAATCGATTTTAAAGGCAGTTGCGTGTCAGGCGGCGCAGCCTCTTTTTCTTTTCCGCGCAAGCGATCTTTGCGGTAGTCAAATTTGTGGTCACGCTGTTCCCCGTACCTTTTGGGTTTGTCTGGATAGATATCTGCGGTTCGACTTGGGCCTTGGGTGGAGCAGGAGGCGATGATAAAGAAAAACCCCAAAATAATTAATTGTGGAATGGGAAGTCGAATTTTAGAAAGAGAATTAAATTGTCTCGGGTTTAATAACACAGGGACCCCCTTGTGTGGAGGACATTTGCATAACATCGAGATCCTTCGATAGACTCAGGATAATATTTTGTAAAACTATCAAGCTTGTCATGCTGAGGCTGTCGAAGCATATCGATTCTTTGTTTTTTCAATTTATGCAAAGGTCTTCGTTTTCGCATCGGGTTCTAGTTTGTTATCGGAAAACTTACATTAAATATTAGCCATTGCTTCGTTGGCCAATTGGTCGCAGCGTTCATTTTCAGGGTGACCAGCATGGCCTTTCACCCACACCCAGGTGATTTTATGTTGTTTGCTCAGGGTATGCAGTTCTTGCCAAAGCTCCTTGTTTTTGACAGGTTGGCGGGAAGCTGTCACCCAGCCTTTCCTTATCCAGCCATGGATCCATTCTGTTATCCCTTTTATCAGATACTGCGAGTCGGTGGTCAGGGTCACTTGGTAGGGTTGACTGAGCTCTTTTAAGGCTACGATTGCCGCGGTCATCTCCATGATGTTGTTGGTGGTTTGTGGATCAGATCCTTTAAGTTCCAGAACATTGCCACCTCCCCGGATGATGCAACCATATCCTCCGGGACCGGGATTTCCCTTACATCCACCGTCTGTAAAAATTTCAATAGACTTCACAGTATGTTGCTCCTACGGGAAATAGGTCGGAACATTTTGGAGGAAGTTGCGATTGTCAATCTTCTGGAAATGGCTGTTGCCTCCTTAAAAAACGGATTCGTAGTTTGGCAATTTGAGGCTAGTATGTAGCCTATTATTCCTTGGGATCATGGGTGATCCGAATGTCTGAAAATACTATAACATATTATTTTTATTGGAGAAATTTGAATATGCGGCGGTGGTTTAGATTCTCATAGAGGGCATTGTCAAAAGATATGATAGATTGTTATTCCCATTTATTTTTGGAGTGAGCATGACGAAGGAGACCAAAAGCGAATCAATGCCGGGTAAAGAGACCGTATCTTTTCAATGTGTCGATGCCATTGAGATCAGCTTGTTCATCGAAAAGGAAGGCTTCGTTTTCTATGAGAAGGCAGCAAAAAATGTTTCTGACCCGAGAGTAAAAGATATGTTCACGCGTCTCGCTGAAGAAGAAAGAGAGCATATCCAGACTTTGCAAACCAAAGTTCGTTTTTTACAACCTGCCATTTCCGGTAAAGGAAAAGCTCGCAGGCATCTCGACTTGTTTGTCAGCAATGAGCTCAAGGGTAAAATTTTTCCAGCGTCGGAAGCAAAAGCAGTGCAAAAATTTAAAAATGATATCGAGGCTCTCGAATTTGGAATCGAGTCAGAAAAACGTTCTATTGAAGTCCTGTCGAACCTGTTGGAAAATGAAAAGAAGCTGGATGTGAAGGCCATTTTCTCACATTTGATGGTTGAGGAAAAAAAACATTTGGCTCTCTTAGAGGATTTGAAGAAGAAAATCTGATTCGGAGAGGTGGATGGGGGTGCTGAAATTACCCCTGCTCCTTGGTGTTGTGGGGTATGTAGGAAATGCCAAGAAGAGTCACCCTCTAGCCATTGATAAGTTGACTGTTAGGGTGTTGATTTTATCTTTTAAACTCCGGGTTGATAACCTGCCGGGTAGCTAGCCAGACATTTAACAGTAGGCTTAGCCTGATTGAGACGATATACTAAGTATATCAAGTGGAAAAAGGCCTAAACATTTTAAGTATTAAGGTTTGACAAGATTTTTGGGCTGGTTTATTATTAGTCTCTTTTTCGAACATAACTTTATCAGTAAGGATTATTAGCATGAGCCATTATGAGGTCAAAGCTGGGCCGGAGGGATTTTTACCTCCTGCTGCTGCAACTATGGGAAATGTATTGCCGGACCCCGGGGAAGCGCATATAGGGGGAAAAATAGTACCCGAGGAAGAGGCTTATGAATTTGCAGCCAGGAAGATTTTAGGAGCTAAGGTTCCAACCATTTTTCCCGGTCCTCTTGTTCTTTGGAAATGGAACGATCACGTTGCAGCAAAGGCCACGGCCATTCGTGAGTTAGCTAATGAAGTTCCCATGAGGTTGATTCCCATGGCTGATTATCGACCCAAGTATCCTAAGATTGATGCTGCGGTGGAAATCAATCCGAATCATCCTAATTTGACGATCTGGCATAACAAAATCGATGTTTGTATTTTTATTGGAGTGCATTGCCATCAGGCGAATTTGGCACTGAAAATGATCCGAGCTTCTACAAATTGTTATACAATGGCTATGTGTGCCATGGCAGGGCATGAAGATGCATGTTTGTCTTTTCGAGATGCCGATCTTGAGAAAATCCAAAGGCTCACTGCAGCTGTTAAGAAGTTGAAGGCCGAAGGCGTTAAGGTACAAGCCAATTCCTTCACTCAGTTTCAGATGGATAGATCAGGTTTTGTTGTTGAGCCTGTAAACTGAAAATCGAAGGCGGTTGCAGCAGAAGTAAATGCTTTTCAAGTTTTAGTTGGATAGGGTAGATTTTGTAGTAGAGACCTCCTGATCTTTAGGGGAGGTTGAACTTTTACCGAATTTTAATAATACCAAAAACTCTTTATTCGGGAGTAAATTTATGAATAAACAAGTTGAATTAAAAGGCAAAAGGGTTATTGCTTCAAAGCATGTGAAGCTGGGCCAGAAAAATAGAAAAGGCCAAACCTACACAGATATTAACGATATATTTTACAAAGCTGAGCAAACTCCTAACTTCCTGACAGGTAGTGAAGTGATTAAAGAGGCGATTCGCCGCGCAAGCGTGGGAACATCCGTCGCTTATCCCATCACACCACAAAGTGAAGCGGCGGCGTTGATTGGCGAGCTGTATGCTGAAGATTATCTAGATGAGTATTTCCGTGGCGAGAGTGAGTTTGCGGTTATGGGCCAATGTGCTGGCGCATCTTTTGGCGGCCACCGTGTTTTCACCACCACAGCCGGTCCGGGAACATTACGGGCTATGGAAAATTTTCCAATGTGGGCAGGTTCTCGATTGCCCATTCAGGTTTGTGTGACCTGTCGGGGAATCAACTCTCCCCTGAGTATTCAGCCTGACACTTTGGAGATGCATTATCTTCTAGAGACGGGGATGCTGGTATGGCATGCAGAAACAGCGCAAGATCTTTACGATTATATTTTGAAGGGTTTTATTGTTGCGGAACAACCTGATGTTCATGTTCCTATCGCTGTTTGTTGTGATGGCTTTTTCGTGACTCATACTAAAGATACGGTTGATTTGTCTCCAGAGGAACTTTGTTTAACTCCTTACAACCCATATGAATCACCAGTGACTTGTATGGATATGGAAATTGCACCGTATCGAATGATGCGAGATCCATTCGTAATGAAATCGAATTACATCAATTATTCAACTCATGCTTCCTGGCAGCAGGAGGTTAAAGCGGCAGTTGAGCGATCCAGGAAACATACGATTGCACTTCTGGATGGCTTGATTGATGAGCAAAACTCAGATAGAGAAATTCTTATTGTAACTTCTGGAACGGCTGTTTCTCAGAGTCGAGAAGCGATTCGATTGTTGGAAGAAGAGGGTATCAAAGTGGGACTGGTTAAAATCAAAACCGTTCGTCCTTTCCCGTATGAAGAGATTAAGCGGGCAACTAAACATGCCAAGCACATTTTTGTTCCTGAGTTCAACGTGGCTGGTTGGATGGCTCGTGAGATTAAATCAACGATTCCAGACAACGAAAGAGTTTATTGTGGGCCACATGTTGCGGGCGGTATGACCATGCCTTCTGAGGTTATTGTTGAAGAAATTAAAACTCATTTGGGAATTAAAACGGCGCAGAACTCCAGGTAACGGAGTCGTTGTTTTTTTTTCGATTTTAATTGCGACTATTTCCCTGTAAGGGGAATTAAATTTAAAGGGGACTTGTATGAGTAAAGAAAAAATCCAAATCTGCGAAGACCTTGCAGACATCATGCCTCCGGAATACCATAAGCTGGTTGAATCGGCTACATTTGGTGATCAGGATCGAGGATGGAAAGACATTGGTTCATCAACAGAATTGATAGAGCAGCATTCATTGTGTGCGGGTTGTCCTGAATCCATTGCGTTTCGTTACATTCTTGCCAGCTTGCCGGCTCCTGAAGACACTGTGTTTGTAGGTTCCACTGGCTGTACCAGCTTGGTGTTCCCACATGTTGCAGTTCATAATATACACTCCCTTTTTGGTAACCAGAACGCAATTGCTTCTGGGCTGAAGAGAACTTTGAAAAGTCGTTTCCCTGATGTTGAAAAAGACGTTGTGGTTCTGGCGGGTGATGGTGCGACGGTTGATATTGGGTTGGACATGACCATGCAGTCTTGGTTCCGTCAGGAAAAGTTCACTACCATTTGTTTTGACAATGAGCTTTACGCGAATACGGGTGGGCAGGAAAGTGGATTGATGCAAAAAGGTTTCGTAGCCAAAATGGCTCCTAAGGGTAAGAACTTTGAAAAAGTTCGATTGCCTGAAATTGCTCGTGAAGCGGGTTGTGCTTATGTTGCTTTGTTGACAGTTAGTAAGCCCAATCGAGTTGAGCAGGTAATTAAAAATGCTGTTCTTATTGCCCGTGAAATTGGGCCGACTTTTGTACAGCTCTACACTCCTTGTATTTTGGAGATTGGTAAGCAGAGCATGGAAGGTCTGGATGAGATGAAAGATTCTGAGTCCATTGGGGGGCGATTCGTACAAAAAGAATATATCTCCGATGAAGCTCAAAAACTTCTCGATTCAATTAAGATAGAAACTAAAGAACGAAAAAAAGCGGCTAAAGAAGCAGCTAAAAAGCCGGTTAACGCATAAAGAAATAGGAGTAGAAAGTTATGAGTAGGATGAATATCCGTATTTCCGGTTTGGGGGGTCAAGGAGCAGTAACTGCTGCGCATCTTTTGGCTATGGCAGCAAATAAGGATGGAAAGTTTTCTATTTCGAATCCCTTCTTTGGTGCTGAAAAGCGAATGGCACCTGCCGAAAGTTATGCGAGAATTGGTTCGGAACGTATTTATGACCGCGGCGAGTTGGTTTACCCCGATGTCATTATGATTTTCCATCCTCAGGTTATAACCATGCAAAAAAGTTACACCGCTCCCTTCTATGATGGGATCAAAGAGAATGGTTTGGTTATTATCAACACCACTGATGATCTGCTTTCGGATGAGGATCATAAACGCTTAGAGGACTTAAATGTTGCCGTGCTGAACCATGATGCGACCAAGCTGGCTTTGGAAATTGGAAAGACAGAACTTTCTACCAATATGGCTATGATTGGGGCATGTGCCGGGATAACAAAAATTGTAACTCTTAAAGCGTTAGATGGGGCAATAAAGGATCGGTTTGGAAAGAAATACGTTGCATCAGGGGGTACAGCAACTCTTGATGAAGCAATTAAAAAGAAATACGCTAAGAAGGAAATGCTACTCAAGGCAAACATGGATACTATTACGAAATCCTACGAAATAGCTACTGAATGGGCTGAGAAACAGGATCTTAATCTAGTTACTGTGTAAATTAGTAAAGTTTAATGAATCGGCTTCTAGAAGGAATGATTTAGTTGTAGATTGGGTCGGGTCAGTTTTTTTATAAAATGTGGCAAGCTAGATGAGGAGATTTTTTAAGTGTATAACATAGCATGGGTAGATAACGAAAAATGTATTGCTGAAAAAGGTTGCCGACTGTGCATCATGTATTGTCCTGAAGCCGACACAATCATGTTGGATGAAACCACTACGAAGGCCATTGTTATTGAGCCTCGGTGTAAAGGCTGTGACTTGTGTAAAGTAGTTTGTAGTACTCACAATGCCATCACCATGTACCCGGTCGATGCAGTAACTGGGAGAGTCATAAAGGGTGGAAAAGAATCTGAATCTGCAGGTTTGGGCCAAGCCTACGCAGGTTAAATTGCTTAAAGTAAAAAACTAACCCATGGCCTAACAGCCATGGGTTTTTTTTTGCCTTGAAAGCAAATGTTAGCCTGACATCGTCTGAAGTATTGAAAGTATTTGGTTTAAGAATATAAACTCAAAAATTAGGTTTAAAGCTATACGAAAGTAGGGCCTTGTTTTTTTGGAACCTGGAGCAATTTCTAACATCTAATAGGTAGCTTTAGCTTTATTAACTTTTGCTGGAAAAATATATAGTGGATACTTTTCAAAAAGAGATTCAATGCGTTCTATGCCCTGAAATATTCGAACCGATTATTGAGCCAGGGGAAGGTAAAAATTCCTATGAGATATATTGTTCGAGTTGTTCCAACTATAACCATATAGCGCGTGCTAATCCGGTTCGGGTGGCTTTTCGTGAGGTTTTAGGTCTTAAAAAAGATGCTCTGGCACTCGCTTTACAAAGTGTTCTGGCCCTTTGTCACTGTGGTGGAGAATTCAACCATGACGCGGGTAAGAGATGCCCGAATTGCCTTTATAAAATTGAAAGAGAGGCTAGAAAAGCCGGCTCAGATATGGAGAACGAGTTTCAGTGTCCATGGAATATGAAAGAGCTGAAGAAATATGAAGCAAAGTTGTTTGAATTTATATTTCAGAAAGTTGAGTCGAAAGGTGAAAGTTTAAAGGGGTTAATAGAAAGGTTTGAATCGGGTGAAATGGATCCGGGAACCTATATGGAAGAACTCGATTCGCTTCGTTTCAGAGAATCCACCCAAATATCTGTGATTCAGGCTTGGGCAATGATTCTGGGGCCAGATATAGCTTTTAGGGCTGCAGAGGAGCATGAGTTGGTAGAGCAATATGGCACCCGTATTCTGGTTAGTATCGCAGATGCATTGGAAATAAGTGCCGGAAAGTCGGCTTTGGCTACCCTGACCACGGAAATGAAAAATTGGGATGGCTCGGTAGAAAGAGAATTGAATACCTTTATAGCTAAAATAGGGGGTGGATTCTAGCGGCGACCCGACGCAGATAATAGGTCAAAGCCCGGAAATCTGAAATTGGTCTTGAGCTTATTATTGTAGGTTCATCACAATACGATTACTATAAGGCGGTAAATTGCCCCACTAGCCTATATACCGTTTTACGATCTGTTGCACTGAAGACAGATAAGAACTACCAAAGATATTCAGGTGGTTTAGTAAGTGGTACAGATTGTACAAATCCTTTCTTTCCTCATAGCCGGGATTCATAGGAAACACTTCTTTATAAACATCGTAAAATTTTTGTGGAAGTCTTCCAAAAAGTTCTGTCATAGCCAAATCGGCTTCGCGTAACCCATAATAAACTGCCGGATCGAAAATGCAGGGTTTGCCTTCGCTGTCTGGAAAATAGTTTCCCGACCACAGGTCACCGTGTAAAAGTGCTGGTTGTTCCCCTGAGATATTTAAAAACTTTCCAAGATCATCACAAAGAGAATCGATTTTTTTATCAATAGCAACAGGCAATAAACCTAATCGACGTGCGAGTTGTCTTTGGAAATCAATTCGCTGCTCACGGAAAAATACGATGCCGTCCTTTTTTAGTGCGTTCTTCTGAGGAGTGCTACCAATATAATTATCGTGGTCTAACCCATAATGCTCATGGCTCATACGGTGAAGTTCTGCTAGAGAGAGGGCGAGTCGTTCGGCAAAATTTTCATCTTCCGATGAGCTTTCAATATATTCCAGTAAAAAAAAAGTGGGGCAGGTACTTGATTGAATTGCGATCGGCTTGGGAATTCTTGGACCATTTTTAGCCTGAGCGAGAAGTTTAAGGCCACGGGTTTCGGCTAAAAAAAAATCTGTGGGTGGACTCGGGTTTTGTTTCATAAAAACTCGTTGTCCATTCGTTAGATTCAGAACTTGTGTTTGATTGATACTTCCGCCACTTATTGCGGAAAAATTTTCGATTTTCGCTCCATATAAGGGTTCAATCAGCTGGTTTATCTCATCCTTCAAGGGGTAAGTTTTGCTTTCAAATAATCCAAAATTTTAGGGCAAGTTCTTTCGACCATTTGATAGACAAGTTCGAATCCTTTTTCACCTCCATAATAAGGATCAGGGACTTCCAGGTCTCCTTTGTTATCTGGATCAAAAGAGCGAAACAGAAATAGTTTATTACGGGTTTCCGTTTCGGGTTGCAAAGATTTTAAGGTATCCAGGTTGCTATGGTCCATCGCTAATACCAAGTCAATTTGTTTGAAGTTATGGCCCTGAAAATGACGACCGCGACTATTGAGGGAGATACCGTGTTCACGGGCGGTATCATGCATACGAGAATCTGGGGGTTCGCCAACATGCCAGCCACTGACTCCTGCAGAGCTGATCAGGATGTTTTTTCCCAGCCCTTCTTGTTTTACTAGCGATTCCATAACCCCTTGTGCCAGCGGGGAACGGCATATATTTCCATGACATACAAAGCACACACTTAATGTTTTGTTCATTTATTGATTTACCTGAATTTTGCGTTTAATATATGCGGACATTTATATCATATTAATGAAATATCCCATTGCCTTTCCCGGATTATTTCTTTTTTGAGGTGTTGAAACTTGATTCCACGTTACTCATTGCCTGAAATGGCTTCCATATGGGAGCCGAACAATAAATTTAAAATCTGGTTGAAAGTAGAAGTCCTTGCCTGCGAGGCATTGGCAAAACGCGGTGAAATACCTAAATCGGCTTTGAAAGATATCCAGGAAAAATCCGACTTCAAAGTAGAGCGTATCGATGAAATTGAGAGGGAAGTCAAACACGATGTCATTGCATTTCTCACTTGTGTCGGAGAATATGTGGGTGACTCGGCCCGCTATATGCATTTGGGGATGACTTCTTCGGATGTGCTAGATACGGCCTTAGCTGTGCAGTTGAAACAGGCTTCTACGCTTATCTTGAAAGAGTTAAAAGCCTTTCAGGCTGTTTTGAGAACCCAGGCTTTAAAGCATAAAATGACTCCCACCATAGGCCGTTCTCATGGCATTCATGCGGAACCCCTTACGTTTGGGTTGAAAGTAGCCAATTGGTATGAAGAGGTGGGGCGCAATATTGAGCGCATCAAACGGGCTAGGCAAGTAATTTCTTACGGCCAAATTTCTGGTGCTGTGGGAACGTTCGCTTGCATTCATCCTGAAGTGGAAGAATATGTATGTTCCAAGTTAGGGCTTAAACCCGCACCTGTTTCCACACAGATTATACAGCGAGACCGGCATGCAGAATTTTTCACTGCTCTAGCTATACTTGCGGGAACGATCGATAAAATTTCCACAGAGATTCGTCACCTACAGAGGACAGAGGTTCTAGAAGTAGAAGAATTTTTTTCGAGTGGACAAAAAGGCTCTTCTGCAATGCCGCATAAAAGAAACCCCGTGGTGTCGGAACAAATGTCGGGCCTGGCTCGAGTGGTGCGGGCAAACGCCTTGGCTGCTTTGGAAAATATGCCTCTTTGGCATGAGAGAGATATCAGTCATTCTTCAGTGGAGCGGGTGATCGGGCCGGATAGTACGATTCTTGTTCACTATATGCTTAGAAAAATGACCAAAATGATGGAGCATTTGATTGTCTACCCAGAAAATATGATGCGGAATCTTGAAAAAACAGAGGGACTGATTTTTTCGCAGAGTGTGTTGCTTGCACTGGTGGATAAGGGAATTGCGCGAGAAGAAGCTTATAAGCTGGTGCAGAAAAATGCGATGCAATCATGGACGAAAGGCAAAGATTTTTTAACATTGCTGAAAAAAGATAAAAACATCTGCGCTCTAATGACAGAGCGAGAAATCGAAAAAATATTTAATTTAAAATCTCAATTTAAAAATGTAGATTTTATTTTTAAGCGAATTTTTAAAAAATAGAGAGACCATTACTATGGAAAAGCTAGAAAAACTTTATGAAGGTAAAGCAAAAATTTTATACAAAACCTCAGACCCTGATTTGTATATTCAGTATTTTAAAGACGATGCATCCGCATTTGATGGGAAAAAAAAGGGAACGATCGTAGATAAAGGGGTGATGAATAACCATATGTCCAGCCGGATTTTCGAGTATCTGGAAGAGAATGGGGTTAAAACCCATTTTGTTAAAAACCTGAGTGATCGGGAGATGCTGGTAAAAAGTTTGGAGATAATTCCTGTCGAAGTGGTGCTTAGAAATGTTGCCGCAGGTAGCTTGTGTAAACGGTTGGGCATTGAAGAGGGGCGGGAATTTAATGAAAAACCAATTCTTGAGTTCTTTTATAAGAGCGATCCGTTGGGCGATCCCATGATCAACGAATGTCATGTTGATATCTTTGGTTGGGCTACTAAAGGAGAGGTAGAGATTTTAAAGTCAGAAGGATTAAAAATCAATAGTCTGATGAAGCAGTTTTTTAAAGAACGAAAAATTCGATTGGTCGACTTCAAGGTGGAGTTTGGTCGGCACAATGGAGAAGTGCTTTTAGGCGATGAAATCAGCCCGGATGGGTGTCGGCTATGGGATTGGGACACCAACGAGAAAATGGACAAGGACCGTTTTCGCTTCAATCTGGGAAGCGTTGAAGAAAAATATCAGCAAGTCTACGACTTAATCTGCACTAGCTCCCGCTAGGGGGGAATAGGTCAGAACGTGTCAGGGCTAAACAGTAGCTATTGCGCTTCTGGATGGAAGTCTCCTCTGCGTGTCTTTGTGAGCGCCCAGAGGTAGCGTGGCAAGTCCACTCGGGGCTAAACGTGTTCTTTTTAAGAAGAAAGAGGCAAGCCTATAGTAAAAGGCTTGTCGGTGTTTCCTAGCTTTACGAGTACCGACCTATCACCAGCTGCGGTTCGCCGCTAGATATCCTCGCAGACCATTTTTTCGAGTGGCTGGGCTTGGCATTCGATGGATTCGGTCATGCCATTTGCCACGGCACCACAGGCCGTGCTGATGCCGGTCATAATGGTGTCCTGTTTCTCCATCCCTTTCACTTTTTGGCAAACAATCTGATCTTTGTATTTTATACAGATCTCACATTGATGTTTGTTGCCTGTCCATAAAAGATCAATGGAAACGCTCGCGATCAGCAATAAGAAAGCGATTGTAATGAGTGCGCCTTTATTCATAGTGGGTTTAAATAGCCTTGGTTATGGGGATTTCGGCTTCCTGTGGAATGAAATAATTTTTTCGGTAAAAGATTAATTCTTGCAGGGATTCTCTTATATCAACCATTGCAACATGTTCCTGGCTTTTTTTCGGGAATTTTGGGCCAGTCGGATACCAGCGAGTAACGAGCTCTTTAACAGAAGTCACATCAACACTTCGGTAATGAAAATATTCATGCAATCCGCGCATGTATTTATGTAGAAATTTTCGATCTTGTTGGATCGAGTTGCCACATAAAGGGGAAGTGCCATTCGGGCAATATTTTTTAACAAAATCCAGAGTTCTTTTTTCTGCTTCTGCCTCATCGATCAATGATTGTTGCACCCGTTTAACCAATCCCGACGCATTGTGGTGTTTAGTATTCCATTCATCCATCTTATCCAATATTTCGTTTCGTTGGTGGATGGCGATACAAGGACCTTCTTCCAGCACATTCAATTCGCCATCTGTAATGAGTGTGGCAATTTCAATAATAACCTCTTTCTCTACATCGAGGCCGGTCATTTCGCAGTCCATCCAAACAAGGTTGTATTTTGACTTTTTCCCCATAAATATATTCTTTCTAGTCTAAAGGCAAATTAAACAGTCGGTTGCCAAAAAGAAACGAAGGTTCCCAACATTTTCTTAGTTGCATGGCAATGAAGCCCCGATTGTATCTCAAATGGGCTGAAATTTGAACTTTTGTTTGAGAAGTCTGTAAGACGACTTATACCGATAACTCATTGACTAATAAAATCGGATTGGCCGGTAAAAAAACAAAAGGGGAACAGACAAATTATGTCTGTTCCCCAGATGTGGAGGATATAGGGGAAGAACTCGGCCTTGGAACCAAACCCGTTCCCCCAGAAAGGAGGAGAAAAAGTACTGTAGCCAGTATATAAAATGAAAGTTAAAACAATATTAACTTTGTATTAAAAATTTTTAATATTGAAACGTACAGAATTTCTCCTGCAAGAAAATCCTCTTCATAACCCCCTCCACATGTCACGGCGAGGGACTGAAAGGAGCGTGGCGATCCAGACTTTGATTGTTTAATCCTTTTGAACGTCTCCTAATTCTACTAAAATGAGAGATGATTTTATTGTGCTGGATTGCTTCACTTCGTTCGCAACGACGTTCGGAGGAGGTTGTAGAAGGTATCTGTTTACGAAATAGGGTGTTGATGTTTAATTGGCTTCGAGAATGCTTTTGAAATCTAGAACCGAATTTTCAAAAGTTTTTTGAACTCGTTTTAGGTTTTTTTCAAGCCAGAGGTCGGCAAACTTTGGAGGGAACCTGGCAAACCCTTTTATCTGATTAGTTGCTAGACGGCAATCGCGGTACCAGGAAATATTTTTGTTGGCTTTAAAAATTCTCATAGCACCCTTGAGCTCCGCAATGGCAAGGTGGGGTTTTTCATCGCCAAAATAAGCGAATGCAAGGCCAACCTTTCCTAATCCTTCTTTGGGTTTTATCTCGATGCTTTTTTTGAATGCAGATACGGCTTGGGAGTATTTTTTTAGGGCACCTAAAGCATTGGCATAGTTGAACCAGGACTCATAATAGCTTGGATGGCTTTCTGTAAGAGCCTGGGAAACCTCTTCAGCTCGAAACAGATTGCCCAGATGGGTATAGGTTCCAGATATTTTTAGACTGGAGTAAAGTCTGATATTTGTTGGCGAACCTTTGAGTGATTGTTCCCAATATTCTATTGCCTCCTCGTAAAAACCATCTTTATCAAGTTCAAGGGCTTTCTTGAGCGCAAGGTCATAGGGTTCTGCTTCTGAGCTATGAGTGAATGATAGACTGACCGATACTGAAAATATCAGCAGCAAGATTATTATCAATGATTGTTGTTTTTTAATTTTTAATTTCCTCTTGCAAAAAGATAGACTTTCCGGTGAGAAGCGGTGTCAGAGCTTTAGTGAAAGCTTTTATGAAATGATCCTCATGGTTCATTATTTCTGATACATCCTTCGGGCGCAAATAAAATACATTAGAAGCCGTGCCTTGATGTGTATGAAGGACTGCTTTCTGGCACTCCATATTTGCATCGGCAAATACTTTTGTCTCCATCATAAATGTGCCGGGAAGGTTATGTGTAGCCAGTTTTACGGAGCGTCCTATTGTTTTCATTTTCAACTTAATATTTTGAAAGCGTGTGTTTTCTACATTACTTCCAAAAGTTCTGCCGTTGAAAACGGTAGACAGGGGTTGCTTCTCTATAAAAATCCTTTGCAAATCTTCCTGGATTCGATTCTGGATGAAAAAGAAATCACCATAATCGATAGGCTGACCTGAAGAATTGATCACCTTGAAGACATCGAATACTTTATCTTTCATGGTTTGGATATTGGCTTGTACTATGTCGAGTTGATTGTACGCAAGAACGGCAGACACTTTATGAAGAAACCCTTGAGTGTCTTGGGTGCAAACGATCAAATCAGAAGGCTGGCCTGGATTAAACAACATTTCGGCCATGAATGGTTTTTTGGACTGACTGAATTTATAATAAATTTCTAGTTGTGACTGCAGCTCGCGAGGCAATCGCACCATTTTTAAAAACTCAAGCTTAATGGTGTTTGGCACGCTTTCACGTTTTTTGTGGTGCAGTGTGTATTGGTAAAAAAGTTTCAATTGTTGAATCTGGGTGGAGGACATATTCATCTTGGTTCCACCGCGGTCTGCATGGGTAAGTAGCACCAGCATTTTTAGCCGCTCTTTGTCATGGTTAACCAGGTCGAGTACCATGTCATAGGTGTCATCTGCTTCGGGGTCGAGCAACATGAGGTCATACAGAGTCAGGTGTTTTTCAACCAAAAAGGCAATGTCTTCCACACGTTTTGGTTTATCGTCATACCCGAGCTTTTCTAAAATTTTGGGGATCAACCGAGCCCCTACCAGTTCTTCATTCTGGTCTCCTACTTTGACACCTTTCCCGATATCGTGCAGCAACACTGCAAGTTTGAGGGCAGTTTTATCCTTTTGTGAGTGGTAAAGTTCTGCAAGAAAAGGGTCGGCAGTGTCCCGAAATTCCAATTCGTTCAAGACATCCAAAGCTGAAAGAATGTGAACATCGGTAGGAAACTTGTGGACGTAGATATCTTGCAGCAGACCTCGAAGATTTTTAAATTCGGGAATCAAAAAGTTTTCGAGTATCCCAAACTCGTGCAAGAGACGAAGGGCTTTTGAAAAATATTTTCCTCGAATAATCCGTTTGAAGCAATTCCGGATTTCCTGATTGGAGGTTTCGTCAGTAAAAATGGGATAAGCCTGATCGATATGCTGCTCGACGGCCCGAATCACTTCGTAGGACAGATGGTAATTTCTTTCTGCGACCCATATGAAAACTTTAAAAAACCAGAGAGAATTATTGGAAAATAAAACCTCAGGTTCTTTTTCAAAGAAAATCTGGTTCTGGGTGTTTAAGGAAAAATACTCAGAAAGATTTTTTTGCTTTTTCGTATCGGCAGCCATACTTTCCCAGTAGAGATTGCGGCTGAACCGTTTGAGCGGGTAAACTGCTTCAAAGAAATATTCCTGGAAGAAGGCTCTCACTTTGTAGCCCATTGACTCCGCTATTTTTTCCCTTACTTCATAGCTCATCACATCCCTATGCGCTCCTTGTTGTAGGGTATGCAAGAGCAGGCGTACTTTCGATACGAAATTGAGCCCCTTTTGCATACTTTTGAACGCTAGCGGGCTTATCAAGTTTTTGGCAAATAGGTCATTTAACAATTCAAACTGATTGGTCTTTTCAATTTTTTGAATTATGCGGACAGAAGCGAGAGCCCAATATAATCTCTGCAGTTCTTCTTTAATATCGGGTTCCTGCTTAAATACGGTGTTTTGAACTTCATAGTTGCCTCTGTGACTCAGGCAATGCTTGATGATTTCATCCTGATGCATCAGGCTTACGGTTTTAATTGAGCTATTGAATTCTTTGTAGACAAAAATATTTCCGGTAACAAAACGGTGTTCCAGTAGGGCAAGAAACTGCGTTATGTTTTCTTGGCTAAGATCTTTTTCAAAAGATTTATTTTCGGTGTAGCAAGAATTACCCGAGGCTGGAAAAATATCTTGAAAAATAAAAAGGTATTCAAAATGGCCGATGATTTCTTCGGCCCATTTCTTTTTCTCATCTTCCAAAGAAGCCTGGGAAACAATCTGAATATCTACATCGGATCGAAAATACATTTCCTCTCGGCCATAACCTCCACGAGCCAAAATGGCGAGGGGAGCTGTTTTCTCGTCTAAGTCCTGCTTATTTTGTTGATTAAAAAACCATAGTGCTGAAGTAAAGGCGGCTTGAACAATAGTGTCGACCAATGCCGTTTGCTTGAGCAAGATAAGGTGAGAGTTGTCAGATTGAAGGCATTCATTTTTTAGAAGTTCGGTCTCATTGTGGACAAACCTCAAGGCGCGATCTTTGAAATCCAAATAATATTTCTGTGGATTTATATCTGTCTCGCCAGAAAATGTTTCTGACGGGGAAAGAATTGATTTTTTTTCCTGAAGTTTTTGTCGATACGTTTCAGAAATGTTGCGATTCGCTAAATAGAGTTCATTCATCCTAGGCTCTGCACAAGGTGCGAGGCATTCAGAACCATGCCTCGGAAATAAAGTCTAACCCGAATTCAGAATAAACCCAAAACCTAAAAAATTCAAGAGGTTAGGCGGATGCTTTTATGGGGGGGTGGGTCTCAGGAGGCGCTCCATTAATTCTGCAAAAGGGCGCAGGTTTTTCATAGTACAGAAAAATTTAGAAGGCTTCAGAGATTGCGGTCTATCTGAAAATGCGTTTACGGGTTCGGGATGAACTTCAAAAATTAAGCCATCAGCCCCGGTCCCTTGAGCGTGTCAATTTTAACTACCTCGGCAATGGGTCTTCGTGGAGACCTAGGGCGGGGGTCTTCCTTCCTATAGCCAAGGGTCAGTAGCATTACCGGAATATGAGATTCATCGAGCTCTAATATGTTTGAAACTGCTTTGGGATCAAATCCGATCAATGGGCAAGTGTCCCAGCCTCTATTGACTGCGCCAAACATAAGGGTCATTGCGGCCAGTGAGGCGCTTCGAATAGCTTCGTCTCTTTGTAGTTGTTCTTTATTCTCATAAAAATTTTTGATCATGGGTAAAACTTTGTTTTTTATGCTTGGGTCGACATCTTGGTAGATAACGGGTGCATCTTCAAAGGCGTTTAATTTTCCACAAACAGCAATTAAAAATGAACAGCTTTCTACATGTTCTTGTCCCCAGGCGGCTTCCTTTATCTTATATTTGGTGTAATTGCTTTTAATAGCTACGAACTTCCAATGTTGCAGATTGAATGAGCTGGGGCTCAGTACAACTTCTTGCATTAATCCATCTAGTTCGGAGTCGCTGATGACTTTGTCAGTCTGGTAAGATTTGACAGACTGGCGCTGTTGAATTGTATCTGAAAATTCCATGATGAGTCCTTTTAGAATGAGTTTGGAAAATGATTTAAGATTTGTCACCCATTAGAGTGGAGAATCGTTTTGCGATAAAGCCGTCAGCAGAAAATCTGCCCCCACCACTGATTAGTAATGGAATACATAAAGCAATAGCCAGGATATGGTATTCAAAACCCTCTCCGGCTTGCTTGCCTGACCAGTTCATAAAAAATCCATTAGCTCCATGCGACATAACGATGGCTCCAGACATAATCATTAGAACCCCTATTGCGCAAAACCGGGTTAGAAACCCAGTTATCAGCCCCAACGCTCCTAACGATTCGCCTAGAATAATTAATATGGCGATGATTAAAGGGACACCTAGCGTATCTGTAAAAAACCCCAAGGTTCCTTCTAATCCATACCCGCCGAACCAGCCAAGAAGTTTTTGCGCCCCATGCGGAAACACAACGACTCCAAGCATCACTCGGATGATAAGGTTATTGATGTTTTCATCTGTTTGAAAAAATGCTTTCATAATATTTTCCTTGTTATCGGTTTCGGTACAATGGGTAGTCTACCTGTGCAGGCACTTCAACAGTGGCCAGGCGAAAAGGCGACTCTGCCTGAATAGAGAATTCTCCATGGTGTTTCGCATGAACCAGGGCAAAATCTTTCTTGTTAAGATAATGTTTCGTGCCAGTCTGAAGGTCGAACAAAATACCTTCCCCTGAAATAACCACTAGCGCCAGAGTTTTTCCCGAATTGAGAGGATATTGAAATTTATGCCCATCCTTAATGGAGATATCTTTCATGCTAGCTTCAGATTGAAGAAAGATCGGTGATTTTTCTCCAAGGATAGTTTTGGTAGTAGCTCCATCTCGTTTTTCTATTTGGAAATCGTCATGTTTGTATTCGTTATAAGTAGGTTTATTGTGGAGCGCCTGTTGAACACCTGGGTCAAACCAGATTTGAAAAAAATTATTTAACTCTCCTACCGTTTCTTCCTCGTGAGAGATACCAGAGCCAGCCTGCATTACTTGGGCGCCCCCAGCCTGCACTCGACTACGGTTTCCCAACGTATCGAAATGCCCGATCTCCCCTTCCAGAGCGTAGCTCATAATTTCAAAAGCCTGATGAGGGTGTAATCCGATTTTCCCATATTCCTTGGCTGTGGCCCATGCCCAGTAAAAGAGTGGGCCCAGGTTTTTAATCGCAGGTCCCTCATGAGGAAACCCGATGAGTTTGATTTCGGTGATACGGCCGCCATCAAACTGACCTGCTGCCTGTGTCTCAGGGGGATAAATTTTTATTTCCAGTGATGTGTCATTTTTTATCATGATCCCATTCCTTTTTTAGCTTTAACGGGTCTTTCTTATTTGGAGAAATTTATTTCCAGTTGATGATCATCGGGGTCGCGAAAATATACTGAAACACTTTGTCCCCAGTCACGTGGTTCTCCGTCCATTAGGACACCATCTTCCTTAAGAGCCTGCATAGTGGCATCGAATTGATCGTAAGAAGCACCGAAAGCGAAGTGCAGATAGCCGTCATCGGTCATGGTTTTGTGGGCTGTCTTTAAATCTAAATCGGGAGACTCAAATAATGCGATAGCTACATTACCTGTGTCGATTTCAATATGTTTCAATCCTGCCTTGGTCTCGGTTCTATGGATAACGGGAAACCCAAGCACCTGAGTGTAAAATTTTTCTGCACGGCTCATGTCTTTTACATTTAAAGCCAAATGATCCAATCCATTCAGTTTGATTTTTGTGGTTGTCATTTTTTGTGTCCTTCCTTTTATTGATTAGCCAATTATCATCTATAGAGCAGATATCGTGCCAAAATATTGTTACTCAAAAACATCTCTATTTTATAGGTGTTTATGGATTCTGTAGATGGACGGGCATAGCTACTCAAAACAGTTAAAAACGAAATTAAGTAGTAAAGATACTTAAATCCGTATATTCTGGGCGAAAGGTAAAGTTTCTATTTTGGAAGGGAGCGAGAGGTGGCAAAGGATATAAAAAAGGAAAGATCACTGGAGCTGGCTCGATTCACCATTCAGAATTCGGCAGATGTAATCATTTTTCATGACTCCGAGGGGGTTATCCTGAAGGCAAACGATTCGGCCTGCAAGCGCCTGGGGTATTTGGAAGATGAATTGATCGGCCTCACCATTCAAGACATCAACCCGGATTCCAATAAAAAAACCTGGAAACAGTTTTGGAAAGAACTGAGAAGAGATCGGAACATTTCTTTTGAGGTTCGAAACCAAACTAGGACGGGTGAAATTTTCCCGGTGGAAGTCACCGTAAGCTTTGTTGAATTCGATGGTAAAGAATATGCAGTGGGGTTCGGGAGAGATATTTCTGCACGTAAAAAAATGGAAGAAGTGAATGCCTGCGCCTTTGATGAAATTCAACGACTAAGAAAACAATTAGAGTTGGAGAATGAATATCTCAGTGAAGAAGTGATGGAGCTTCAATCTTTTGGTGGAATCATAGGTCAAAGCCATTCGTTGCAAAATATTTTGAAACAAATTGAAATGGTTGCGAACACCGATGCTAATGTTTTGATTTCTGGCGAATCAGGTACAGGCAAAGAACTCATAGCGAATGAAATCCATCGTCAAAGCCCAAGATCGAATCGATCTCTAATAAGGGTAAATTGCGCATCCATTCCCCGGGAACTATACGAAAGTGAGTTTTTTGGCCATGTGAAAGGCGCTTTTACAGGCGCTATCAAAGATCGGGTGGGAAGGTTTGAATTGGCAGATGAGGGCACCTTGTTCCTGGATGAAGTGGGCGAAATCCCTTTGGATCTGCAAAGCAAACTGCTTCGAGTTTTACAAGAAGGAACCTTTGAGCGTGTGGGAGACGAAAAAACTCTAAAAGCGAATGTAAGAATTATTGCAGCAACCAATAAGAACTTGAAGAATGAGATGGCGAAAGGAAACTTCAGGGAAGATCTGTTTTATCGCCTAAATGTTTTTCCTTTGGAGGTTTCTCCATTAAGAGAGCGAAAAATGGATATTTCATTGCTGGCGGTCCATTTTTTAAAGCGTGCTGAGAAAAAATTTAATCGAAATGGAATTAAGCTGTCGAAAGCAAACCTTATTCATATGGAAAACTATCCATGGCCTGGAAATATTCGTGAGCTGCAAAATGTGATTGAGAGGGCGGTGATCATTTCCAAGTCGGGACGTTTGAGTCTCGATTTGCCAGATAACCCAGCCAACAAAAAATTATTAAATCAAAAAAAAATTAGCAAAGAAATTCCAATGCAAGGCAGAGTCTCAACCTTTTACGAGATCAAAAAATTTGAGCGTGAAAATATATTAAGGGCCCTTAATCAGACTGGTTGGAAAATTTTTGGGGTGGGAGGAGCTGCGGAGTTGTTAGATATTCCCCCCACCACCCTCACCACAAGAATCCAAAGACTGGGGCTGAAAGAATTTAAGCCAATATAAAGGGTGTTCGCGTATGGGGTTGTTTTGCTGGAGAGCCTACCCAAAAAACTGGTTTATATAGGCGAAATCGCAGTCGGATAGCGACATGTCTTCGTTCGGTCCAGACTGTGTGAAAACTCAAAACCACCTCTAAATAGAGGGTGTCTGACCCCTTCCTAATATGTCGATCGTAGCTCTACGAGCTTCTCGTGAAGTCGGTTTTCTGTGGAGAGTCTTTCTTTTCGAGTTTTCACACAGTCTGGGTCAATAGCAAACATTATGATATTGAGGTTGAATTTTTGGCTTTTAGATTTTACTCACTTTATCTTTGCGTTTTCATCGCATGATAGGTCAAGCATTCACAGTATAGTTTCGCAAGTTGAGAGATATCAATTAATTCATCATAGTTTGGGTAGGTTCTCAGGAATTTATCCGTCAAATGAGGAAGGAATTTTATGATGTCTTTTAATGGCTTCGAATATATCTGTTACTTCTTTATGTCTGTCCCTTGAATGAACAGCCTTCTTTAAATTAGCAAAAGGATAATCAACTCGAAAGTCTGGAATTTTAAAACTTTCTGCGATAGCTCCTGTATCAAATCCAATATTATTTAAGTCGCAAGCGTTTTGCTGGTTTGTAAGTAAAACATAAGCGGGAGGAGCATCGTTCCCTTTTATCTTGAGTCTTGTTTCAGCACCTCTAATAGAGGCGATAGCTTCATGCGTCCATTTGGCTGGCCCGAGGTCTGTAGTTTTTTCAGGGCTGTTTATATTTATGAAAATAATTCTTTCGTATACCGCACTCTTCTTTAGTGCACTGTATAGTTGGCTGGAGATTGCTCCTGAATTTTTACCATGGGTTCTAGCTTTGGCCTCAACGGAAAATTTGCGACTACTCTTAATATTTGTTGCCGTAAATTCGCAGTGACTGGAGTTGGGGTCATCTTCATCCTCAAGGGTTATCTCAAACCCTGCTTGTATGCAAAATGCTGCTACTTGTGTCTCATAATGGGCTCCCAAAAATTGATTAAGGTCTTTTAGCCGCTTAATTAACTTCTCCTGCAACTCTGAGTTATGAGCCATGAGGTAGAGATTATAAGAAAGACCCAATAAAGCAGATATTGCTCCCAGGGTAGAAGCTGTTTGAATTTTATCAGGTATGTTTTTTCTCTGATAGGCAATCATAGCGTTGTGCCATTGGAGTATTGGATGCCGAGTTGCTAGTTCTTTTTCAAGTTCCTTCTTTATCCACTCCTCATCTAAAAGCACCCTAAGATATGCAGGAAGTACTTCATGAAATGTTTTGCAATTTCCAGCATCAAAAATTTCACTGCCGATTGCTACAAGTCGTCTTCCGTTACACTCAGTCGATATGATAGGTTTTCCAAAGCCCTGCTGTGCGATGCGTTGCTCTTCTACAACCTTTTTCTTCTGTAGTAACTCTAGTAGGTCTGGGGAGATTTCTGAAGGTGGGATTACTTTCATTTGATTTGGGGCGATAGGTTGAGATTTATTTTCACATCAATGCTTTTTTTCTGCGTTTAAATAATTTTAACATGGCAGTTCAAACTTCAACTGGAAAAGGGCCCCATTCTACTTACAAGCTTTGCACATGCAAATGGTGACAAATCGAATATAAAGTAAATTCTATATAGAGGGTAAAGCTTTAATTGCCCTTCAAAACCTTGTTTATGAAAGGGGATTCCAGGATAGACGGGTTTCCTTTTGCCAGCTTTCGGGCTTGTTTGAAATGCTTGGTCGCTTTTTCTTTTTTGTTTTCGTTCCAAAGAGCCAGGCCTAAATTGAAATGGATTTCTCCTGAGGTGGGGTCTGCCATATTTGCCTGATTGAATTGCAAGAGAGCATCAAAATTTCTACCCGCCTTATAATGTTCAATGCCATTATCATTCCGCATTTTCGCAGAAGGTTCTGCCCCGACACGCAGGTTCAATGGGTCTTCGCCGATGTTGGTGCAACTGGGTGTTAATAGTAAAAGCACTAACGCATATTTTAAAAATTTGTTTTTGAAGTAGTTATGATTCATTTGAAAGTTTGTTTTTATTGGTATGCATGTAGAGATCTGAAAGTTGAAAGCTGGGTGGATTCAATTACTTAGGTCAAAGAAACTCTTTTAACCTGTTTAATGTGCTCCCCTGCTAAACTATAATTAAACAATAGAAGTATGGTCTAAGGTTATTATTCGTTAACTTTTTAAGGGTCTCTATATTATCACCAGGCAAACAAAAATTATTTTGCTAATCGCTTTTTTGATTTCTGGGTCCGTGTTCGTTTTGATCTGGGACAAGCAAAAAACCCAGTGGTATGTCGGTTTTCAAAATAAGGTTCAAATTATGAATTTGGCCGTCCTTTCGAAAATCGATTTGAATGAGAAAATTTCAGACAGCCTCATAGCTCTTTTTCGATCTTCTAATTTTGTTAGCCGGGAAGAGTTTCGTATTTTTACAGAATCCATCATAAGAAATCAAAATTATATTCAAGCCCTGGAGTGGGTGCCCAAAGTACCCCATGCGAAGAGACAGGAGTATGAGGAGAAAGCCCGGTCTGATGGGCTAAGAGATTTTCAGTTTTCTGAGCGTTCTAAGGAAGGAGAAATGATAAGGGCGGAGATACGTGAGCCTTACTACCCTGCCTATTATGTTCACCCGATGGAAGGAAATAAAGCTGCCTTGGGCTTCGACCTTTCCAGTAACTCAACCCATCGGAAAACCCTTATTCGTTCTTTGGAAAGTGGAAGAGTGATGAGTTCGTCACGCATTGCACTTGTGAAGGAAGATAAAAGCGGCACTGGATTCCTTATTTTTTATCCTCACTACCAAGGTAATAAAGTTCCCGAGTCTCTTGTTGAACGAAGAGAACTGTTTGTAGGGTTTATCGTTGGTATTTATTTCATTGAGGAAATGATTGAAGACATAATGCAGGTTGAAACAGCCAGAGGTTTAAACCTGACTATATATGAAGGTGTTGGTGTCGATGAAAAGAACCACTTATATGGAACTTTAATTAATGATAAGGCAATGGAATTGACCTTTTCCGTTAATATTGCAGGCCGCCCCTGGTTTTTGGTTTGGCAGGCCAAAAATTTTAAAGGAGGCGTGGGCCTTAAACTTCCTGTGGTTGCGAGTGGAGCCGTATTTGCTGTTTTGTTTTTATTGGCTATGATATTTGAAATGAATTTGATGAGAACCAAGGTGGTTGAAAAAGAGGTGAAGCAAAGGACAATAGAATTAAATAGAGCTAATGAAGATTTGGCTCAGTTTGCAAATATTGCTTCGCATGATTTGAAGGCCCCCTTAAGAGGTATAGGCCATTTAACCCGTTGGATTAAAGATGACTTGGGTGAGAATGTTGCAGATGAGGTTCGGGATAATCTGGGTCGCCTTGAGGCAAGCGTGAAAAATATGGATGCCCTGATTCAGGGTATCTTGGAATATTCAAGAGCGGGTGATAGCTCCTCCGAGGGGAAGACAATAAAAGTTGATACCTTGATTCATGAAATTATGGGTCTCATTGATGCAGGCGACGATGTGAATTTGGAGGTCAAACCTGATATGCCAATTTTCACGACAGATTCTATTAAGCTGAGTCAGGTTTTTTCAAATTTGATAAGTAATGCCATCAAGCATAATTCCAGTGCGAACAAAAAGTTGGTAATTTCATCAGAGAGAAAAGGCGGATTTTATGAATTCACAGTTGCGGATAATGGGCCCGGTATATCTCCTGAATACCATGAAAAGATATTTCAAATGTTTCAAACTCTGGAAGCAGGAGATAAATTTGAAAATACGGGTGTGGGCTTGTCTATTGTTAAAAAGCTGGTAGAAGAGGCAAATGGCTCTATCAGGGTCAATCTTGTAGAAGGGGGGGGGCACGGCCTTTGTGTTTTTATGGCCTGTAGTTTTTGAAAATGCTAAATGATAGGAATCCCAAAATGAAATATTTATCAAAAAAATTAATTACAGCATCGGTTGTACAGCTTCTGATTTTATTGTTCTCATCTGTGGCAGTGTATGCTCAGGGTATCGATGAAATTTTTGCAAGTGGTGAGAAGGCTTTTGCTTTAGGTAAGTATCAGGAAGCAGAGAAAAGTTTTGGACAAGTGCTTGAAGAAGACCCTGATAACTATAAAGTTCTCCGTGCCCAGGCAGATACAAAAGTAAAGCTGGAAAAATTTCAAGAGGCGGAAATGCTTCTCAATAGAATTCTTGCTATGCCAGAATCTCGAGGTCGCAATATTATGGTTTTTGCAAAAGGGAGTTCGAAGGGTCGCAAGGCAGAACTTGTGGATGAAACGGTCATGGTTCTTGATGAATCGGGTTATGTTGATGCAGACCATGTTGATGAGGATATCAGTCAATTTGTAAAGGACGATGCGATAGCCCCGGTTCCTCATTTCCGGGTTTTTATTGTGAGCTCGGGTAAAATGGAATTGTTGCTCAAAAGCAGACACCGAATTCAATACCATGGCATTCCGACAGCGACTCGAGAGCAGGTGACCGCTCTGAAAGCAGTTGTGCAGAAAATGACGATCTCAGCACAACAGGGAAAACCGACCGATGAAATGGTTGTAATTAATGAAGGCTGTTTTCAAATGGGAAGTAATTCGGGAGGTCCAGATGAACGACCGGCCCATAAAGTATGCTTGTCTTCCTTTAAAATAGGGAAATATGAAGTCCGACAAAAATTTTTCCAAAATATCATGAAGAATAATCCTTCCCAGTTTCCTGGCGCAGACTTGCCGACTGACAGTGTTACTTGGGAAGATGCGCGAGATTATTGCAAAAAAGAAGGATATCGTTTGCCAACAGAAGCGGAATGGGAGTTCGCAGCTCGGGCGGGAACAACAAGCGAGTATTATTGGGGAGATACTATGACAGGGAAAGAGGCCAACTTTTGTGATAGCGAATGCGACTTGAATTCCCGCGATACGAACTTAAAGGACGGGTTTAAACATACGGCCCCAGTGGGTTCTTTTCCGCCCAACCCGTATGGGCTTTACGATATGGCTGGGAATGTAGGTGAATGGGTTTTTGACTGGATGCCGGTTAATGAAAACTACTATCTAATAAGTCCTGATGAGAATCCCCGGGGATCACGTCCAGAACTCAATGCCTGTAGCGGGGTGGATTGTGTAGGTTCATATTCTATAACGCAGAAAGTGAATCGAGGGGGTAGCTGGAATAAAAAGGCGTCAGAAATGAGATTGGCAAATCGAATGGACTCGCATTTTCTGTTGCGATCTGATGGAACAGGATTCAGGTGCGCGGCAGATTTGAAATAGCCAAAGACTATTCCCCCATTATTTAAATCAGTTTTGATCTGAACACGATTAATTTTTCTTCTGTCATTTCAATCATGCTGGGTAGAATTCCACCCACGCCGAGACCGGAAGATTTTCTTCCAGCAAATGGCATCCAGTCGACCCGGAATGCGGTATGGTCGTTTATCATTACAGCAGCAGCGTTCAAATCCTTAGCTGACTGTAGAGCAGCATTGATATCGCGGGTAAAAACTGCCGCCTGAAATGAGAAAGGCACGTCATTGGCAAGCTTGATGGCATCGGCCCTGTTTTTGTAGGAGTAGATATTGATGACTGGACCAAAAATTTCACATTGGGAGACATTGGCATTGTACGGTGGGTTCAGAATTACCGTTGGCTCATAACAGGTTTTACCAATTTTTTTGCCGCCCGTTAAAATTTTGCCGCCAGCTGCTTTTGCTTCTTCTACCCATTTATGGATACGCTCTACTTCCCCTTCCTGAATCAAAGGGCCAACTTCTGTTTTCTCATCGAGGGGATCGCCAACTACTAATTTTTCTGCTAGTGCAACCAGTTTGCTGGAGAATTCTTCTACAATGTCTTCATGAACAAAAACGCGCTGCACTGAAACGCATACCTGCCCGGCGTGATAAAACCCACCTTTTGCAAGTAAAGGCAGAGCATCATCAATATCGGCATCGGCCTCTACGATGACCGGTGCAGCACCGCCATGTTCCAATGCGCAACGTGTGCCTGCGGCCAACTTAGACCTTAAGCCCCAACCTACTTTCCCGGAGCCAATGAACGTAAGGAAAGAGACTCTCGGATCGGTGACAATTTTTTCAGCCAGGGAACCTTTGCAGATAATAACTTGTACCCACTCTTTGGGTAAGCCAGCTTCGTAAAGGCAGTTGACCAAATTTAAACAGGACAAAGGAGTCGTGCGTGCAGGTTTGACAATCACCGGGCAACCCACGGCTACCCCTGGTATAACTTGATGAACAATTAAATTGAAAGGGTGATTGAAAGCGCTGACTGCAGCAACGACACCAATGGGTTCGCGGGTAGTGAATGCCATTCGGTTCATAGCAGACGTTGTCAAGTTCATGGGAATTTCATGTCCCGTCAGTTGGCCGATCGAGTTAGCGGCTTCCCGTATACCCTGCACTGCACGAGCGAGTTCGATTCGAGAGTCGATTAAGGGTTTTCCGCCTTCTTCTGCAGATTGTCGGGCAAATTCTTCTGCCTTTGCTTCAACCAAGTCGGCTGTTTTATTAAGGATGGCAATTCTCTCCGGCGTTGGAAGTGGCTTTTTCTGTTCCAGTCCGTGGGCAGTGGCAAGGGCTTGCTCTATGCGAGCCTCATCATCCATATCGATTTCTTTTATCAAATGTCCATCATAAGGTGAATGGACTTTTAGTTTCTCAGTCATGGGAACATCCTTTTTTAGATGGCACTCATAAAATGCAGGTTTTTGATTTTAATTCGTCTATCAATACTTTTTCATTTTCGGAATAGTCGACGGGTACTTCAATTATATGAACCCCGGATCCATTCACACACTCATTTAAAAGGCTTGAAAGATGGTCGCTGGACTGCACGCGATGCCCGTGAGCGCCATAGGCCTCGGCATACTTTACAAAATCCGGATTCCCATAGTCCAATCCGAAATCTTGAAATCCCATTCCTGCTTGCTTCCATTTGATCATTCCATATGCATCATCGCGAAGGATGACAACTACCAAATCCATTTTTAACCGGACGGCGGTTTCAAGTTCCTGTGAGTTCATCATAAACCCGCCATCTCCGCAAATCGCCATTACCTTTCTATCGGGATGAACAATTTTAGCTCCCATTGCCGAGGGCAAGCCTGCACCCATTGTAGCTAAGGCGTTATCCAGCAGAACCGTGTTGGATTGATAGGCTTTATAGTTTCTAGCAAACCAGATTTTATAAACTCCGTTGTCGAGCGCAATGATTCCATTGTCAGGCATGACCTTTCTGACCTCGGCTACCAAATGCTGCGGAATGATTGGAAACCTTTTGTCGTCACTTCCTTTTTTAACGTGGGCTTCTACTTCCTCTTTGACACGTTGGAAATAAGCACCGTCCCAGTTTTTGCATTTTTCAACTTTCTCAGCCAGTCGATCGATACTGTTGGCTATGTCTCCGACCACACTTAGTTGCGGGAAATAAACCTCATCTACTTTGGCGGAAAAATAGTTTACATGGATGACCTTAGTTCCATCAGGTGACATGAAAAAAGGTGGCTTTTCGATGACATCGTGGCCGACATTGATAATTAAATCAGCGCGGTCGATGGCGCAATGCAGGTAGTCTTCTGCTGAAAGAGCCGCTGTTCCCAGGAAGGTAGATACTCTTTCGTCAACAACACCTTTTCCCATTTGTGTGTCAAAGAAATACAGCCCCGTTTTGTCTATAAGTTTTTTCAGTGCTTCGCTGGTACGGTTTCTGTTAGCTCCAGCACCAATCAGGATAAGCGGCATTTTCGCCTGCTTAATCATTTCGCAGGCCTTGTCGATGGTTTTGCCATCAGCTTGTGGGCGACGGAAATAGACTTGGTCGTAAGGTTTGGTGTCGCATTCTTCGGCAGCAATATCTTCTGGCAATTCAAGGTGAACAGCACCTGGGCGTTCCTCTCGTGCTAAGCGCATTGCTTCGTGCACTAAAACAGGAATATTGTTGCCATGGACAATCTGTTTGGTAAATTTTGTCAGAGGTCGCATCATCTCGACTACATCGATAATCTGGAATTGCCCTTGTTTGCTTTTCTTAATAGGTTTTTGTCCAGAGATCATAAGTACAGGCATAGCCCCAAGTTGTGCGTAGGCAGCTGAGGTTACAAAATTGGTGACACCCGGTCCTAAGGTAGAAAGGCAAACACCTACTTTTCCTGTCAGCCTGCCATAGGTTGCGGCCATAAATCCGGCTGCCTGTTCATGACGGGTTAGAATTAATTTGATTTTAGATTCCCTAAGGGACTCAAGAAAATCTAGGTTTTCTTCGCCTGGGATTCCAAAAATAAACTCGACTCCCTCATGTTCGAGAGAACGTACAAATAAATCGGATGCCTTCATGAAGCAGTCTCCTAGTATTTTTATATTACTGAGATGGAAATGTTTGAGATGAATTTACTTTATTAGTGTCGGGTCTTCAACCTAAATGATCTTTGCAATCAATTAATAGTCGGGTGGGTTGGAGATATCTTACAAGAAGGTTTGAAAGGCGGATCTGTTAAAAAGAAAAAGCCCTGATGAGTAGTCATCAGGGCTTTTAGATAGTAGTGTTATGGTTTATGGAAGTTCTTATTTTCCTTGTCGAATTACTTGGGGATTTTTATCTCCTTCTACCACCAAATGGCCAATAGCACCTTTTGCTACACGATAGATACTATGGTCAACCAGGGCATAAGTTCCGGGTGTATCGACTTTAAACTCAACAATAGTAGCACCAGCGGAAGGCACCAGAGTGGTTTGAATGTTTTTTCCTATGGCACCACCAATTCCTCCATCGTTATAAACCTTGTCGAAAATTTCACCGATGATATGAAAAGATGAAATGCTATTAGGGCCTATGTTGCCAAAATAAATACGAACAGTTTCACCTACTTTAGCTTTCAAAGCATTGTCACCGAGCAAGCCGCCTTCTTTGCCGTTAAAAACAACATGAGAAGCGTGTTCATCAAGTCCTCTTTGAATGTCGAAAGATGCAACCCCATCCTCAGGATCAGAAGCAAAAAACTCACTTTCCATAACATAATATTCTCGGTCGACACTTGGAAGCCCACCTTCAGGTTCAACGAGAACCAGTCCATACATGCCGTTGGAAATGTGGTCGACAATCGAGCCTGCTGCACAATGGTAAATAAACAAACCGGCTGCTTTGGCTTTGAAAGTGAAAGTCTTTTCTTCGCCAGGGTCTACCGTAGTGAAAGCGGCACCTCCACCAGGTCCATTTACGGCGTGTATATCAATATTGTGAGGTTGAGTGTTGCCCTTGGCATTGGAAAGATGGAACTCAACGCTATCCCCCACACGTAGTCTTGCCATGGGGCCTGGAACGGTTCCGCCAAAACTCCAGAAACCATATTTTACATCTTCGGTTAAATTTCCTACGTATTCCTTAGCTTGCAAGTTAACCACCACTGTTGTTGCTTTGCTTCGCTTGATGGACGGTGGAACATTTGGGGCAGTTGTTAATTTTGCAACTTCAGCAAAAGCCATTGCCCCGTTCAAATAGCCCGCAATAAGCAATAGCGGTAGAACCTTAAAGGTTTTATTTAGCTTAAAAATAGTCATTCTCGAAACTCCTTGTTAATATGATGTGCTGTTGGTTTTTAAATTTTCTTGAAAATAAATAATATGATCTCTTAAGTTTGTCTTGGGAAATAGCTAAAGAGATAAAACTATGTTTATATCTATAATTGCAATTAATATAAAACCTGGTAAAATAGATGTCAAGGTCTTTTTATCTTTTATTGGTGATTTGTTATGATATCTCAAACTTCAGAGTACGCTCTTCGCGCGGTGGTTTGCCTTGCGCAAAGTTCCGAAAAACCTCATACCACAGCAGAGATTGCCAGGCTGACCAAAGTGCCTGAGCACTATCTCTCAAAAGTTCTATTGATGCTTGCAAAACATGAAGTGGTTTATTCTAAAAAGGGATTGCACGGGGGATATATGTTGGCGCATTTGCCTGAAAATCTACCGCTATTAAATGTGATCAATGCAGTGGACCCTATAAAACATATCAAAAGTTGTCCTTTAAAATTAAAAACGCATGGAACTAACCTTTGCCGATTACATAAAAGGCTGAATGATTCGATAGATTTGATAGAGGAATTATTTAAAACTTCTACAGTAGGGACGATTTTAAGCGATCCCACCAAAAGCATTCCACTTTGCGAGTCAACTGACAAATAGTTTTTAAGAATTCTTTTGCCATAACTGCAGCAGATAACAAGATTTTTCCCGTTGTTTTTCCTTCTCATCCGCGTACTTTTAAAGTTCCTCCATCCCAATCTTTTTTATGCTGGGTATCAAAGTATTTGATATTTAAAAAGTTATTGGTATTTTTTGCGAATAGCAAGATAGATGGAATAAAAAGGTTAACCAAAGATAAAACCTTTGGTGATATAATTACCGGAAAATATTTAAAGTTCTTTTTATTTAGTTTGATACCGCTATTGGCGGAAAATTTCCTTTTTTTATTATGACTTCTGATACCGGTTCAAATAGTTTTCGCCCAATAAATATTGAATTTTTGGCTAAGGGAACGGGCGACTCCTTTGACATTTTTTTGCAATCCGATTCTGAAACCTTTGTGAAATTTGCCAGCACCGACCCAAAGCATCAAGACAAAGTTCTACGCTTGTTAGAGGAAGGAGAGATCGATCAGGATTTCTATATTAGGGAAGAGGATCTTTTTAAGTATTACCAGTATGCAACGCAATCTTTACGCTCCGTAATGAACAATCCGAATATTCCTATCGCAACAAAAACCAAAAAAATATATGAAGTGTCCCAGGGGGCAATGAAAGAGTTTTTTAGTTACAATGCCTCCTCAAAAATCCTTGAATCATCGGAAGAAGTTATGGATATGATGGAAGATTGTCTTTCCACAGCCGATGCAGGGTTTGCCGGTATCTCGCAAATTACAAGCAAGGACTACTATACTCATACCCATAGTGTGAATGTTGGCCTGTATTGCATGACTTTTGGAACTAAAGTGGGGTTACCTAAAGATGATGTAAAGCAACTCGGACTCGGGGGAATGCTTCATGATGTGGGGAAATCAAAAATAGATACGACCCTGATAAATAAAAACGGCAAGCTGAATGATAAAGAGTTTGAACAGATGAAATCGCACTCGCCTATGGGCGCAGAAATGCTGACCGGGATGTGTTGTTATAAAGATATAGTTATTAATATGGCAGGGCAGCACCACGAGAAATTTAAAGGAGGAGGCTATCCGCAGGGTCTTTCAGGGGATGAAATATCCATGCATGCCAGAATATGTAAAATCATGGATGTTTACGATGCGTTGACAACACGCAGGTCCTATAAAAAAGCTCTTACTGTAATGGATACTTTGACCCTCATGACCAAGCAAATGGCAAATGACTTTGACCCAAAACTTCTAGCATTATTTATTAAAGTGATGGGGCCATCTATGGTTTAGTCTAGCAACAGTATAAATTCTTTTATTTACTGTTAGATCAAAATATTAAAATATAAGAAATAACTTTATCCACAGGTTAAGCGATGGAAGAAGACTCCAAATACATAGAGAAGGTCCAAAACTATACGGACATCTTGCACGATCTTTATATGAAAGCGCTCAATCTTAATTCGTTTGAAGTTCTTTGCACTCTTTTAAGAGTAGATGCCTCGGAAGACTTGGATTGGGAATTCTATGAAGATTCGCGGATAGCTTTTGAAGAGGGCGAAGGTTTAGAAAATATTCGGATCAATGACAAAAATAAAAAGTCGTTGGGTCGAGGAGAATTGACCTTATATTGCCACCGAATTGAAATGACAGCTCCACATGAAATGCTTGCAAATATTTTAAGGGCAGGTTCGCATAAAGATTATCTGATCAAACCATTTGGTTGTCTTGGACGGCCTACTAGCGGTCTTGCTTTTTCTTGGGTTGGTCCGACTGCTCAGGACAAATTTGATGAATTGAAGCGGCAGGCTATAGAGGCTGGTGAAACTAAACTGATCGAATGCATCGATCAGTTTTTCGATGAAAATCTGCGGAGTGCTGTTTCCAAATCGGACTGGGAAACAGAAGAAGATTTTTTTAAATTCATCGAGAGCTCTCAACAGAAATCAAAAGTAAGTGTCGACGAAATGGTCCTTAACGGTCTTGCTTTTTACACAGCTTTTTTGGTCAATCATAACCATTTTAAAATGATGTTTCACGAAATTCCCCGGTTTCACAAATGGCCTAATTATCAGGTTCTTGAAATCTTATCGAATGAAGAAACGGGATTGTTAGGTTTTAACATTCATTTTTCCAACGGAACCAGAGCCACATTCACACAAAATGAAGAAGATGTGGTTTCCGAGAATATTTTTCATAACCCCGATGGCTCTATTCAGTTTAATCCTGGCTTTACTGATGGACATGCAGAAAAATGGCAGATAAATGGGGAAGAGGTGCGTGATTGGAGAGCGTTTTCCAACGCAAATTGATGGGCGGGTCTTTATTTAGATGGTGTGGTATTGCCGATACATAGTGTTCCCAGGAAATTCTTTTTTATCTTCTTGTCAAATACATCTTCATCTGGAACATCCCAAATCCCCGAAGCATCGATAAAGAATTTTTTTGAATCAGAGGAATCGACAATCAAATCGACTTCCAGGTTGCGTACTGCTAGCGGCCCAACATTCATGGTCGCAATTTTTTCAGCCAATTCCTCCTTGTTCGCCGCAAGCAAGTACTCGATAGGTTGTCCAACCAAGCTTTTCGGGTTATATCCCAAAAACTGGAAAGATGGATTAGCAAATGTGATTTTTTTATCCGCATCCAGTTTGAGTATCAATTGAGGAATTCGATTAACAATATTCCGATACAAGTTTTCATTGGCAATCAACTCTCGTTGGAATTTTCTAAGACGCAATTGATTACTAATCCGGGAAATAACCTCAGCAGACCGAAACGGTTTGGTGATGTAGTCTAAGGCACCCAGGGAAAATCCTTTCACCACGTTGGCCGATTCTGTAAAAGCGGTAATAAAAATTACGGGAATATCTTTGAACCGGTTATCAGATTTCAAACGACTGCAAACCTCAAAGCCATCGGTATCTGGCAACCCGATATCTAACAGAATCAGGTCAGGGCAAAACTCGGGAACCATATCCAAGCCTTTTAAACCTTCGTAGGCCACTGCGATTTCTAATTTGTGCTTTGCGGCTATTCTGGCAAGCAAGTTGGCATTGTCGACCATATCTTCTATGATCAAAATGCGCATTCCTGCAAATTCATATTTCTCCGACATCAACGGCTCCCTGTGTATTCTTAGCTTATTAATGTAATTTTAATATGTCAATTTATCAAATTACTAAGTGGAATATCAAGCTTTTTAGGAGGTTCGTTGTTCCAATATTTAGATAGGGCATAAAAAAAGGTTCGCAGAGTTTACTGCGAACCTCTTAGTACTGTTTTTTTTTAGATAAAAAATATCACATAGTGGACCCTGGCATATAAATGGTTCCCTCTGCAGTTTCGTGAGAATGGGTTTCCCCTCCCAACCCCAGCATTTCCGAAGCCTTTTTGGCTTCTTCCAGGGTTTTATAAATATGATCCCTGATATTACTGCTATTACCTGAGCCCTCCTCCTGGCGCGTTTCCCCTCCCGAACCTTCTTCACGGTGGCCAGAGTCCTCTCTTTTCCCAGGATGCTGACCTTTTTCAATTAGGATCATTGCTTCATTCAGTTGCGAAAAAAATCGAGATTTTTGCGTATAGCCTTCAATGCGACCAATTTCTTTTTCTATTTTAGGGTCCCAAATGATGAAAGTGGGAGTTCCAAAAATTTCTCCCACGCGCTCTTCGTCCAGAGCTTTCGCCATCCATTCCGGAAAAAGTTTGCCCTTAACAGGCACAATCTTTACAGGCAGGTTTTTTTCCAGAGTACTTGCTCCATATTCTGGTAAGACTTCTTCCTGCCATCGTTTGGAGTTTTGAGATTTTTCTCCACTGAGTACGAGAAGCTCCTGGGCGAATCCTGTAGGGGTGAAAATGACTAAGAATAAAAGGATAACGAAGAAAATTAATTTTTTCACAGTAGGCACTTTCAATTATGAGAGGGAATATTTTTTATGGATACACTCATTTAATCATAAAAAAATCGCGGTGTCATCACTGCGGCTTAATCGGGGAAATAAGAGAAATGCATCTAGCCATCAATAGGCATTTGAAAATAGGTGTGAAAAATTTGGTAATTAGAAAAAAGGAGAAAATTC